>PLHP01000144.1:12583-17810 GCA_003138955.1 Acidobacteriaceae bacterium | reverse complement strand
TGTGCTAGGATGTGTTCATGGCAAACACACGGAGCGCAACCCTTAGCATCCGGTTGAAGCCGGAAACCAAAAAACGGCTGGCGAAGCTGGCGAAGGCCTCGGGGCGCAGTTCGAATTTTCTGATCGCGGATGCCGTGGAATCTTACGTCGCCGATCAGGAAAGAATGCTGGCCGAGGTTCGGCAGGCGGATCGCCAGGTCAAATCGGGACACTACGTCAAGAACGAGGACATGAAGGCGTGGCTGCTGTCATGGGGAACCGATCGCGAGTTGCCGGTTCCGAAGTGCGCCTGTGGCGAAGAACATGATGACGAGGCGCTGTGCCTTTAGAGATTGTCTGGTCTGCTTTGGCACGAACCCGCCTGCAGGAAATTCGCGCTTACGTGGCCCGCGACAAACCGGAGGCGGCGGAACGACTGGCCACGCGGATTGTTGCCATGGTCGAAGCTCTGAGAAATCATCCCCGCCTGGGTCGGGTAGGGGCCGAGCCGGGAATCCGAGAGTTGGTCATCGGAAGCACGCCGTATATCGTCTTGTACCGCGTGCGGGACCAGCGCATTACTATCAGCACGATTTGGCACGCGGCCCAGCGCAGGGAAGTCTAGAGTCTTTACTGCGATACGAGTTGACGGTGAGGAAGTGAAGCTGGGCGGTCCGTCCACTTATTCGTACAGAACGCGAATGAGTAGGGTACCCGCCGCGGTCTACTGCCTGTTGCTGTTCTGGTTACGTCCATTGCTTTCGAACGCGTATAATAAGGGTTTCCACGCTTCACTCCGCTAGAGTTCCGGGCGATGGGGTTTGCCCGGTCAACAATTTATTGGGTTTAGACCAGAAAGGTATAGGGATGGCCACTACCGATATCGTGCCCCAGGAATTGTCCGGCCAAGTGGGGCAAAGGCGTGTCATTAATGACATGAGTATTCAGGTTGCTACGGTGAATGGTTCGGGGTCGCAGAGTTCCAACACGGTTTTGATGCGCAGCATTTTTCAGATGGGCGTGCCGATTTCGGGGAAGAACCTGTTTCCTTCGAACATTGCGGGGCTGCCGACCTGGTTCACGATCCGCGCCAGTAAAGACGGCTACATCGCGCGCAAGAAGGAAATCGACCTGCTCATCGCGATGAATGCGGAGACGGCGCAGGACGATGTGAAGACGCTCGGGGCGGGCGCTTCCGTGCTCTACGACGAGCCGCTGGCGCTCGACAAGGTGCGCGACGATCTGATTTATTACGCCGTGCCTTACGATAAGCTGGCGGCGACGGTGGGCGCGGAAGCCAAGCTGCGCAAGCTGATCAAGAACATGATCTATGTCGGGGCCGCGGCGCAATTGCTGGAAATCGATTTTGCCGAGGTGGAGAAGGCGATCCGCAAGCAGTTCGCGAAGAAAGCGAAAGCGGCAACCTTGAACCTGGCGGCTGCCAAGGCAGGGCACGATTATGCCGCCGCTAACCTGAAGAAGCGCGATCCGTTCTACATCCAGCGCATGGACAAGACGAAGGGCAAGATCATCATCGACGGCAATTCTGCCGCGGCTATGGGATGCATGTTTGCGGGTTGCACCGTAGTGACGTGGTACCCGATCACGCCTTCGTCATCGCTGGTGGAGACGATGATTGAGTACATGAAGGAATACCGCGTCGGGCCGGATGGCAAGGCGACTTTTGCCATCGTGCAAGCCGAAGACGAACTGGCGGCGGTGGGCATGGTCATTGGGGCGGCTTGGGCGGGTGCGCGCTCGATGACTGCTACCGCGGGTCCGGGCATATCGCTGATGGCTGAGTTCACCGGACTGGCGTATTACGTGGAAGTTCCCGCGGTGATCTGGAACATTCAGCGCGTGGGGCCATCGACCGGCTTACCTACTCGTACTGCGCAAGGCGACGTGCTCTCGACGGCATTTCTGAGCCACGGCGACACCAAGAACATCATGCTGTTTCCGAACTCGGTGAGCGAGTGCTTCACCATGGCGCAGGATGCTTTTGACTTGGCCGAGCGTTTCCAGACGCCGGTGTTCGTCATGTCGGACCTCGACCTGGGGATGAATAACTGGATGTCGGATCCGTTTCCTTATCCCGACAAGCCGATTAATCGCGGAAAGGTTTTGACTAAGGCCGATCTTGAGAAGGTTGGCGGTTTTGCCCGCTACAAGGATGTGGATGGCGATGGCGTCGGCTATCGCACGCTGCCGGGCACGGATCATCCGGCGGCGGCTTACTTTGCGCGCGGCAGCGGCCACAATGAGAAGGCGCAGTACAGCGAGCGGCCTGACGATTTCGAACGCAATATGGAACGGATCAACAAGAAGTTCGAGACCGCGCGGTCGTTCGTTCCGCGACCGGAATTGATGGGCGGTAACGCGAAGATCGGCATTATCGCTTATGGCACGTCGCACTGGGCGATCGTGGAATCGCGCGATCAGTTGTCGAAAGAGCACAAGCTGGAAACGGATTATCTTCGCGTGCGCTCGTATCCGTTTACGCGCGAGGTTCACGACTTTATTGAGCGGCACGAGCGCGTGTATGTGGTGGAGCAAAACCGCGACGGGCAGATGGCTAGCCTGCTCAAGCTCGACATCAAGCCGGGATTGACGCCGCGTTTGCGCTCGATTTGCCATATCCACGGATTGCCCATCGACGCGCATTCCGTGACCGACGAACTCGTGATGATGGAGGGCAAGTAACATGGGGAACACACCTACTAATACGCCGGCTACAACTCCTACTCCTCCTGCGACTCCAAAGATTAACCGCATTGGACTGCAGGTGGTGGACTACCGCGGCGGGAAGACGACGCTCTGCGCCGGTTGCGGGCATAACGCGATTTCCGAACGCATCATTGACGCTATGTATGAAATGGGAGTGCAGCCGGAGCGCGTCGCGAAGTTCAGCGGCATCGGCTGCTCGTCGAAGAGCCCGGCTTACTTCATGAACCGCTCGCATAGCTTCAACTCCGTGCATGGCCGCATGCCTTCGGTGGCGACGGGAGCGATTCTGGCTAACCGGAACCTGATCGCGCTGGGTGTAACCGGCGACGGCGACACGGTTTCAATCGGAGCGGGGCAGTTTGTCCATTTGATGCGGCGCAATCTGCCGATCATCTACATCATCGAGGACAACGGTTGCTACGGTCTGACGAAAGGTCAGTTCTCCGCCACCGCCGATCTGGGGTCCACGCTGAAAAGTGGCGTGGTGAACGACCTTCCTCCGGTTGATACCTGCGCCATGGCCATTCAACTGGGAGCGACGTTTGTGGGCCGGTCGTTCTCCGGCGACAAACGGCAGCTTCACACCATGCTCAAGGCCGCCATCGCGCACAACGGCACGGTGATGCTGGACGTGGTTTCGCCGTGCGTGACCTTCAACGACCACGAGGGCTCGACCAAGTCTTATAAATACATGCAGGCCCATGACGAGCCACTGCAGGAAATCAGTTTTGTGCCGTCGTTTGAGGAAATCAACGTTGACTACGACCATGGGACGACGCTTGAAGTCACGATGCACGACGGATCGAGCCTGCGGCTGCGGAAGCTGGAGCAGGAGTACGATCCGACGGATAAGATTCAGGCAGTGACGCGGTTAATGGAATCGCATGCGAAAGGTGAAGTGCTGACCGGCGTGTTCTACATCAATGAAAAAGCGCCGAGCTTTATCGACATGCTAAACGTCACGGATGAGCCGCTGGCGACCTTGCCGGAATCGGTAACACGTCCGAGCCGGGAAGTGCTGGCGAAGTGCATGGAAGAGCTGCAGTAGAGCACTGCGACAGGCGCCCCTCCGCTAGACAGTTTTCTTTTTCTTGAACTCTCCCTCGAATGAGTGCTCGGGGCTATGGCCGGGCTCGGGGAAATCGGTATCGGCTCCGTCTTGCATGGGGTCGGGGTTGCGGTGCCCGAGCTGGCCTTGCATGGAGTTGTTGCCGCTTTGGCCGCGTTCGTCAGGCTCCTGAGAACCCTTTCCGCGGTCGGAATCATTGAGAAGATGATCGCTCTTGCTTTTCGGCATGGCAGGCCTTTCCGGGTGCGTTAATAAATAATGATTACAGGGTCAGGTTACGCCGAAAGCTCGCGGCGGGCAATATCTCCTGCGGCTTCAGCTGCAAGTTATTGTGATGATTAGGATAGGTAAATTTAATACTCGATTAACCGGATGTTGAATCTAATATAGGATATGACCAGCAATTTTCGTAGACATTATCTGTTTGCCAGCGACTTCGATCAGACGTTGACCTTCAACGATACGGGTTACGTGTTGAGCGAGCTGCTTGGCATTTCTGTTAAGGAATTCGAGCGCAAGGCCAAGGGCATGGCGAAGCTGAACCTGGTTCAGCAGGGCGCCGAACTTTCTTATTTGCTCCTGCATGATCCCGAGTTCCATTCGCGCGTCCGGCGCGATGACTTGTTCGAGGCGGGCAAGCGCATTCGCCTCAAGGAAAACATCAAGCAGATTTACGAGATACTCGACCGTCGGATCGACGGATTTCACTTTGATTTTTACGTGCTCTCGGCGGCGCCGGTCGAGGTGATCCAGTCGGCGCTGGAGGGGATCGTGCCGGAGGACCACATTTTTGGCACCGAATTCAAATACAAGGCCTCGGGTGAGATTGAAAGCCTGGTGCGAGCCACGGCGGGTTACGGAAAAGTCACGCGGCTGGATCAACTTGAAGAGCAGCTCGGCATTCCGGCAGACCATGTGGTCTACGTGGGCGACGGCAGTTCCGACATTCACGTCATGCTGCACGTGAACCGGCGCGATGGTTTCACGATTGCCGTGTCGGAATCGAAACTGGTGGCACAGATCGCCAAGCGGACGGTGCTCGGCGACAACGCCCTGGCAACGCTGGTGCCGATTCTGGAGGAGATTGCAGGCTGGCAGCGGCCGCAGATCCGGCAGCTGTTCGAATCGTACGGCTTCCTGATTCAGGGATGGGATCGGGTGCAGACCGATTGGGTCACGCTGCGGCCAAGCGGCGTGGTGACAGAGAAGGCGACTGCGGCGGAGGCGAAGTGAACCTCAAACTGGTTCACCGCGGAGACGCCGAGGGCGCAGAGTATGTTGGATCGTTCTCCTTTATGCTGCGCGCGCTCTGCGGTTGAATTACTTGTTGGGGATGAGAACCCACTCATCGCAGAAAACGCGATGAGTGGGGCAACCCGGTTTAGATGGATACTAACGGCTTTTCGGTGGCGCTAGTTTCCGCAACCTGTCCCGCGCTTGTATGGCTTCGTT
>PLHP01000144.1:1181-12524 GCA_003138955.1 Acidobacteriaceae bacterium | reverse complement strand
GGGTAGAACTTGATGTAGTCGTTGAATTCCTGGGCTGCCAGATCGTTCTTCCCGCCGTTGTAGTCGCGCAGGGCGTTGTTGTAGAGCACGTCGGGCGGAGGCGCCTGAGCGATCGCCTGGGCTTGCTGCTGCGCTTGCGTCTGCTGCGCGGCCATGGACTGCTGCGCCGCTTGCATGTCCTCGAATCCCTTGCTCAGCTTGGCGAGGCGGACTTTGAGTTCGTCCATGGTGTCGTTCAGCGCCTGAATCTGGCCGGAGATCTGGTCGACTTGTGCGGCGCGATCCTGCTGTTGTTTGTTGACGGAAGTTTGCAGCTCGCCGATGGCGGCGCTCACTTTATTGGCGGCGTCGGTGTTGTGCTCGAGCAGATTCTTCATGACGCCCATGCGCTCGTCAAAGGATCGCATCATCGTGGTCATCTGCTGCTGCAACTGGGTGACCTGGGTTTGCAGTTCGATGATTTCCTTGCTGGCGCCGTAGGCGGGAGTGATCCAGATGGTGAGGAAGAGCGCCACGAACAGCGCAAGAACGAGAGAAATGCGATCGGATTTCATAGTTACTCCATTAATTAAATGTCAACAACCCGCCGGGCGTCCAGCGGATGGAACCTGAGAAAGCAAGGACGGGCGAGGTGCCCGTCCCTCCACTTCCGCAGTTTATTTTTCGTACACGAAGTGTCCGCGGCGGTTTTGCTGCCAGCAGCTTTCGTTCGACTCGGTGCAGAAGGGTTTCTCTTTGCCGTAGCTGAAGGTCTTGATACGATCGCCGGCCAATCCAGCCTGGATGAGCGCATTCTTCACCGCGTCCGCGCGATTGGTGCCCAGGGCCAGGTTATATTCGGTTGAGCCGCGCTCGTCGCAGTATCCTTCGATGGTGATGTGGATGTTGGGATGCTGTTGCAGGAACTGTGCGTCGCGCTGCAAGGAGCCTTGCTCAGAGGCGCGCACATCGTACTTGTCGTAATCGAAGTAAATGTCCTTCACGTTTTGCGCGAAAAGTTCCTGCTCGGTGGTGTTGGAAACTGTTGTTGGCGGCGCGGGTGCGCGGTTGACGGTCACGCGAGCGGTGGCGTCCTGGGTTCCGCCGGCGCCTTTTGCGATGAGATGGTAGGTGGTTGAGTCGACCGGAGTAACCTGACGCGAGCCGCTCGTATCCACTAGGCCGATGCCCTCAATGCTGACGTCGGTCGCGTTCGTCGTCTGCCAGGTCAAAGTTGTCGATTGGCCCGGGTCGAGATTATTCGGGTTCGCCGACAACGAGGCGGTGGGAGCGGTGGGTGCGGGTGGGGGCGGGGGCGGCGGCGGGGCGACCTTCTTTGCGCAGGCGCCCAGTAACATGATCGTGCCGAGTGCGAATAGGAGAGTGAGCCATCTCGTCATTCTTGTGGTTGCTGTTATTGCGTGCTTCACTGATTCCTCCAGTTTTCTGTGCGCCCCGCATGGTGGCGTGCAATTTACAGATTCACGGCAGGGCGCACTCTGGGCCAGCCGCAAAACCGTGCTTCTTAACAGCCCGTGATCAACTCCAAATCTCTTACCGCAGCGCTTGAAGGCGCTTTCGTGGTGTAGCTCCTGCGGCACGCCTGAAGGCGTTATCCTGATACGAACCTCACTTGCCACCACAGGATGTCAAGCAATTTACTTCCAACTCCAGTTGGGCTGCGTGTTGGCGCCCGTAAAAGTCAGCTGCTTCACATTCGTGCCGTCCGCCAGCATGGTCCATATCTGGTCGCTGCCGGAGCGGTGCGACTGAAACACAATGTGCCGCCCGTCCGGAGACCAGCAGGGAAAATCGTTGCGCCCGGAGTCGTGAGTGAGTTGCACCCACTGCTTGCTGGCGACGTCCATCAGATAGAGGTCGTTGGAACCCGGCTCTCCGGGCCCGTACTTGCGCATCCAGGAGAAGGTCAGAAACTGCCCGTTGGGCGACCAGTTGGGAGAAACCGCGTAGCCTTGATCGGTAACGCGCTGCAGGTTGGTGCCATCGGCTTCCATGGTATAGATCTGCGGCAGGCCGGAGCGTCCGCTGACGAAGGCGATCTGGGCGCCGGTCTTGCGGTTCCAGGTGGGCGAAACGTCCGGGCCTTTATCGTTGGTCAGGCGAAGCGAGTTTCCTCCGGATGCGTCCACCACGAAAATGTTGGGATAGCCGTTGCGCGAGGAGGAGAACGCAATCTTGCCCTCGGGCGACCAGGACGGCGAAAGATTCATGCCTCCAAAACGCGGGAAGCTGACCATGCGGTTGAGATCGAATGAGTACATCATGATTTCCCAACCGCCCTTGTTGATCGAGCTGAAGGCCAGCCGCGAGCCATCGGGCGAGATGCGCGGCGACAGGGAAATGCTTCCCAAGTGCGTGATCTGCTGCTGGTTGGCGCCGTCGTAGTCCATCATCCAGACTTCTTTGTGGCCGGTGCGCTCGCTGACGAAATAGATCCTGGTTTCGGCGATTCCCTGTACGCCTCCGCCCAGGCGGAATATGATTTCGTCGGCGAAGCGGTGTGCGATGACGCGCACGGCGTCGGTTGTCGCATTATCGGTGTACTGCTTGCCGAGTACTTGCGGCGACTTCTCATTCTTTACGTCGTAGAGCCAACCCTGTACCGTAACTTTGCCGTCGGCTGCGCCCAGATTGCCGAACGCGAGCATGGAGGTGTTGGGCGGCGGGGAATTCCACGCCGTGAAGTTGATTTCGGAGGGTTGCCCCGGCTCCTGCAACGGATAAAAACTCTTCGAGACTAAGTCGAAGATTCCGGCGTTGTCGAGGTCGTTCCAGAGCGTGTCGTTGAAAGTCTTCAGAAGGTTGGAGTTGTTGGCATCGGAGGTCGAGGGCTTGAAGTCGGATGCGGCGAGGCGCACGCGCTCGACGCCGAGGCCGGTGCCGGTGCGAATCCAGTCTTGCGCGGAGCTGGCGGCCGACAACAGGAGGAACGAGATCACTGCGATTACAGCATGACGGCGAATTGGTCGAGCCCCGTTACTCAATTTTGTGCTCCCTATTTGGTCGTTGGTCGTCAGTCGTCAGCAAACCCTCCGAACGACTAGCGACTGACGACCAACCTACCTCTTGTAATCGAACCAGAATTCTACCGACACTTTACTTCCCGAGTAATCCGGCGGCAGCGGTCCGAAGTTGTCAATGCGTTGAAGCGCGCGGACGGCCGACTGGTCCAGCGACGGCACACCGCTCGACTGCTCGACTTGGACATTCAACGGGTGACCGTCGCGTGCTATATCGAAGGTCAGATAAACACGTTTCGCCTCGGCGATGCGCGGGTCCACCTCATACTTCAACCAGTTTTCGGTGACTTTCCTCTGCACGGCTTGCACGTACCAAGAGTAGCGGCTGCCGAAATCGCCGCCACTTCCAGTAAATCCAAATCCGCCCTTGGCGCCTCCTGCGCTCATGGTATATGGGCCGCTGACCGGTCCACCCTCGCCATACGGAATTTGATTCGACTCGGGCGGTTCTGGTTCCGGCTTCCTTTTGGTAGCGCTGGTCACAGGCTTGGGTTTGACCTTCGTGTTCTTGTCGGGAATCGGAATCGCTTCCGGTTCTTTTTCCTGAACCATGGGCTGCGATTTCGAAAGACCCTTGGATTCCGTTGCCAGGACATTCGTTGTCTCTGCGGGATTGGCGGGCAAGGGAATCGAGCTCACGAGCGTTGCTCCCATGGCATCTCCTCCTCCGCCGCTGCCCCAGCCTTCACCACGAAAGCCGTGAATAAACATCGCGTAGAGCGTGACGAACGCCGCGAATGCCAGATGCAGGCCGAGCGACCAGGCCAGAGGCCGGCGCAGTTGCGCGGGTTCGGAATAGATGTCGATATCGTACATGTCAGTATCAGCGATGGCCGCCATGGGTATCCATCGGCTGGGTAACGATGCTGACGTTGCTGATGCCCGCCTGCTTGATGGCGTCCATCACGGTGGCAAAGGCGCCAAAGGGAACATCTTCGTCGGAGCGCAGGAAGATCGACTGGTGTTGCGGGTCGCGAATCCTCTGCTTCAGGCGCGCTCCGATCTGGTTGATGTTGATGGGATCGTTGCCGAGAAAAACTTTTTGCGATTTGTCGATGCTGATGACCAGCCGTTCCTCGGTGATCTCTTTGACGGTGCGGGTGTGGGGCACGTTGACTTCGATTCCGGACTGCAGCACGGGCGCGGTCACCATGAAAATAATGAGCAGCACGAGCACTACATCCACCAGGGGCGTGATGTTGATGTCGGCGAGCGCGGTCTGGGTGCGTCCGTTGGAGGAGGTGAAGGCCATTAGCGCCGCACCTCGGTGACCTGGGGAGCTTGCTGACGCTCCACTAGATTCAGCATCTCGAGCGCGAAGTCGTCGTTGCGCGAGGCCATTTCACGAATGGAGCCGATGATGAGGTTGTAGGCGATCACCGCTGGGATGGCGGCAGCCAGGCCGGCGGCGGTGGTGACCAGAGCTTCGGAAATTCCCGGAGCGACCGCGCGCAAAGTCGCCGCGCCGGCGGTGCCCAGCCCGTGGAACGCGTCGATGATTCCCCAGACGGTTCCAAACAGTCCGATAAACGGAGTAACGGCGCCCGTAATCGCCAGCCACGGGACATTGCGTTCGAGGCGAGTGACCTCCTCTGAAGATGCGATCTGCATGGCGCGCTGAATAGCCACCAGGTTGTGGATGCCGCCGGTTGTTCCCATCTGGCGTTTGAACTCCGCGACTGCGCCTTCAAATACTCCCACCAGCGGGCTGGGACGGAACTGGTCGGCAACCGAGGCGACGTCTTGCATGCGCTGCGCCTTGCGGAAGACGCGGACGAAGCGTCCGCTCTGCCCGCGCGCGCGGCGGATGAGCCGCCACTTGGAAAGAATGACGGCCCAGGAAAGCACACTGAACGCGATGAGCAGGATGAGAACGGTCTTGGCGACCGGACCGGTCTGAAGGACGAGATCGACGATTTCGCCGCCGACAAAGAACAGGAGGACGGAAAAAAAATGCATTGGTTTAGGGAGAACCCCTGCTCAAGATTATAGACCAGGGTGGCGGGGCGTCACGCCAGGGTACCGCATCGGTCAATGCGTTGGTGAGCGGTGTCGGGCTGCTTGCATCTGGGTTGGGCTTCGATGGCTATTAGTTCGGAATCACTGCCTCCCCTATATTTGAATAAGCGCTTTCCCCACCTTCGGCGTTTACCGCAGTTGCGACGTAATAGTAGGTCGTCCCGGACACAACCGTATCGTCCGTATAGCTGGCCGAGGCCTCCAGCGCGCTATTGATCTGTTCGTAAGGGCCTCCGGAGACTGTGCCGCGGAACACATTGTATCCCACCGGGCTCCCGCTCCCTGCTTTCCAGGA
The DNA here is from genome assembly GCA_003138955.1 of Acidobacteriaceae bacterium. Lineage (GTDB taxonomy): Bacteria > Acidobacteriota > Terriglobia > Terriglobales > Acidobacteriaceae > Acidiflorens. Next base: position 7,190 of record PLHP01000144.1, on the reverse strand, counting down.
AAGGGCGACATAATGGGAACTCTTAGCCACGCCCGTGCCGGTCAACTGCGCGACGGTGGGCGAGCCGGTTGCATTGCTGGTGAACCCGGCTTGGCCGGAGGCGGCGCCGGAGGCGTTCGGAGTGAACTTAATGGTGACGGCGACGCTGTCCCCAGCCGCAATGGTTGCGGGCAGAGTCAGCCCGGATAGAACAAATTCCGAACTCGTGGACGCGTCCGACGAGATGGTTACGGCAGCATTCGAGGCTTTGAGCGTAGCCGGCAGGCTGGCGCTCGACCCTACTGTGACGCTGCCGAAACTCAGCGTTGCAGGCGTCACTCCCAGTGCCGGTGCCGCACTGTTCTTGGACACGCCGGTCCCCGTGAGATCGATTGAAAGGGAAGAATCCTCGGCCGTATTCTTGAGCGTCATGACCCCGGTGGACTCTCCATCGGCAGTCGGCTTGAAGATGACGGGCAACTCGACGCTCGCCCCGGGCCGGATCTCGTGTGGCAGGGTGAAAGTGCCGTACCAGAACACGTTGTTCCCACCTCTCGATTTGTACGTGATGCTCAGCGCTGTGCTGCCGGTGTTCGTAAGTTCGATGGAATAGGTACTGGAAGCGCCAGCCGCAACATTACCGAAGGCATGACTGCAAGGGTTGCATTGAAGTTGCTGCGCCCATGCGGACGCAGGCGCAAGGCAAAACAGAAGCGATGCGACTACGACCAGGATTAGGACTAGAGGGGAGGATCGCATGAATGCAATCTTCACCGAGCGCTTGCTCTCGAAGCAAAATCAGAAGTGCATCCGGCGTATGACTTGTACTAGTCATTTTGGGCACGGGGCGGCCTGTTTCGCGCATCCCGGCGGAGAGGCGGTCTGTGCTATCCGGTCTGTGCTATCCTGCGCGTAAATTACCGATCGCGTAGATTGAAGATTGGTGAATTAAGATCGTTGAATTAAAGATTTATCGTGAATTCGAAGATCGGTATGAGCTTCGTATGAACTAAAGATCGAAGGATCCTTGTGCTGGCCGAACTTCGACTCGAAAATTATGCCGTGATCGACAATGTCGCGATCGAATTCGCGGCTGGCCTGAACCTTCTGACCGGCGAGACCGGGGCGGGGAAGTCGATTTTGATTGACGCGCTGGGATTGCTGCTGGGAGACAAGGCGTCTTCGGATGTGATCCGCACGGGCGCAGAGCGGGCCGTGGTGGCGGCGGCATTTGAGAGCGAGGGAGCGGCGGCGCGTTCCATCGCAGCGATACTCGAGACGAACGGCCTGGACGCGGAGAATGGCTCGCTAATTCTGCGGCGCGAGATTGCTGCCGGCGGCAAGGGACGGGTCTTCATCAATAATCAGCCCGCGACGGTGGCGGTGCTGAAACAGATTGCGCCGCACCTGGCGGTGATCCACGCGCAGAATGAATCCATCGTAAACTTCGATGCCGCGGCGCGGCAGGAACTGCTCGATGCTTACGCCGGAGTCGAGTTGAAGGAAGTATCCGGAGCGTTCGCGCACTGGAAGCAGATTCGCGGGCGCATCGCCGAACTCGAACAGGACGAGCAGGATCGTATGCGGCTGCTGGACCTGTGGAATTTCCAGTGCCGTGAAATCGAAGAGGCGCGGCTGCGGACCAGCGATAGTGCGCAAGGAGGTCCGCAAGAAGACGAGCAACTGGAAGCCGAAAAGCGCGTTTTAGCCAATGCCGAGAAAATTTACGGCGCGGCCATCAACGCCTTCGACCTGCTCTATGAGGGCAACGCATCCACTTCGTCGAGCCTGCGTGCCGCGCAGAAGCACCTGGAGGAACTGGCTCGTTATGAGCCGAAGTTTCAGGGAGCGCTCGCGGAGTTGGAGTCGGCGCGCATCAGCGTCGAAGATGTGGGAGCGACGCTGCGCGATTATGCCGGAGGAATCCAGGCTTCGCCCGAGCGGCTCGCGGAAATCGAAGAGCGGCTGGCGCTGCTGGATCGTCTGAAACGCAAGTATGGGCCTACGCTTGCGGAGACGATTGCTTTTGGCGATGACATACGGCGCAAGCTTTCCGAGATGGAGAATAAAGATCAGGTACTACTTGAACTGCGGGCGATGCTGGCCGTGGCTGCCGAGGAGTATCGCAAAGCCGCTCGCAGCGTCTCGCGCAAGCGGCTGGAGGCGGGACGGAAACTGGAGAAACTGGTCGAGGCCGAGGTCAACGACCTTGCCATGCGCGCCAGCTTTCGCATCGTTGTTGAAGAAAACGAGGGCGAAGAACATTGGACTTCTTCGGGCATCAACCAGGTGATCTATCGTATTACGACCAATGTGGGCGAGACCATGCGGCCGCTGGAGCAGATCGCCTCGGGTGGCGAACTTTCGCGCGTCATGCTGGCGCTGAAGGCGAGCGTCGAGGCGGGGACGAATCCGGGGGGCGATCCAACTAAAAAGAAGAAGTCGGGGGCGGCGCAGCGCACATTAGTTTTCGACGAGATTGATACCGGCATCGGAGGGCGCGCCGCCGAAGCTGTGGGGAAGAAATTGAAGGCGCTCTCCAAAGGCAATCAGGTGCTCTGTGTTACTCACTTGCCGCAGATCGCAACCTTTGCCGACCACCACTTTCTTATTGAGAAGCGGGAATCTGGGGGACGCGCTAAGACCACCGTCCGACAGATCACCGGGGAAGAACGTACCGAGGAAGTGGCGCGCATGTTGTCCGGCGCGAAGCTTACCGAGACTTCGCGGAAACATGCGGAGCAGATGATACGGGCAAATGGGTAAGTTCGTTCGTCCCTCCTTACCCCAGAGTTTCCCTGGGGGTACCCCCCCTACCATTTTCCCGCAAAGTATTCAAAATAAAGGACATAACTCTAAAGTATTCAGGAATAAAGACTTATCTATAGGCTTTCGGCTGCGACATCGGTGGGGTTTGGTCCAGCTCGAAAAAAATTAACTTCTGGTCCTATTGGAATCAGTGGTTTAGCGAGAAATTCACGCCAGATCTTTGAGTTTAAAGGACTTATTCGTAAAATATTCCGGAATAAGGACTTACGCTGACTTCCTCCATTTTGGCGGTTGCTTCTCTCTTGGCGTTTGGTCAGCTTTGGGCGCGGGAAGGCCGGGGCCGGAACTCGGCTATTTTGTCTTCGGCTATTTTGTCAAAGATCGAATCCGTGATACGGCAAACACTTTGTTTGCTATGAATCTATTCTAACATTTGGTGTCAAGTTCCAATTCTCGCCCAATCGAGATCTTTGTCCGCCACCTTCGATCATCCCGCTTCCGACCTCTTGGGAAAATGTTGCGATCAAATCGGGCTCCTGCCCTATAATTGGCATGTGCTCACGGAAGAAGACAAACAGTGGATTAGCGAGCGGTTAGAGAGGGTGGAAACCACTCTGCCGACCGCGTTTCATAAGTGGGCGTCCCCAGTCGAATTGCGTCAGCGGAGCCATGCCGCAGCCCTTCGCGCGCTGGATACCGAAGTTTAGTCTCTGTCAGACCGGCTCAAGAATCTCGAAGGCCGCTGAACGGTCCCTCGTTCGATCCCTCGTCAGAGTAGCTTATCCTTTGAACGATGAACCTAGAGTCACGGTTCGTGGCTTGCCCGTCTTCGATGGACCGCCCGCCATTCGGCGAGCAGGAAAGTCAAAGTCCCCGCCCAAGCGAAGCTTGAGCGGGGCACCCCCGAGTGATCTAGGCCGGGCCAGCCCCCTTGCGCCTCCAACTTCCGGTATAGCGGCCCAGGGATGTCAATGGTGGTGCGAACGAAATCCGATTTCATAGCCTGATTATCACATGTGTTTCGGAAGTGAAAGCCGGTAAAGTAAGAGGATGGAAACAGTCACCATCCGCAAGGCGAAGGCTGATCTTTCGCGATTGATTCAGAAGGCTTGCCGGGGCGAGGATATCGTCATCGCCCGCGGGAAGAAACCGGTCGTGCGCTTGGTTGCGCTTCGGGACGCGCAGGGGAACCGCAAACCGGGAGCTTGGAAAGGCAAGGTTTTCTACACGCCGGACGCTTTTGCGCCGCTGAGTGATCGCGAGCTGAAGGATCTAGGGTTCGAGTAGGGCTCGGTGCCGAACCCTTGAAGATGTGCGTGAGAATTCGGTCGTCCCTCCGGGACTTGAATCATTTCTTTCACTGTTCCCAGCGCTGAAAGCGCTGGGCTAAGCTCGGACGCCCCTTCGGGGCTTGTTCTCGATGTCGCGAACTGCTGTGGGCTCCCCATTCCGTTCACCCGCCCCTTTTCCCCGCCCGCTGCTAATCCTCACAGCCTCAGCGGCTTACATTGACCTTGGGGTGCATCTTTCGATACTCTTAATCTAGCTTTTTTCGCATCTTTTGCGGGGGGCGCGTACCCTAATAGGGTGCGGGCTGAGATCGCGCTGAGGGCGGGGCGCCCTCAGGATTGCCGGCAAGATGCCGGCGCTACTGTTGGCGCTGCAACTTGGGGACTGCCGGCAAAATGCCGGCGCTACTGTTGTTGGGCTGCAACGTGGGGGTGGTTATTGTCTGAGACCAGGAATTTGCACACGAAGAGCTTGCTGCTGTTGAAGCCGCGGGGATTCTGCGCGGGGGTGGTGCGGGCGATTGATATTGTCCGGATTGCGCTGGAGGCGTTTGGACGGCCGATTTATGTGCGCAAGGAAATCGTCCACAACCGCTTCGTGGTGGAGGAACTGCAGGAGAAGGGCGCAATTTTTGTCGATAGTGTGGACGAAGTACCGGAGGGCGAACGCGTCATCTATAGCGCCCACGGGGTTTCTCCGGAAGTGCGGGAAGCGAGCAAACTGCGCAAGCTGCGGGTGATCGATGCGACCTGTCCGCTGGTCACCAAGGTGCATGTGGAGGCGGTGAAGTTCGCACGGGAAGGCTATTCGCTGATCCTGATCGGGCACCGCGATCACGACGAAGTGATTGGCACGCTGGGTGAGGCGCCAACGGTGACTCAGGTCGTTGGGTCGCCGGCGGAAGTCGCGTCGGTGACGTTGCCCGACCCCAACCGCGTGGCCTACCTGACCCAGACGACGCTTAGCCTGGATGAGACGCGCGACATTATCGCGGCGCTGCGCAAGCGGTTTCCGAACATTAAAGGTCCGGCGGCGCAGGACATCTGCTATGCCACGGAAAACCGGCAGGTGGCCGTGAAGCACGTGGCCTCCGATGCCGATTTGCTGCTGGTGGTTGGCTCCGACAATAGTTCAAATTCCAAACGGTTGGTGGAAGTTGCTCGCAGTTTGGGCACCCCGGCGCATCTAATTGATGACTGCCGCAATATTCGGCCGCAGTGGTTGAATGAAGTGAAGACGGTGGCCCTGACCGCGGGAGCATCGGCTCCTGAACACCTGGTGCAGGAAGTAGTGGAGTACCTGGCCGGACAAGGGTTTGGCGACGTGCAGGAGTTGGAAATCATGCCGGAAAATGTACGCTTTGGATTGCCGCCGGAGATCGTGGAAACGATAGCCGCGGCGCCGGTGGCAGCCGTGGAGTTGTAGTTCGGAGACATAGATGGAAGAATCCTCCCCGTTTAGTTCGGCCTCGGCGCCGCAGATGCGATTTGGCAAGATAGACGACCTGGGGAGCCGGGTCGCGGTCGCGGTCGATGCGGCCCGCAAGTATCTTTTCTCGCAGCAGCACGAAGAGGGTTACTGGTGCGGAGAGCTGGAAGCCGACACCACCCTCGAATCCGATTACATCCTGCTGCATGCGCTGCTCGGCACGGGCAACCAGGAACGCATCGGGAAGGCCGCGCGCTACATCCTGAACCACCAGAATACGGATGGCGGTTGGAGCACCTACCCCGGCGGTCCATCCAATGTCGGCGCTTCGGTGAAAGCCTACTTCGGGCTGAAACTGGCTGGATTCGGGGCGGATCACCCGGCGCTGGCACGCGCCCGCAAGAAGATTCTCGAAATGGGCGGCGTGACCGAAGTCAATACATTCACCAAGATCTATCTATGTTTTTTTGGGCAGTACGATTACGATGCGGTGCCCGCGGTTCCGCCGGAGATCGTGCTCTTTCCCAACTGGTTCTGGTTCAA
>PLHP01000144.1:0-1175 GCA_003138955.1 Acidobacteriaceae bacterium | reverse complement strand
AAGAAGCGGATTTCCTGGCGCAATTTCTTTTTGGTGCTGGATCGCATTACGCACTGGGCAGAGCGTGTGCACATCCGTCCGCTGCGGTCGCTGGCTTTGAAGAGGGCGGAGAAATGGATGCTGGATCGCTTCGAAATGAGCGATGGGCTGGGAGCGATTTATCCCGGACTGCTGAATTCAACCATCGCTCTGCGCTGCCTGGGGTATTCGGTCGACGATCCGCAGGTCATTCGAGCTCTTGATGAGTTTGAAAAGCTGGGCATCGAAGAGGGCGACACGTTCCGCATGCAGCCCTGCAAGTCTCCGGTGTGGGATACGGCATACGCGCTGTTTGCCCTGGGCGAGGCGGGCGTTCCGGCGACCGATCCGCGGCTGGTGAAATGCGCAGATTGGATCCTGCAGAAGCAGGTGCGCAAGCCCGGAGACTGGAAGATCAAGAATCCGAAAGGCGAGCCGGGGGGCTGGTACTTCGAGTTCAACAATGAGTTTTATCCCGATGTGGACGATACCGCCATGGTCTGCCTGGCGCTGAGCCAGGTCGAGCATCCGAATGGGCGCTACCAAAGCGAGTCTGTGCAACGGGCGATTGACTGGATTTTGTCGATGCAGTGCAAGGATGGAGGCTGGGCCTCGTTCGACAAAGACAACGACCGCATGGTGTTCCAGTACGTGCCCTTTGCCGATCACAACGCCATGCTTGATCCCGCGACTGTCGACATTACGGGCCGGATTCTGGAGTGTCTGGCGACCTATGGATACGACCAGAACCATCCGGCGGTGAAGCGTGCGATCACGTTTGTTCGTAAAGAGCAGGAGCCGGATGGAAGCTGGTTCGGCCGCTGGGGCGTGAACTACATCTACGGCACGATGCAGGTGTTGCGCGGCCTGGAAGCGATGGCCGTGGATCGTAACGATCCCATGATCCAGCAGGCGGCGGAGTGGCTGCGATCGGTGCAGAATGCCGATGGCGGCTGGGGCGAGACGGTGGCTTCCTATGGCGATGCCAATCTTCGCGGGCAGGGCGAAAGCACAGCTTCGCAGACCGCATGGGCAATCATGGGTCTGCTGGCTGTAGGCGACACGCGCAGCGAATGCGTGGCCCGCGGCATGGTTTATCTGCTGCGCACGCAAAACAAAGACGGTTCGTGGGACGAGCCTTTCTGCACCGGAACCGG
>PLHP01000285.1 GCA_003138955.1 Acidobacteriaceae bacterium | reverse complement strand
TGCCATAATCTCCCAATGTGCGGGCGCTATCGACTGTCGCGGGCAGAGGGGAAATGGGCGCAAAGATTGTGAGAGGAAGTACAATTCCGAGCCGGAGGGAACGATGAGCAGCAAAGGCGAAGTCTCGACCATGTGGGTGAAGGATGTGAACGTTTTCGAATTGACACCCGGACTGGCGGATGCGCTCACAGCGTCTATGGACTCCTCGTATCTGGAATACTTTACTGCCGCTTGTTCAGGAAGGAGCACGAAGGAAGCTGAGAAGCGGATTGCAGCCATATCGGAGGACAAGCGTTATCTCACAAGGGTCCTTGACTCGTTGGATAGCGCATTTGCGGACTTCGATGATGAGACCGCAAAGCTAGACCTGCCTCATATGCAGAACCGCAAACCTGAAGCCATCAAACGTTATCTTGAGTTCCGCCTGCGGCAATTTAAGATGCTGCTTGAGGCGGTTGAGGATTACGTTGAAGAGCAGTATCCGGCAACAGGCGGACATTCTTAGCCCCTGCCATCCCGTAGGCACGCGGATCAATCAGGTGGCGAACTCCACGAAGCCTGCTCCGCACCCGTGGAACTTGCCCAGATTCAGAATCGACTCTTCTTGTAGTCGGTGAACGATAAGGACGAGGCTTGGCTGAAGCGCCGCAGCCCCCAGCGGGGCATAATTTCCGCTTTGCCCGCGACTCGCCCACAATCGCGCGCAAACACCGGTGCAGATTCCTGTTCGTTATACGATAATCACCAATCTGCGTACGCCGAACATGAATGGAGTCCCAAGTTCCGATGAGTTCGCCAATTGCTGAGAGGCTTCGGGATGCGGTTGCGCAGACCCATTGGAATGTGGCTGTGGCTCTGCTGCAGACTTCCGATGCGCGCCAGGGGGCTGAGGCATTGGGTGACCTTCCTTTCGAACAGCAACAATCCCTATTCCGCCACTTGCCCCTGGATCTTGCCGCTGCCGTAGTCGCTCAATTTCCCTACTATCACGAATACGTCCTCCTGCACTCGCTGCCCGCGGGAGAAATGCGGGCCTTGGTTGACAAAATGAACCCCGACGACCGCATGCGCTTCTTCGACGAACTCCCGGAAGAAGCTTGGCAGCGGATAATGGACGAACTCTCGAGCGCAACAGCTGCTGAGACCTCGGGCCAGCATGAACCAGAGACGGTGCGTGTGCCGGAACAGCAGCTTCCACAGCCGGGGGAAACAATCGTCGAAGGGCGTCAGATTGAGAAGTGTTTTGAGCAACCGGACGGAAGGCAAATTCAGATCATCGCTCCGATGGACCTATCCGTCGAGTCCGGCATCATCTCTGCCCTTCTGGGGCCTTCAGGATCCGGGAAATCGACCTTGCTGAGAATTTTGTCGGGATTGACCGCGCCCTCCAGTGGCACCGTACTGGTGCATGGCCAGCCCCTGGAGGGCAGCACTCCAAACATTGGCATGGTCTTCCAGAGTTTTGCGTTATTCCCCTGGTTGACGGTGCTGGAGAACGTTGAGGCTCCGCTGGCAGCACGAAGCCTGCAGCACCCGGACCAGCATCGCCAGGCACTACAAGCGCTTGCCCTCGTGGGACTCAAAGGTTTTGAAAACGCCTATCCCAAGGAACTCTCTGGCGGCATGAAGCAGCGAGTTGGGTTTGCGCGTGCGCTGGCAGTAGAACCCGAAGTGCTATTCATGGACGAGCCCTTCTCCGCGTTGGATGTGCTTACCGCGGAGAGCCTCCGCCGCGAGCTGATGGAGTTGTGGATCAAGGATCAGATACCTACGAGAAGCATCTTCCTGGTTACGCACAATATTGAAGAAGCGGTTCTGTTGGCGGATCGAATCGTCGTTCTGGGAACCCATCCCGCAAAGATCCGCGCTGATTTCCGCGTTTCACTGCCGCAACCGCGCGATCGGAAGTCCGCTGAATTCCTCGTATACGTGGATTACATTTACAAAGTGATGACCCAACCCGAAATGGAGTGCGACCCTTTCACGAACTTGTCCTCCCCGCGCAAGCCTTCGTTCCAGGAGTTACCCCATGCCACGGCCGGCGGGATGGCTGGGCTGCTTGAGTTCCTGACCGATCGCGGGGGCGAGGAGGACTTGTACCACCTCGCCGAAGAGTTGCTGATGGAAGTGGACGATCTCTTTCCCATCGTGAACGAGGCGGTCATGCTGGGCTTTGCAGATTCAAGGCAAGGAGACGTGCAGATTACTCCGGCGGGAAAGGAATTTGCAGAAGCAGACATCACGACACGAAAGAGACTCTTTCGCGAAGCCGCCCTTAGTCATGTCACACTGATTCAACAGATTCGGAATGCTCTGGAGCGGAAGTCAGACCGGGCAGTCCCGTTGGAATTTTTTCGAGACGTTCTGGACAAGCACCTCTCCCAAGAGGAGGCTCAACGCCAGCTCGACACCGCCTTGAATTGGGGTCGCTATGCGGAGATCTTCAGCTACGATTCGCAAACGGATCGGTTGCTGCTGGACGAAGCCTCAGGTCACCGCTAATTCCAGCGTAGTTGCTCCTCTCATTGATGCCGAGCTGGCATTACTTGACGCGCAGGGAAAGCCCACAACCAGTGTAGGCAAATTCGTAGTGAACTGGCATAAGGGCACCAGCGGAGCGAACCGCCGGCTTTACTTCCCCATACTTATGAAGTAACTTACACGCAATTTCGATTGCGCTAGTTCCTTGACATCCAGCTCCCCATTCTTGACCTTATCCAGTCTTTCGACCTCGGCTTCCATGAACCTCATCCACTCTTCCTTGGAGATCTTGCCGTTCTCGTTGGTGTCCATAAGGAGCAGCAATTGCTTGACCTCACCCTCTGCGAGTGCCAGCTTATCTTGCTTTGTTTGTGCGACTGCGGCCTCGAGTGTGGCCCCGGTTGCGACCAGCATTGCGATGACGATGATGACCGATACGATCTTCGTTTGTCTGAACATGATTGACTCCTACGCCCACAGCTCATATCCCATAATCGAAACCTTCGATACACGTTTGTGGGCGGTTCGCAAGTCGGTACACATAGTTCATCAAGTGGCTAGCACTGGGATCGCCACAAATCGTTTTCCTCACCTTGGCTCCTTACTTCGAGCTGCGGGACTGCGATCGCGGAACCGCACATACGCAATGGAGAAGGCGAAAAATGCGATCGTAACAGTTATCCAAAGAATGCCTTCCAATAAGCGGTCTCCGTATTAAATTCTGAAACT
>PLHP01000153.1 GCA_003138955.1 Acidobacteriaceae bacterium | reverse complement strand
ATCACCCGATGCGCAAGCTTCTGATTTGCGTTCGCCATCCTTTTGACCAGTGGAACGCGCCGCCTTGGTTCTCAGAGCGCTTGCGGCGGGATTTCCCGCAACTCAACGCTGTTCATCTTCCCGACTACAAGCGGATGGATGAAGAAATCGTCGATGCTGAAATTGTCATTGCCTGGTCGGTCCGTCCAGAGCAGATCGGGACGGCAAAGAAACTGCGATGGATTCACTCTCCGGCGGCGGCGGTTCATCAGTTGATGTTTCCGGAACTCGTCCAGAGCGAGATTGTTCTCACCAACGCGCGCGCAGTACACGGGCCGGTGGTGGCGGAGCACGTCGTCGCGCTCATCTTTGCGCTGGCCAAGAAAATTCCGGGCTCGGTGCGGTTGCAGGAGAAGCACGTTTGGGGGCAGCAGATCCTGTGGGACGAACTGCCGCGAGTCCGGGAAGTTGCGGGCGCAACCGTCGGCATGGTGGGCCTCGGCAGCATCGGGCGCGCGGTCGTCAAGAGCGCGAAAGCCCTGGGCATGCGAGTGATCGCGGTGCGCGAGCATCTGGAGAAGGGAAGTGAAGGCGCGGACGCTGTGTTTGGCCCAGCGCAAATCGACGAAGTGTTTCGCCAGGCGGATTACATCGTGCTGGCGGCGCCGGTTACGGACAGCACGAAGGCCGTCGCGAACGCCGAACGGTTAGCGCTCATGAAACCGGATGCCTGCCTGATTAACGTCGGTCGCGGGCCGCTCGTGGACGAGGATGCGCTTGCCGCGGCGCTCCGTGAAAAGAAGATTGGCGGCGCGGCGCTCGATGTATTTCCGAAAGAGCCGCTGGCCGCCGACTCGCCGCTGTGGGACGTGCCCAATCTGCTGATCACTCCGCACACGGCGGCGCTGACTGACAAGTTATGGGAGCGGCATTACGCGCTGTTCTCGGACAATCTCCGTCGGTATCTTGCCGGGCAGCCGCTGTTGGCGGTGGTGGACAAACACAAAGGCTACTGACTTACACACGACGACTTATACACGACGGAGCGCCGTCTCTCCATCTTTGACAAACGAAGATGGGTCTACCGCGTATCAATCCCAAACCCGATAATCGCAGTCACTTCGATCGGCTCATCCCCGCGAAATGCGGGACGGAATTTCCACTTGGACAATGCAGCCAGGATTTTCGAGGTAGACTCGGGCGCCCCCGGTTCCAGCACTCTCAGGTCCTTCAGAACTCCCGTTCGATCAAGGATGCAGGCAATCACCACGTGCGTGGGGCGCAGGCCATCGGGAAGGTCTTTGCGGAGAGGCTCGGGCTCACTCAACGCTTCGCGGGACGGATGCGTGGCTGAAGACGGATCGGAGTATTGTATGACCGCCGTTCCCAGCGAGGTTTCGATGTAGATGGAATAGTTGTCGCCCTTCAACCGATCATAGTAGGGCAACACGCCACCGGAGCGCGAGGTCGCGATCACCGTAACTCCGGATCTTTTGTGGTCATTCACCGAGGAATGTCCGGGGCCCGCAGCTGGGGCGTCGCCGCCGGGAGATCCGAAACTGGGCAGGTTGACGGTGGTTGTGCCGCCCTCCACGGATACGCCGGGCATGGCGGGCGTGCCGCTGGTGCCATTTCCCGCGCCACCGGGGCCGGGATACGGCGAGATCCCTCCACGCGCGTTGGGATCGGAGCCGCGCCCTGTGCCTTCTCGGCCTGCGCCCGACCCTTCTCCTTCCAACCCGCTGCCGGGGCCATTTCCTTTGCCGATGCCCGCTCCGATGCCGCTTCCGCCGAGACCGCTTTTCGCTCTACCGCTGGGCGACATGGCGAGAGCGCCGGCGCCGCTAGAGTTCGGTACTCCAACTTTGGTTCCCGGTTCGCTGGAGATGACGACGCCGGAGCCGGCAGCGTTGCCTCCAGCGTTACTCGGTGGAGCTACGGAGGAACCCAGGTCGAGCGGACCGCCGGCGCCAGTGCCCTTGTTTCCACGTCCGCTGCCAGAGAGAGCTTTGCCGCCGCCCAGGCCGGGCGGAGGTGGCACAACGTTGGCGTCTCCCAGGAGCGCGCCTGCGGGTTGACCGGAGCGGCCGCCACCGCTTTGCTGAGAACCATGGCTGTCGATGCTGGCCGGAGGCGGCACAACCTGTGGCGTGAAGGCACCAGCGCCTGATCTTGCTAACGACCCTCCGCCAGATGCGGTGGGTGGCGGCGGAACGGGCTTGGTGCGCAAGTCGCCGGTGGCGGAACTGCCCCAGCTATTGAGATCGCGGCTGACCTGCGACGGCGGCGGCGCCACAACCGCGGGGGCGGGCAACTGTAGTTTGGGAGTGGACGAGACCTCGCGCTGGGGTGCGGAGACCGGCGGCGCAACCACGTCGACGGTTTGCGTCAGCGGTACACGAGAGCTGGCCAAGTCACGCTGCGCGTCCTGCGGAGGCGGTGCGATAACGGTGGGCGCGAGCGGGTTTGCGGTGCGCATTTTGTCACGCGAGACATTCGGCGCGGGTGGGATGATGCTGGGGGTCAGCATGCTCGACTTACGGCTTGCCGATGAACTTAGTTCCGGCGAAGGCGGCGCCACGCTCATCGCCGGCAAAGTTGGCGCAGTGAGAGCAGAACGCAGGCCTTCGGCGGGCGGCGGTCCGGGATTGGGTTTGAAGGCGAGCAGATTGGCGACTGCGGAATCCGAATGGGGCAGATTTACCTTGGGAGCGTCCACAACCTTCTCGCTGGGCTTGTCGCCGCGCGCTACGCGGAGGGTCTGCGTGCGGTGGTGGGCTTGGTGGCCGCCGGCGCGTCCGGACTTACCGGACTGTGCTCCGCCTCGGTCTTGGGTCTGCGGCAGTTCGTCACCGGAGTAATAGATGACGTCCCATTGCGGACGAGTTGGAGGAAGAGGCATCTCGAGACTGGCGAAGCGTTCGGGGAGCACGATGACCGCGATCAGCAGAACGAATTCGAGCAGCCAGCTGACGAGCATGCCGCGATACGGGAACATGCCAACGGGCGCTTCTCCGGCCAAGCGCTTCGGAGAGCGGGTGAGCGCTGGATGCAGGGCAGACTTGAACTCTTCCCATCGGGACGACCATTCCACCAGCAGGCGCGGCGGTTCGGGCCACTGGGTGATAGTTTCCGGAATGGTGTCAACTTCGGGCATTGTTTTGGCTACGTTTTCTTCTGAGGGATTCGTACTAGTGTAGTGTGCCAGAAGGATTGGTGGATTTTCGCGGGTACTTCGGTGTTTTTTGTGTCTTTATTTCTTTCGGACCTTTTCTTTCGAACCTTGTTCTTTCGGAACCAGTGGAGAGGAGTTTCTTCGGACGTTGCGAAAACGAGGTATCTATCAAGCGGTACCCCCACCCCCCCCTACCCCCCCACCCCTACCACATGTCTATTGGAATCATTGACTTATGGAATGTCTACCGCCAAAGTATTCAATCATAATGACTTATAGGCAAAGTATTCCAGAATAAGGAGTTAGCTTGATTTCCGGCGTCCTCGCTGGTGCCGTCACGTGGAATCAATCACTTAGCGGGCTCTTCTTGGGGCACAGCGGTATATTCCTTTCAAAGTATTGAAAGGAATTTGGGTTAATCGAAAATCAAGACATTCGCCGGCTGGGGCTGGGGCGTCGAGAACATCCCATTTTGTTGTCAAGGAGCAGGTCGCGCTAAAGCAAAACTTTGGTTGCTATGAATCTATTCTAGCAGCTGAGTCAAGCTCGTTTTGTTCCGAAACCATTTGCGCGAAGAGCTCTAACAGGCTTGCGGAAAAAGCATCTTCTGCGCCGCAGTCTCACCTCGGCGGCGAAGGGATGTGATGAAAAAAGTCAGGGGTCAGATTGCGGGAGTGAAGACGCCCGCGGCAGGCCCCTTCTCGAAAAGCGCGAGAAGTTGCGCACCACCAGTTATCTCGGTCTACGTTTCAAAGGCCAACCCCGTTATACTTCCCACGTAATGTGGCCCACACGCCTGGAAAGCGACTTGAACTAAGTCGCTGGTGCGACGGACGCTATCGCGTGTCATGGGGCCAGCAGTTCTGGAGGTGACTGATCTAGTTTGGTTACAGAGAAAGGAGGTTTCTCTGTGACCCATCTTCGCAAGATCATGCTCGAAGAGCTTGAGCGTCGCAACTACGCTCAGACCACCATCGATTGTTACATTCATGCTGTCGAACATTTCTCCCGGTACTTTCACCGTTCTCCCGACCAGTTAGGTCCGGAACACATCCGNNGAAACTCCGTATCCGAAAAAGACGTTCCGCCTGCCCATGATTCTCAGTCAGGAAGAGGTCGCTCGCCTGATCGACTCTGCCCTGACTCGGTTTCATCGCATCGTGCTCATGACGCTCTACGCCACCGGGATGCGGCGGGCCGAACTGGCTCGCTTGAAGATTCGCGATATCGACAGTCAGCGAATGATCATCCACATCCAAGGAGGCAAGGGGCGGGAAGATCGCGACGTCATGCTCAGCCCGAAGCTCTTAGAAGCTTTGCGCGAGTACTGGCGCGGGCTGAAGCACAAGCCATCCCAGTGGTTGTTCCCGGGTGGATGCAGCCACACCACCCCTCGTCCCATCACTCCCAAAGCAGTCTGGTACGCCTGTCGTCACGCTGCACAACGCGCCGGTCTGGCAGTGGAGAAGATTCATCCGCACACGCTGCGCCATTGTTTCGCAACCCACCTGCTCGAAGCCGGTGCCGACCTGCGCACCATTCAGTTGTTGCTGGGCCATCACGATCTGGAAGAAACCACCCTCTACCTGCATCTTTCCAAACGTCATCTCAGCGCCACCGCTAGCCCCTTGGACGCGCTCGCGTTGTCGTCAGGAAAGGAGAAGCACCCTCCGCAGCGAACGCCTTAAAATGAACCGGCCTCTCTTGGAGATGGCCGACCTCGTTCGCCTCGCGGGGCAATCATTCTTCGAACGCAGTCGCCAGTGGATCACCTGGCAACACCGGAAAGTGCTGCTGGCCATCGAACGATGCCGCACGGCTGCGCTCGGCGGTCATCGCGACCAGTGTTCCCGCTGTGGACATTCCGCCATCTCTTACAACTCGTGTCGCAATCGCCATTGTCCAAAATGCCAGGGCAATGCCCGCCACCGTTGGCTGGAGGCGCGCCGCCGCGAGTTGCTACCCACCCCTTACGTGCATGTCGTTTTCACTCTGCCGCGAGAACTGGCGCCGCTCGCTCTGCAGAACAAGAAGGCTGATCTACGACCTCCTGTTCCACGCCAGCGCCCAAACTCTTCTCGAAGTGGCCCTCGATCCCAAGCATCTGGGCGCCCAGATCGGTTTCTTCAGCGTTCTGCACACTTGGGATCAGAAGCTCCAACTTCATCCCCATGTCCATTGCGTACTCCCGGCCGGTGGTCTGTCCGCCGGCCACACGCGATGGATCCAAGCCCGCTGCTCCTTTTTTCTTCCCAACAAAGTGCTGAGCCGGGTGTTTCGCGGCAAGTTCGTGGCCTCTCTGAAGAGCGCCTTCACCCAAGACAAGCTCGGCTTCCATGGCAACCTCAAGCTCCTCGCGCAGCCCAAGATCTTCTCCTCCTGGCTCCGGCAACTGTTTCGCCAGGATTGGGTCGTCTACTGCAAACGACCCTTCGGAGGTCCGGAGCATGCCTTGCGCTATCTCGGCTCCTACACCCACCGTGTCGCCATCTCCAACCACCGGCTTGTCTCCCTAACGGATGGCCAAGTCACGTTTCGCTGGAGGGATTCCGCGCATCACAACCAAAAGCGGCTGATGACCCTGCCGGTGGAGGAGTTCCTGCGCCGCTTCCTCTTGCATCTGCTTCCGCCGGGCTTCGTTCGCATTCGCAATTTTGGCTTCCTTGCCAACCGGCGTCGCGCCGCATTCCTGCCACTCTGTTCTCAGTTGCTGAACGCTGCGGCGCAGTCGAACCCAGTTGTCCACCCCACGCCAAGGACTCCTCCGGCTCTCGCTTTCTGGAGCTGCCCGCGCTGTGGTGGACCCATGCGAGTGATCGAAAGGCTCACTGCGGCCCAGATCCAACTCCGATCTCCGCCCCTTCCTTACGCATGTGCCGCATGAAACCACAACTCCCAGCTCGACCCATCCGCGTGTTTCGACACGAACCAGCTTCGTGCGTCTCCTCAGCCTTTTACCCAGTTATTTTCACTCACGGCATGAGCCGTCCCATGCCTGCTCCACCCACAAAACCCGACCCGACCTTCAGCCCATGCCCTCCTTCCCAACTCCCGCACAGGCTTGCGCTGCCTCCTGTCGCACCTCATCAGCATTCAAGTCCCATAGCGTCCGTCGCACCAGCGGCTTCCTTCAAGTCGCTGTATTGAAAGCGCCCCCTCCCACCACTAAGATCAACCTGCGCTTTTCCCCGGGGGGCGCTTCCAATACAGCCCTAAGACTTCTGGCTTGTACGATTAGAGGAATTTCCACCGAAGAAGTTCTGGGGGCTTTTGATCAGGATCACATCATAAAACCCGAGAACAGCAATCAATACGCTCGAGGGCTCCTGGAAAAAGCGGACCGACAGTTTGACGGCGTGTGGGCGCAGATGTTCCTCTCCCGAGAGGATGTCTTGAAAATCATTCTTCCACCCCACAACCACAGGGCAGGTGGTGGGCAGGTCGAGCTTATCCCAATCTCGGGCTTAACGGTGTGTGCTGCTACGGAGAAAATCAGAGGAATGCCTGGCTATCAATCCGCGAACACTTGTTGTTGGAGGAGCATAACCTACTGGATGGATCGCTACCCCTCGCCTGTCTTCCTGAGCGCGGCGCCGGTAAGGGACTGCTCAGACCATCAACACTTGACCCACCATAACGGTCATCTCATCCACCTTGACGGTCTTCACCGCCTCATAGCGTGGGGCCTGTCGGGTAAGTTGGACCCCGGTCAGTACGATAAGGGGCAAGGAGTCAAGGCCTATGTGGCCGGTTGGCCGGTGGCCTAGGCCGTCGGCGGGTGGGCCGCATAACGTGGCAAGTATCACGCCTGTGTGTCTTTCAACGTTGCCCGAAACAACTGGGGTGGACTTCTCGCGCTTTTCGAGAAATGGCTTTGACCGCGATTGCGGGCAGAATCTTTCATTACCATTAGGGTGGTGCGCGCCGTCCGGGGTGGGGCATCCGCGTTTCGGTCGTCCCTACGGGACTTGGGTCACCATGGCGCGCTACCCCGCGCTAAAGCGCGGGGCTAAGTTTGGACGCCCCTCCGGGGCTGTTCGGTGGACTCCACCACGTGCATCGGAATCAGATGCTGCGTGCTTCATGCGGCCTCCGTGTGAACGGGACGTTCTTCGAAAGAAATATCCACATGGTCGCCGAGCGCGGTTAGGGACTCGTGGACGACGCCCGCAGGAACCTCGAGCACCGACGCGGCCTGGACACGAATGGCTGCCAACCGCCAGGGCTTGAGGCTCTCTTCAATGTGGATGACAATTCGTTCCCGGTCAAGGTAAACAGCGTCGATCGGAAAACGCATGGCGAAAGTGTGGATGCCGTGGGAGGGGTTGATCCACAATCCCTGTCCGCGGGAGAAACGGGACGAGTCGGTGGCCATGAGGCCACGAAAGCGCGACCAGTGGGTACGCGCGATCAGGAGATCGGTCGCGAGATAGGTGGAGCGTGTACGGTTAAAGGCGTATCCCTTGGGCCCGCGCGGGGGCATGGAAACTCCTGGCAATTTTGTAATTTTGCAATTTGGTAATTTTGTAATTTAAAACCGGAGAAAAATTGGCTGGTGGTTCTTAGATTACAAAATTACCAAATCACCAAATTACAAATTGCCTTCACCGTTTTCCGGTAGCCGGCATGAAAATATGCAACAACTGAATTACAGCCGGCCCGACGGTGACGAAAATCAGGGAGGGCATGACAAAGAGCACGAGGGGAATGATCATTTTGACAGTAGTCTTGGCGGCCTGTTCTTCGGCGCGCTGGCGGCGCTCGGTACGCAGGGAATCGGAATGCACGCGCAGCGCCTGAGCCACGCTGGTTCCGAAGCGGTCGGTCTGAATCAGAGTTGAGACCAGGGAACGAATGTCATCGACGCCGGTGCGCTCGGCCAGATTGCGGAGCGCCTCGACGCGCGGTTTTCCGGCGCGAGTTTCGAGATCGAAGAGATGGAATTCGCCGCTCAGTTCCGGGTGCGCAGTGCGCAGATCCTCGCCCACTCGCATCATCGCCTGATCGAGAGACAAGCCCGCTTCCACGCAGATCACAGTCAAATCCAGTCCATCGGGAAGGCCGAGGCGGAGGCGGAGTTGCCGTTCCTTCACCTTCTTTTTCAGCAAGAATCGCGGGATAAAAAAGCCGAATGCGGTCACCCCTAAGAGCAGCAGGGGCGAATTGAATCCGGTGAACACAAAAACCGAGAAGAAACAAAGGGCGCCGAACAGTACGCGCAGCCCACGATAGATGGTAACGTGCTGGGGGTTGCGATATCCCGCCTGAATCAGCCAGGCCTTGGTTTGCGAAACGTTGGTGGCGGAGGACGGCAAGGCGCGGCTCAGCGGATCGAGAGCCTGCTGCATGCGTTCGCGGATGGCGGGTTTGGTCTGGGACTTGGGGCGCTGCCAGCCGATTTCGCGCAGGCGGGAGCCGAGCACCGACGAGGGCACAACCGCGGCCGCTCCAAATGCGAACACGATCACCACGATGGTGAGAAACACGAAGATAGTGAGTGCCAGCACCATATCTAAAACCTCAGGTTAGAGGTTAGAGGTCAGATTGCAGAGGTTAAGACCCAAGCTAAAGTTTTTTACCTCTGCAATCTCACCTCTGACCTCTGACTTGTACTTCACACTTGTATCCTGATAATTCTGCGAATGACAAAGTAGCCCATGGTCTGCAAAGTGATGCCTCCGACGATCAAGGCGTGCCCCAACGGGTCGGTGAAAAGCGGTTGAATGAACCCCGGGTTGATGAAGAGCATGAGGACCACAATCGTGGGGGGCAGAGCCATGAGCAAGGCCATAGTGAGGCGTCCCTGGGCGGTGTGGACGCGGACCTGGCGCAGGATCTTGAAACGTTCGCGTATGACGTAAGAGAGATTGTCGAGAATCTCGGCGAGATTGCCGCCGGTTTCGCGTTGCAACATCACCGCCGTCACGAAGAACTTCACGTCGACCAGAGGAACACGGTCGGCCAGGTTGAGCAGGGCGTCGCGCACGGGGAGGCCGAATTTCTGTTCTTCGTAGAGCTGGCGGAATTCTCCGGCAACGGGTTCGGCAACTTCGTTGGCAATCATTTCGAGGGCGGTGGTAAATGCGTGTCCGGCGCGAACGGCGCGGGCGAGCGTATCGATGGTCTCGGGAAACTTCTCCTCAAATTTGGCGAAGCGCTTGGTCCGCATATGCGAGGCATAAGCGTAGGGGATAAAAAACCCGAGCAGGGCGCCCACCCAGCCGAAAATCATGTTTCCGCCGGCGATGAACGCGATGACGGCGAGTCCCAGGGCGGACACGGCGCACAGCATGAGGAAGTTTCCGGCGCGAACGTCGAGGTTTCCCTGAGCCAGCGTTTTTTGCAGCACCGAAACTCGCGCCGAGCGGCGCAGAAAGGTGTCGAAAGCGGGGATGCGGCTGAGCACTTCGTCGCGAAGAAGAGCGACTTCGGGGGCGGCTTGCTCGGCTGGTTTCTGAACGGTGGCGAGGCGGTCGCGGAGAACGCGGGCCTGGGCCTTGCGCTGATCGAACAAAGACATGCCGGCAAAGACGGCCAGCGTGACCACGACAAATACCAGCAAGGCGATAAAGAACGACATCCGCTAGACCTCCATCCGGGACTCGAAGAGCGCGGGACTCAGGCGGCAACCGGCAGTGGCGAGGCGCTCGGCGAAATGCGGCGGGTGGCCAGTGGAATGGAAGACGCCGCGCACCTTTCCGCTCTCGTCAATGCCACTGCGGTCAAAAACGAAAACGTCCTGCAGCGTGATCATTTCTCCGTCCATTCCCGTGACCTCGGAGACGGTGATGACCTTGCGCGAACCGTCGGAGAGACGCGCGACCTGGACGACGGCGTGGACAGCGTTGGCGATCTGCTGGCGAATGGCACGCTCGGGAATGTTCAGGTTGGCCATGGAAACCATATTTTCGATGCGAGCCAGGGCGTCGCGCGGGGAGTTGGCGTGGACGGTGGTGAGCGAACCCTCGTGACCGGTATTCATGGCCTGAAGCATGTCGAAGGCTTCTTCGCCGCGCACCTCGCCCACCACAATGCGATCGGGACGCATACGCAGGCTGTTAATGACGAGCTGGCGCATGCGGACCGAGCCCTTGCCTTCGATATTGGGAGGGCGGGTTTCCAGACGGACCACGTGTTCCTGCTTGAGCTGCAATTCGGCCGCGTCTTCGATGGTTACGATGCGCTCTGAATTCGGGATGTATCCGGAAAGAACATTGAGGACCGTGGTTTTGCCGGCGCCCGTTCCCCCGGAAATGATCAGGTTCAGGCGGCCCTTGACCATGGCCGAGAGCAGTTCCAGCATTGGTCCGGTCATGGTCTTGTTATCGATCATGTTGCGCGCGGTGACCGGATCGCGGCCAAAGCGGCGGATGGAGAGGCAGGCTCCGTCGAGGGCCAGCGGAGGAATAATGGCGTTGACGCGCGAGCCATCCTGGAGGCGGGCATCGACCATGGGCGAGGACTCATCGACGCGGCGCCCGATGCGGGAGACGATGCGGTCGATGATCTGCATCAAGTGCTGGTTGTCCTTGAACGACAAGCCGGTGATTTCAAGCTTGCCGGAGCGTTCGATGTATACGCGGTCGAAGCGGTTGACGAGAATATCGGAAATGGTGGGATCTTTGAGGAGAGGCTCGAGCGGGCCCAGGCCAAAAATTTCGTCGAGGATCTCGCGCGACAACTGCTCGCGCTCGGCGAAACTGAGAGGAACCGCCTCGCTGTTTACCGAGCTGCGAATCAGGATGAGAACTTCTTCGCGCGCGGAATCTCCGGTGGAGCGACCGAGTTTTTCCAGGTCGAGGCGATCGAGGATCTTGCGGTGCAAGTCCGCCTTGACCTGCTG
>PLHP01000019.1:422-7706 GCA_003138955.1 Acidobacteriaceae bacterium | reverse complement strand
AGCCCCGATATCTCCGAGAGCACATTGATCCGGGAGCGCACATCCTCGGAGCGCTTGGAGTCGTGCGTGCTGGTAGCCAGCATGGTGTGAGGCCAACAGCGGAGGCGCTCCTGGTTCGCAAGATGAAACTCCGGCGTCGTGGTTCCGAACCGGTGAAGATCGCCTCCGACGTCATTCAAGGAGACCAGGCGGTTGTACCTGTAAAAGGCGGTATCTTCCAGGCCCTTGGCCATCACAGGGCTGGTGACTCGCTGGAATTTCATGGCGAAGGTTGTCACTGCGTTCCGGTAAGCGAGATCTTGTCCTTCGGCGATGCTCGTCAGNNTTTGGCCGAGGCGATGGCGCTGCGGATGTAGCGTACGTCATTATCCGAAATGCCAGAGGGGCTCACGTAGGTGCGGTACACGGGAAAGGTGGAGACCACCTCCGTCAGTGCATCGCGCAGGCTGTTGAGGGTGAAGTCGCAGGTGTGCCGTTTGGAGAGAGCGATCTTGGCGATTTGATTGGCAAGTACGTTCAGCTCACTGGCTAGGGCAACCCGGATGATCAGTTTTCGGCAGCGGTAGAAAAGGTCGTCAAGATCGACGTTCTCACCCGCAAAGTTTCGGTAAATGCGCTCCAATCGCGTGACGGCGGCGGGGTCTACAAACAGTCCGTTAACGAGATTCGCGAAGTCGTAGCCCGTGGTGCCGCGGACAGGCCACTCGGCGGGCAGCCGTTCTGGGCCGGAAAGGATTTTCTCGATGACCACATAGTGTGACCGGTTCCCGTTGCTCTCGGAATTGTTTGCGGCGAGTGCGATGCTGCGTTGCAGGCGTTCGAAATATTGAGCGGGATCATACAGTCCGTCGGGATGGTCAACGCGGAAGCCATCCACTTTGCAGTCAGCCACCAGACTCAAAACCAGATGGTGGGTTGCCTGGAAGACGGTTTCGCTTTCCACGCAAATACTGGCGAGGTCGTTGGTATCGAAAAATCGGCGGTAGTTGATGTCATCGGAGGCGACCCTCCAGTTGGCCAGGCGGAAGGTTTGCGCTTTGATGAGTTCGTGTAGTTCTTCGAAGCTTGCGGGATCGGCAGGCGTGCCGTTGATCAGGTCGACGGCTCCAAGAATACAAGTGGCGATCTCCTGGGATCGCGCACACAACTCAGCCAGTCTGCGCTTATGGATTTCCCTGTCGCGATTCCGCTCGGCGATGCGATCGCTGCTCGCCTCCTGCCTTCCCGGCAAGTGGCCGAAGGCGGTGATCAGGCTCTGAAACTCGAGTAGGTCCGGATTCTGCGCGCCGAGTTTCGCTGCGAGTGCGTCCGTACAGTGCTGCAGAATGCGAGGGTACTCCCTGGGATCCACGGGGAAGCGATGATTGCGGTAGGACACATCGAACTCGCCGCGCTCATGGTGAAAGACAAGCTTCAGCTCGCCGCTCTCCAGGACCGCGCCGTAATGATCGTGGAGCACTGGAATTAGCACTTTGCCATGGAGTTCGTCCTTTAGCGGATGCCAGTCAATATCGAAAAAGCCAGCGTAGACGGAAGATTCGCCGTTCTCGAGAACATCCAGCCACCAGGCATTGTCACTGCCCATCACTCCCATGTGGTTGGGCACGATGTCGAGTATCAATCCCATGCCGTGTTCGTGGAGAGCAGTCACAAAGCGGTCGAGGTCTTCGGGGCTCCCGATTTCGGGGTTTAACGAGCCGTGGTCCACGATGTCATACCCGTGCATGCTGCCGGCACGGGCCTTTAAGCACGGAGAAACATAGCAATGACTTATGCCGAGTGCGGANNAACCACACCACGGACCAAGCCGGCAGCGTCTTTCGCTTCAGAGCATCGGCGTTCACTTGCTCGCTGGCATAGATAACCTGCGAAGCAGGGGGAATCAGGCCAGAGAGGGAATCGGTTCCAAGATTCGCCATCAGAATGAGTTCCGACTGGTCTGAAAATTTCCAATGCGCGGTGAGGCCCCGATCTCCGTGGACTTCGTAATCCGCGTTGACGGCGCATCCAGTTGAAAGACGGGAGACAATGTGCTCACGCCGTAGTCCCAGTAATTTGCGATAGAAGCGCAGCCAGTCTCGATGGCCCGCTTGCACAAGAACGCTCCAGTCGAGCTGTGAGGCCTTAAAGGTTCTGGCATCGCCGGGATCGGGAATCCGCTCGCGTTCAGCGGGGTCATTGAATCTGGCAAAATGAGCGAACTCATTTCGCCGGCCCTCGGTAATAGCAGCAGCCAGATCCTTTTCGAAATCACAGAAAAAGAGAAACGGTGTTTCAGCCCCGNNTGAAGGAAAGAGACAAATGCAGTAGGCGGCAGGCCCTCGGTGGGTTCACCACGCGTTTCGCCATTCCTGTGGAGTGAAATCTCGCCCTGGAAGGCGAATCCGTCGGCAAGGCAACGGCCCAATTGATCGATTGGGCGTCGCGAATAGTCCGCATAATAACCGTCCCGTTCACCAGTGATCAGCACGTGCAACGCGTGGTGGACGTCGTCGTTCCATTGGGCGGTGTACGCCTGCGGCTGGCAGCGCTCCGTACGTTGAAGGTAACGCGCCTGGTTTTTGTCGTTTTCCAGGATGAGGTGGACCTGGCGATCCGGCTCGACGGAACTCCGGACGGCATCGGCCAATTCCGCGAGGATGTGGGGTGTGGAGTCGTCGATGATCGCGTGAACCGCGTCCAGACGCAGTCCGTCGAAATGGTATTCGGTCAGCCAGTAGAGAGCGTTGTGGATGAAGAAGTCCCGCACGACTCGGCTGTCGAGGCTATCGAAGTTGATGCCGTCTCCCCAGGGAGTCGAGTGCCGATCAGTAAAGAATTGTGGCGCGTAGGACCTGAGATAATTTCCTTCCGGACCAAAGTGGTTGTAAACAACATCCAGCAAAACCATGAGTCCGCGATCATGGGCACTTTGGACTAGCTCTTTGAGATCTTCGGGTCGGCCGTAAGTGCTATCGGGAGCGAAGGGGAAGACGCCGTCGTAACCCCAGTTGCGCTGGCCGGGAAAGTCGGCAACTGGCATTAACTCCACGGCAGTGATTCCCAGATCCGCGAGATAGGCGAGCCGCTCGCCCACGGCGGAGAACGTCCCGGACGGGGTGAAGGTTCCGACGTGCAATTCATATAGAACAGCCTCTTCCCACCGGCGGCCATGCCAGTCGCGATCCTGCCAGTCGAAGGCGCCGGGGTCGATAACTTCGCTGGGTCCATGCACGTCCCGAGGCTGAAACCGCGAAGCTGGGTCGGAGACTTCCTGCCCACCATCGATCCGGAAATGGTATTGAGTCCCAGGTCTGGCCGCATCGGTAGCTAACTCAAACCAACCCTTATCGCACGGCTCCAGAGGAAGCCGCATAGACCTGTTCGCACCGGCAAGGGAGAGCTCAACCTGACGTGCGGCCGGGGCCCACAAACGAAAGCGCACGCTTCCGTCGTCGCGACACTCGGCGCCGAACGGCATGTTATAGCGGCGCTTCATTCGGCTCTTCCTTTTTGCCGATTCCGCGCCGTTCCAGCAACACGACCATGGACCGCGCCTGCAGGGGATAGGGGGTGCCGGCGTCGTACGTTTCGAGGGAGCGCAAACCACCTTCTCGTGAGGTGTCCATCCATGCGCTCCAACGAGCGCCGGCACGGAATGCCGGCAAAGTGAATCCAACATCTTCGTGGTGAGCGTTGAGAAGCACGAGGAAGTTGTCGTCGCGGACTTTCCGGCCGCGTTCATCGGTCTCATCCACTCCCTCCCCGGAGAGAAACATTCCCAGGCAGTGTAGCGAAGGATCGCGCCACTCGTCCTCGCTTATCTCATTGCCGCTAGGATTGAGCCACAACACATCTTTTACACTTGCACCTTTGATTGGGCGGCCCTGGAAAAAACGCCGACGGTGGAATACAGGATGCCTCTTGCGCAGGCTGATCATTCGCTGCACGAACGCCAGCAAGTCGCGATCTTGAGGCTGCAAATTCCAGTTCAGCCAGCTTGTCGCATTGTCCTGGCAGTAGGCGTTGTTGTTTCCCATTTGCGTATGGCCAAGGGCATCACCCGCATACAGCATCGGTACGCCCTGGGACAGCAGCAGCATGGCCAGCAGATTCCGCTTTTGCTTGGCGCGCAGAGCCTGGATGTTGGAATCGTCNNCTTCATTGTGTTTTTCGTTGTAACTGACCAGATCCTGCAAGGTGAAGCCGTCATGCGCGGTGATAAAATTGATGCTGGCATAGGGACGCCGGCCGCTGTGTGCGTAAAGGTCGCTCGAACCGGTGATGCGATAAGCCAGGTCTCCCAGCAGTCCTTCGCCACCCTTCCAATAAGCACGCACCGTATCCCGGTAGCGATCGTTCCATTCCGTCCATCCCACCGGGAAGTTTCCGACCTGATACCCTCCTTCGCCGAGGTCCCAGGGTTCGGCGATCAGCTTCACCTGCGAGAGCACGGGATCCTGATGGATGATGTCGAGGAACGCTCCCAGGCGATCAACCTCATGCAGTTCGCGGGCGAGGGTGGCAGCCAGGTCAAAGCGGAAGCCGTCCACGTGCATCTCGAGAACCCAGTAGCGCAGACTGTCCATGATCAGCTGCAGCACGCGCGGATGCTGCATGTTCAGCGTGTTTCCCGTGCCCGTGTAGTCCTTGTAATAGCGGGAATTATCAGGCACAAGGCGGTAATAGGTGCCGTTGTCGATGCCCTTTAGCGAGAGCGTGGGGCCAAGATGATTGCCCTCCACCGTGTGGTTGTAGACGACATCAAGAATCACTTCCAGTCCCGCGGAGTGCAGGGTCTTGACCATGGTCTTGAATTCGTAGATTGAGTTGGTTGCCAGGTATCGAGGTTCGAGCGCAAAAAATCCGATGGAGTTATAACCCCAGTAGTTGCGGAGGCCGCGTTCCGTGAGTCGACGGTCGTCCATGAAGCTGTGCACGGGCATGAGCTCGATCGCGGTCACTCCCAGGCGCGTGAGGTGTTCGATAACCGGAGCTGTGGCCAGACCCTCATACGTCCCCCGTAAATGGGCTGGCACGTCAGGGTGGCACATGGTGAATCCCTTGACGTGGAGCTCATAGATCAAGGTATCGTGCCAAGGGATCTTGGGTGGTGCATCAGATTCCCAGGTAAAAGCGGAGTCGATCACTCGGTTCTTGGGCATTCCAATGGCATCATCGCGCCGGTCAAAAGACAGGTCCTCCTCCCTGTGTCCAACCCTGTATCCGAAATGGGCGTCGCTCCAACGGATGGCTCCCTGAATTTGCTTGCCATAGGGGTCGAGCAGGAGCTTGTGGTGATTAAAACGATGGCCTTGTTCCGGCGCGTATGGGCCATACACTCGGTATCCGTACAATTGGCCCGGACGTAGTTCCGGCAGATAGCCGTGCCAAACCATGTCAGTTTGCTCGCGGATCTGGACACGAAGAGTCTCACGTTTCCCAGAACTGTCGAACAGGCAAAGTTCCACTTTCTCCGCGTGCTCTGAGTAGAGCGCGAAGTTGACGCCCTCGCCGTCCCAGGTTGATCCCAAGGGATAAGGTTGGCCAGGCCAAACGATGGGCTGAGGTTCATTGGACATCTATCTTGTATTCCTCCGACGTACCAGAAGGAAACTTCCTGGAGCTTAGGATACATCTGTGAGGGTCCGAAATCACAATACTGGCGGAATCGATCTGCCGTACCCACGGCGTGGGCAGCGTCGAGCGCGTCCGCAATCTCAATGCCCAGCGACAGAATCAACTCGGTCTCCATCGGTCGCCCGCCGATACGATGTTTTCAGTGTGAGCCCGTCCAGAAACTGAAGGAACTGCCCCCATACTGAGCGCCGCATGGACGCAGAGGAACGCAAAACGGTGAGTGAAGCGAACGAGGCTCAGAGACAAGCGATGCGCGAGCTTCTGTACCGCAAAGATAGCCAATCGCTGTCCCAGGTACACCCACTCAGCAGATAGAATCAATGTCGTTGAGCATTGATCACACACTGCCTGCGAGGACGGCGCTCTTCTTGCAGGAGTGTCGAGGCTTCCCTTCCCTCCTCAGAATCCACAGCGCAAAGCCGATCAGGATAAAGCAAGCCGCGGTATTCGCCTTGACCGCGACCTGCCCCGGCAGAATGCTTTTCACAATCTGGATGTGAAACATCCATCCCGCGAGCACCCATAGTCCGAAGACTACCGCGAACCCGCTGCAGGCAGAGACAAACTGACCCAATCTTCGCGCGATACCGGGATCCGACTCATTCGTCATAGGTCTTTCCTGAGCGGATGATGATTTCTTCATACTTCCACCCCCGCCGCGACAGGCTTGTCCTCCTCCTCGAACGCCATGAACGCACCCGGCTCAAAACCTCCATCGTGCGGACCGCATCTGTACCATGTCCCGGTGTGCGGAGTTGAATACTGCCTGTGAGGAGCAGCACTGGTCCGGCCCCCGCCGAGATGCAATGCTTCATCTGAGTCTTCCGATAACTCCCTGATCGTCGGCCAACTGCAAGTTGGCCGGAAACGGACTTGGAGGAGATCAATGACGATCTCCTCGAAGCCGGCTTCTCGGGACTGATCCCACTTTATCTTTGTACCGGGGTTCAATGTGATTCCGGAGTAAGGGGCTTTGTCCCGAGTGGCCGGAATAGAACGCAGCACTCTGTGTTCGCGCGCGCAAGATCATCCATCAGCCGCAACCCAGCCCAGGCTATTATTCTGAAATATGACTGCAATGCCGAATACACTCACCAAGACCCCGCATCGGGCGGGCTTCCTCCGATCCTTTATTCGATGGCTTCTCATCGGCGTGGTGCTTCTTTGGTCGCTTGCCATGCTGATCCTTGTGGCCGCGCGGTGGATCGACCCACCGACAACCGCGGTGCACATCCAGCGCCGCTTGCAGGCCTGGATTCACCACATGCCGTATCGCGAACGCTACAAATTCATTCCGCTCAGCCAAATCTCGCCCGATCTCCAGCACGCTGTAATCGCCGCAGAGGACGCACACTTCTACCAGCACCATGGGTTCGATTGGCACGAGATCCAAATCGCTGCCGAAGACGATTTGGAAGGCGATCGCACTCGCGGAGCTTCCACCATTACGCAGCAACTCGTAAAAAACCTATTCTTCGGAACGGGCCGCTCTATTCTCCGCAAGGGCGCAGAGGTCACACTGGTACCGGTGGCCGAATTCGTCCTCGGCAAACAGCGCATTCTGGAGATATACCTCAACGTGGTCGAATGGGGCCGTGGTATTTATGGTGCAGAGTCGGCGTGTCGCTACTACGACGAAACCGCAGCCCGGAATATCGGCCGGCA
>PLHP01000019.1:0-400 GCA_003138955.1 Acidobacteriaceae bacterium | reverse complement strand
GCTGGGTTCTGGTCGGATGGTCGCCGATTCGGAAATTACTATCTCCACAACAAAGCATATGGCAGGAACCGACGCGGCACCATTCTTGAGCTACCTTCATCCGTCCCAGAACGTCTGGATTGCCTCCGATCACCCCCAGGTCTGTGGTTTGCACCACCGCCAGGTTTGGTGGGGGCCCGGACGACGCGCAGCCCCACCTTCCTAGAACTCCGAGGAATCCAGCGCAAACCGTTAGGACAAGACTAAGCGCACGCATGACGCCCCTGACAAGACTGCGACACAAATGGTTCTGTGTACTTGTTTGACTTGGATTCAGGTGTACGGGGTTATGGTTTTCTCGACCCTGTTCGAAATCGTCGACGAACATGTTCGGCTTAGACTCACTGCTGTCCAAATTAGC
>PLHP01000173.1 GCA_003138955.1 Acidobacteriaceae bacterium | reverse complement strand
CCCTGCCGGGCGCACCAGAAAAAAGCCTCCCGCTTTCACGGGAGGCCTCATTAGGAGAGAATGCTGCTACTTCTGCTGCTGTTGATCCTGAGGCGACGTCGTGCCGGTCGAAGCAAGCTGCTCCAGATTGTTTTTCAGGAGGCTGACTTCAACCCGGCCGCCGGTAATGCGCTTGGGCTTCGCTTCACCCGTCGAGGTCGAAGCCGCGGTCGGTGCATTGCCCATGCCCACGAGGTAAATCCGGTAGATCGGAATGTCGTGGTTCAGCGCCAGATAGCGCACGACCGATTCCGCCATCTTCTGCGAACTCGCGATCGCCGCCTGTCCACGACCAGAGGCAAAACCCTGGACTTCGACGACATAACCGCGCTGATTCTTCAGCGGGGTGGCCATTTCATCGAGCGCGATCTTGGCGTTCTTGCTCAGCACCGTCTGTCCCGACTTGAAAAGAATTTCGGCTTGCGTTGTGGGCTGGTACTGATCGATGTTGGTGACCACCTGCTCGACCGTGTTCAGGCGGGTGTTCGCTTGTTGCGCGGTCTGCTGCGCGGCCTGCGCCTTGTTGCCGGCGTCGATGGCATGTTGATCGGCCTCGTTCGCCTTGGCCGAAGCGAGCAGGATTCCCTGCTGCGCGCGCGCGTCGGTATCCTTGATCGCCCTGGTGTTGGAGGCAGTCAGCTCATCGAGTTCGTTGACGCGGTCGCGGATCGGCTGGGTCTGCCGCGCAACATATTTCTTGCGCGCGAACGGGTTCACGTGACCCCAGAAGCCTTCGCGAGTCTCCGGCTGCAAGGGATCTTTGCCGGTGGCGCTGTCGGCCTTGGTGGCCGTCTGACTGGACGAAGCCTGACTCGTGGCAGGCTGACTCTGAGGGGTGGAATTGTTTTGCGCGAAAACTGGCACAGCCAGGATTACGGCTAGCAGCAGAGCGAAGATGGTGCGATTTTTCATTTTAAATTTCCTCCAAAATTGGGGGAGTGGGGGAGCCACTCCGGGTGCCTTCCGGCGCGATTTTGATTCCGTCATTAACCGATCCTATTACCTTCGAAAGGCAAGCGCCGACGCCACGCATGCCTCAAAAAGCTTGTTTCGAAAAGCCAGCCGTATCAGCGGCCTGCATTTCTATAAACAGTTTGCGTGCCAAATGCCAGGGTACCAGGCGTGGAATGCAAGTGCTTTCTTTTCATATATATTGTACCCTATCTTCCCCGTGCACCGCACCCCGCCTAGCGGTAATTTTGGCGCGAACTGATATAAAAACTGCGTGCACGGGTTTTCCTCCGCAATCAGCGCAGATAATGGACCAAGCTCCCCGAGGAGTCATCTCACCAAATATGCGACCACTAAACCTGCGACGACCATTGTTTCTGCTTCTTGTTCTGCTCGCACTTGCTTGTGCCGATTTTGCCGCCGAGAAAACTCCTTTCGATCTCAAGCAACTGAAAGCGCCGCCGGGATTCCATATCTCGGTTTTTGCCGAAAATGTCGACAGCGCGCGCATGATGGTCTTCAGCCCGGGCGGCGTCCTGCTGGTCAGCGAATCGGCTGAGGGCAAGGTGGTCGCGCTTCCCGACTCCAAACATGCGGGCAACGCCGAGCGCACAGTGGATGTTCTCAGCGGGCTCAATGAGCCGCACGGCCTGGCGTTTTACGAAGGCAAACTGTACGTCGCCGAGAACGACAAGGTGCGCCGCTATGACTGGGACGAGCCAAATCTGCGCGCGTCAAATCCAAAATCGCTCGCCGACCTGCCGACAGGCGGCGGACACTCGACCCGCAGCCTTTTGTTTCACGGCGGCAAGATGTACGTCTCGGCCGGATCGAGTTGCAACGTCTGCATCGAAAAAGATCCGCGGCGGGCGGCCGTGATGGAATTCAATCCCGATGGCAGCGGCCAGAAGATCTTCGCCAAAGGACTGCGCAATGCCGTGGGCCTGGCGGTGAATCCGAAGACCGGCACAGTTTGGGCAACGGTGAACGGGCGCGACTGGCTCGGCGACGATCTGCCCCCGGAAGTGATCGTCGATCTCGGTCTAGACGGCGGCGATTTTGGCTGGCCCTATTGCTACGGCGACCGCGTGCCCGATTCAAACTTCACCAAGCCGGGATCTGAAACTGGAAAAGACCGCTGCCAGAATGTCATCGAGCCCAAGGTCCAGATGCAGGCGCACTCCGCTCCGCTGGGACTCGCGTTTTATGAAGGGACGCAGTTCCCCGCCGAGTACCGGAACAACATCTTCGTAGCGTTTCATGGATCGTGGAATCGCAGCGTTCCAACCGGATACAAAGTGGTCCGCGTGAAACTCGACGACAAAGGCCAGCCCGTGGGCGGCGCGGAAGATTTCATTACCGGTTGGCTCGCCCCGGGCGAGAAGCAAAAGGGCCGGTGGATGGGACGTCCGGTGGGAATTGTATTCGACGGCGAAGGTACCATGTACCTGAGCGATGACGCCGGGGGGCGTGATTTATCGGATCACGTATGGAAAGTAAAGGTGGAGGGACCGGCGTCTCGCCCGTCCAGCCGAGTGGGAACGCCCGGCGCTCCATCACAACTTAGGAGTCCTGTGGTGCAAGTGAGATTTGTATCAGGGTATGCCTTCAGGTATACCGTAAGTGCCTGTTATGAGAGGCGCCTTTAGGCGCTGGTCGCCAGCGCTGGAGTTTCACCACAGGCTCTTAGGCCTCAAGCCTCTACTCCCCGCAATACTTCTCATACTGCTGATAGATGAACGGGTCGGTCATCCCGGCGATGTAGTCGCAGATGACGCGCGGCAGCGGCTCCGCGGCGGCTTTTTCGCGGTAGTTGCGCGGCAGATCGTCGGGCTCCTCCATCCAGTGCGCGAAGAGCTCTCCGGTGATGCGCTCGGCGTCTTCTTTCTCTGCCGCCAGCGCCGGGCTGTAGTAAAGATTCTCGTACAGAAAGTCTTTCAACCGGCGAAGCTCCTCTTCGACCGGAGGGCTGAAGGCGGCAAGCCGCTCGCTATGGCGGCGAACATCTTCCAGAGAATGCGCGCCCGCGGCTTCCACGCGTGTCGCCGTATTCGTAATCAGGTCTCCGACAAAGCCGTCAAAAATGCTTTTCAACGCCTCGTTAAACACCAGCTTCTCCGCAACATTCGGGTACCGGTTTCTCGCCGCGCTGTAATGGCGCGTAAAAAGATCCACGCTGTCCGCAATCTGCTCCACCGTTAGCAGCCGCGCTTCGTAACCATCGTCGAGGTCGGCGGTGCTGTAGGCAATTTCGTCGGTCAGGTCGATGAGCTGCGCTTCGAGCGGCGGCCGCTGATCGAGCAGATACCCGGCGAGTTCCGGATGTTGATCGGCGCCATAATCGTGCGAGTGCTTGATGATGCCCTCGCGGACTTCGAAGGTCAGATTCAGCCCGCGGAAAGCGGCGTAACGAAGTTCGAAGTCTTCGACAATGCGGAGCGCGTGCAAATTGTGATCGAACGAAAGCCCGTGCGGGCGCATGGCCGTGTCAAGCGCTTTTTCTCCGGAGTGGCCGAACGGCGGATGGCCGAGGTCGTGCGCCAAGGCGAGCGCCTCCACCAGATCGGTGTTCAGCCCAAGTTGCCGGGCGATGGTGCGCGAGATCTGCGCCACCTCGATGGTATGCGTCAACCGGTTGCGGAAGTGGTCGGAGTAACGGCGGGTGAAAACCTGTGTTTTCGCTTCCAGCCGGCGAAAGGCGCGCGCATGGACGACACGGTCGCGGTCGCGTTGAAAGTCGTTGCGGTAGGGATGCGGCGGCTCGGGATGGCGGCGTCCGCGAGAGTCTTCGACGCGGACCGCATAGTCGGCCAGCATGCAAAGAGTTTAGCAGCGTTTATCGCCTAGTCATCGCCGAGGCGCCGAGATCGCGGAGAAAAACCTTTTTATGGCTTTACCGACTCTATCGGATGGAATCGCAAAAAAGATCCTCTCGGCGGCCTCTGCGTCTCGGCGGTGAAAACCCCCACTACTGCTTCGCGCCCTCTTCCCGGGCCAGCTTCATCTTCGCCGAATCGAGCTTCTTCTGCACCCGCGCCTGGTCTACCGGATCGACGTCCGCGGCAATGGTGCGGTTCCACTCGGTCAGCGCCCGCTCCCAGTTGGTCGCAGCCATCTTCAGCCGTCCGGTTTTCTGGTACAGATCGCCCAGGTGATCGAGGACGGTCGGGTCGGTATTGATTTTCTGCGAAGCCTTCAGCAG
>PLHP01000259.1:8386-8524 GCA_003138955.1 Acidobacteriaceae bacterium | reverse complement strand
GCGATAGCGCCACATGTTCGGCGGGCGCGAGGCGAACAGTTCGCGTGAAAGGCGCGAGCGAAGAGAATCGTAATCGTAGGTGATCTCGAGCGGCGAGAAACAATCTTCGCAGTAACTGCGGGGCTGGTTGCCCCAGGT
>PLHP01000259.1:0-8298 GCA_003138955.1 Acidobacteriaceae bacterium | reverse complement strand
CCGGGCGAGAGTTGGCACCTGACAGTCAGGATTTATGATCCCGATCCGGTTGCCGTGGCGTCCCAGGGCTCGTCCCTCAGCCACTCTGCATGAAATTCCCATTTGCTCATAAAATGAGCAAACTTGGGATCAGATAGTACAACCGACCAATCGGTCTGTCAAGCTGGATTTTCAACGCGGTAAATCGAGAATCATTGTTTCGCCTTTGAGCGAAGACTTCAGCAGTAATAAGCGCAGCAATCAGCAATTACCGCCAAGAGCGTTTCTTTAGTCAGCCGCTCCCGCGTTACGGAGCCGAGCCGCGATCGTTTCCAGCAACGCGGCGCCGGCTTCACCGGCATCGCGGGTAGAAAACTCGCTGCCCAGTTCGATCACTGGAAGTCTGGCACACGCGTCGTGGAAGGATTGCGGCGAGGCCGCGGAAGCGGCCCTGTCGGGGCCTACCAGCAGGAGATCAAAAGGCGTGACGCGCATCAAGAGAAGTGCGTCACTTACGCGGCAAGTGCTCTGGGCGTCGTATCCGGCACGGCGCAGGAGTTCGCGCAAGTAGGCGAGCACATCTACATTGGAGTCCAGGCACAGAACCCTGCGGCCGGTGAGGACAGGGGCCTCGACAGAGACTCCGGGGCGGTAGAAGGCGGCGACCGCCTTCTCCTCCGATTCGTGGGCGTCGAACACCGTCGTCAGGCGCGTCATCTCCAGAACTTTGCGCACCTGTTCTGGCACGTCGCAGAGCTTCAGGTCTCCGCGGGCCTGGCGGGTGCTGGCGAGGACGCGGACCATGGCGCCGAGGCCGCTGCTGTCAATGAATCCCACCTGGCCCAGATTGAGGACGATGGAGCTGCGGGTATGCAGCAACCAGGCAACATGCGCCAGCAGGGATTCGCTGGCACTGCCCGCAACAATCCTTCCGTTGCAGCGCACTATGGTGACGCGTCCAACCTCACGAGTGTCGAGCGAGAGGAGCAATGGGCCTCCGATGCGGATGGGATCAAGCCTGCGAAATCGCTACATTATATGCCCGAGGGGCGGGGTCAGGGACTAAGGTCTGGGACCCAGGTCCGATTTTCGGAATCAAGGTACACTCCCAGAAATAGATATTAGTATTGTGACAGGCAGCCAATCTCGGTACAGTGAATCAAGGGTCGTGGAAGCAATGGTCGTGCCTCATCCCAACCTCAGCGACGAAGTGAATCGGAATATCATCCAGTCCGAAATCGAGGGAGGCGTGTTCCTTGAAGGTCTGCCGCGAAATACCGTGCTGCAGATTCGGACTCAGCACCACTTCTACACGGCACTACTTCTGGGCGATGGTTCGGCGTTGATCTCGGGACATCCGCAATACTGTCCCGAGCCAGTTCAGGTGACCATAGCCGGCTCGACCTGGGGCGGTTCCATGCTCAAGCTGCGCTTCATCGGTCGCGGTATGCACCTGGAGTTTCATCATCCGGCATACAGCACACCGATTGTCACGTCTCTTATTCAGGAAATCCACGAACCGGTTGGATCGGTTAGGGATGAGGCGAGGGTCGCAAGCTGACGTAAGCGCGCCCGAGTTGTCGTTTTGCACAGCCAGAGCAAACGGAAGTCGGGAGAAGCCGAAGAGGGGCACTCACACACGCTTCAGCGGCTGTACTGATTCCGCTTCTTGTCTTTGTGCCGCTCGATTCCGAACTGGATCAGGCGGTCAATCAGTTCGGGATACGATACGCCCGATGCCGCCCACATCTTGGGATACATGCTGATCGCAGTGAAGCCTGGCATGGTATTGATCTCGTTGACGAAGATCCTGCGCGATTTGGGCTCCATGAGAAAATCGACGCGCGCGAGGCCCGTGCAGTCGACCGCTTGAAACGCCGCGATCGCTAGCCGCTGCACCGTTTTCATTTCCGCTTGCGTGAGCTTGGCGGGGATCACCGCTTCGGAGCCTTCGACCAGATACTTTGCGTCGTAGTCATAGAATTCTTTGCAAGGAACGATTTCTCCTGCAACCGACGCTTTCGGATCTTCGTTGCCGAGCACCGCGCACTCGATCTCACGCGCCTTATTCTTTTTTCCGCCTACGCCTTCCTCAATCACGATCTTGCGATCGAACTTTGCGGCTTCCGCGATGGCCGGACCGAGTTCCTTGCGATCGTGCGCCTTCGAGATTCCTACCGACGACCCCAGGTTCGCGGGCTTCACGAACACCGGGTACTTCAGCTTGCTCTCGACCAGCTTCTGCACTTTTTTCGGCACTTTCGACTCGGGCTCGAATTGGCTGCGCAACACGGTCACGTGCTTCACGATCGGCAATCCCGCCGCGCGGAATAAGGATTTCATGATGTCTTTATCCATGCCCGCAGAGGAACCGAGCACACCAGCGCCGACGTAGGCAATGTCGGCCAGTTCGAGCAAACCCTGAATCGTGCCATCTTCTCCGAAGGTTCCGTGCAGCACGGGGAAGATGATATCGACGTTAATGGCGCGGTCGGAGGCACGACGGAGCGTCGCAGCATCGATCTTTGCGTCGGTCTGAAACGGCGCGATCCCAGCTTCGCGCCGCGCCGGTTCCGGAGGAAATACCACGGACTCGCCGGTGGCGAGCACAGCCGCCCCCGGAGTCGCTTCCGGATCGCCCGCCCGCAAGTGCTTCTCCGGCGTGGGGAGGACACTGGCCTGCTTTTCGCCCCGCAACAGTCTCTCGGCATGTTCTGCCGTGAGCCAGCGGCCATCTTTCGTAATGCCGATGGGAACCACTTCGTATTTCGTCTTATCGATTGCATTCAGAACGGACGCCGCCGACAGCAACGACACTTCATGCTCGCCGCTGCGTCCGCCAAAAAGGATGCCAACCCGAAGCTTTGCCATATCATTTCAGTCCCAGGCAACTAGTCTTTCACCAGCCAGTCCATTGCCTCTTCCCGCGTCTTGAAGGTCACAATCTCGCGTCGGGAAAAATTCTGGAAGCTTTCCATGAACGCGTGGGGGATGCTCTCTGTGCCGACCCACGCCGTCTTCTTTACAAATGGCCGGTCGAGCGTCAGCACCTCTTTGAGCTTGGCAGCAACCGTGTGATCCACTGTGGCGCCGGTGTAGTCGGCGAGCGTGACCAGCGACTCGCGCGCGTGCTTTGCCACCGTGATCCGCACATGCTCAAGCAGAACTTGCATTTCATGGGCATTGGCGTTTGAAAAGTCCAGCAGCAGAATCGGTTTGCCCTGGTGCTTGATGAACTGGATACGATCATCCATTGCGGACC
This sequence comes from Acidobacteriaceae bacterium, assembly GCA_003138955.1. Taxonomy (GTDB): domain Bacteria; phylum Acidobacteriota; class Terriglobia; order Terriglobales; family Acidobacteriaceae; genus Acidiflorens. The sequence continues at coordinate 5,057 of PLHP01000259.1, read as the reverse complement.
TCGAATGGTTTTCCCTGTGTTCTTCTGTGGAGAAGGCCTTTTTCACCACAGGGGACACAGAGGAAGCACAGAGGAAATCTACCCTAACAGCGACTCCACGACACTGTAAACCTCACTCAGCGCCGCGTCCAGCGCGGCTGCGTCCTTTCCGCCCGCCTCGGCCAAATCCGGACGGCCGCCGCCCTTGCCGCCGACTTTCTGCGCCACGGGGCCGATGATCTTTCCCGCCTGAATGCGGCTGGTGAGGTCCTTGGTTACGCCGACGATCAGTGAGACGGTGCCATTCGAAGCCGAGCCCAGCACAACTACGGCGGAGCCGAGCTTGTCGCGCAGCTGATCGACCAACGTGCGCATCTGGGCGCGCTCCAGATTGTCCACGCGGTGGGTCAGGACTTTGACGCCGCGAACTTCTTTGACTTTGTCGCTGATGTTGGCCGTGCTCGACGATGCCGACTTCATCCGCGCCTGATCGAGTTCGCGCGCCAGACGCTTGATTTCGGCGTCTTTCTTTTCGAGTTCCAGTTTCAACGCTTCGGCCGGAGTAGCCGTATCCGAGTGCGTGGTCAGCGCGGCGACCACGCTTTCCAGTTCGTGATCTTTGCGGAAGTGGCGTAGCGAGCCTTCTCCGGTGACGGCTTCGATGCGACGGACGCCTGAGGACACGCTTCCCTCTTTCAAAATCTTGATCAGGCCGATCTCGCCGGTAGCGCCTGTGTGCGTGCCGCCGCAGAGTTCGGTGGAAAAATCTCCGATCTTTATCACGCGGACGCGGTCGCCGTATTTCTCGCCGAACAGCGCCATCGCGTGATACTCGTTGACGGCCACGTCAATCGGGACATTTTCGACAATCTCTACTTTTTCGTTATGCAGAACTTCTTTGTTGATGATGTCTTCTATGTCCTGCAGCTCTTCTTCTTCGACGCCGGTGAAGTGCGAGAAATCGAAGCGCAGATGGTTGGGCGCTACCAGCGACCCGGCCTGCTTGACGTGTTTGCCGAGGACCTCGCGCAGGCCCGCGTGGAGAAGATGCGTGGCCGTATGATTGCGCATGGTGGCTTCGCGAATCGCGGTGTCGACTACGGCATCCACTTTTTGCCCAACGCGAATTGCCTGCTTGGCTGTGACCTGATGGGCGCGCACACCTTGTACCGGGTAGTAGCATCCGGTCACTTCGGCGACGACGGTGTTGTGATCGTCGGAGTAGAGCCATCCGCGATCGCCGACCTGGCCGCCGGATTCGGCGTAGAAGGGCGTGTGGTCGAGGATGATCTCGCCTTCTTCACCCTGTCGCAGTTCGAGGACTCCCCTGCCAGCGTGCACCAGCGCCAAGATCTCACAGTTGCCCGAGCGGGTCTTTCGATATCCTTCGAAGACTGAACTGGGGACCCCTTGGTAGGCGGGATTTGCAGTTTGCCTCGCAGCACCCTTCCACGATGTCCTTGCGCGCTCTCGCTGTTCGGCCATTGCCTGGTCAAACTGGAGCAGATCGATAAGCACACCTTGGTCGCGCGCAGCCTCGGTCATGAAGTCGAAGGGCAGTCCAAAGGTGTCATAGAGCTTGAAAGCGAATTTGCCGCTTACGACGGGTTTCTGATCGATGATTTTCTTGAAGCCTTCGATTATCGGTTCTGCAAGGACTCCTATGAACACTTTGTTCACCACATTTACCAATGTGTCAACCCTCGTTTCGGGAGGTGCAGCAGCAATCTGCTTCCACAAGCGGCCTCCACCCTGCTGATCCACGTAATCAAGGTAGGTTTCCATGTTCGCAAGGTGATCTTGTCGCACCGCCGAAATGACTTCCGCTAGCTTCTTCAACCCTATATCTAAAGTGCGCGCAAACCTTATCTCTTCCGCCAACACAGCCTTCGACACACGGGTTGCTGTCTCCTTGAGTTCCGGATACGCATCCTGCATCAGATCGCGAACCGCAAAGACCATCTCGTGCAGAAATGGCTTCGTTTGCCCCAGCAGTCGTCCGTGCGTGATGGCGCGACGGATAATCTTACGCAGGACGTATCCCCGTCCTTCGTTCGAGGGAGTCACGCCATCCGAGATAAGAAACGTTGCCGCGCGTGAGTGGTCAGCAATCACGCGCAAAGAAGCAGCCGACTTCGTATGCGCTTCTTTGTCTAGTTCTTTCTTGAGTGATGTTCCACTCAGCTCTGCCGCCCGCTTGATCAGCGGAATAAACAAATCCGTGTCGTAATTCGAAATCACGCCCTGCAACACCGCCGCCGTGCGCTCCAGCCCCATGCCTGTATCAATGGATGGCCTCGGCAGGGGATTTAGTTTGCCGCTCGCATCCCGGTCAAACTGCATGAACACCAGGTTCCAGAGTTCGACGTAGCGTCCGCAATCGCAGCCAAATTTGCAGTCTGCGTGACCTTGATCGCTGGCCACCGCGCCCATGTCGTAGTGGATCTCGCTGCACGGCCCGCAGGGGCCGGTGTCACCCATCTGCCAGAAATTGTCTTTTGCGCCAAACTCGAAGACGCGATCTTTCGGCACACCTTGGCCGAGCCAGAGGTCGTACGCTTCGGCATCGCGCGGGACTGCGTTTTCGCCTTTAAAGATCGTTACGTAGAGCTTCTCTTTGTCGATCCCGAACCACTCCGGCGACGTGATCAGCTCCCACGCGTAAGCAATGGCGTCTTTCTTGAAGTAGTCGCCGAAGGAGAAATTGCCCAGCATCTCGAAAAACGTGTGATGACGATTGGTGAAGCCTACATTTTCAAGATCGTTGTGCTTGCCGCCAGCCCGCACACATTTCTGCGAGGTTGTTGCTCGCGCGTAGTCGCGCTTTTCTAGGCCGAGGAAAACGTCCTTGAACTGGTTCATGCCGGCGTTGGTGAAGAGCAGCGTCGGGTCATTGGCCGGGACTAGCGACGAGGAGTGCACCTCGCGGTGTTGCTTTTGAATGAAGAAGTCCAGGAACTTGCGGCGAATTTCGGAGCCTGTGAGCATGCAAACTTAATTCTAAATGAAAGGCAAATCTTCACCACAGGGGGCACAGGGGAACACAGGGGTTTAATACGAAGTAGCCGGCGAGCGGAAAGCAAGAATTGCCGACGTCGAAGACTTGCCGCGCAAACAGCTCGCAGACGGCACTTCGAAGCCGTGTCGTGAGAAGCAGATTTACTTCACCGTGTCTGCGGTTTTATCGGCGCCCTTTTTCACGCCTTTCCCAGTATTCTTAGCAGCGGTTTTGGTGGCATCGCCAGTTTTGGCGGCGCCTTTTTCCGTGGCTTTGCCGGTGTCTTTGGCAGCGGTTCCAGTGGCATTGCCAGTCTTCACGGCTGCCGTCTTGGTGGCGTGTCCCGTCGTTACTGCGGCTTTCTTGGTTGCTTTGCCGGTATCGTCTGCCGCGTTCTTCACGTCGGTTCCGGCCTGGCCATAGGAGAACGCAGTCAGAGCTAGCAGCGCGGCTGCGATCATTAAAGAAAACTGCAAAGAGAACTTCGTTTTCATCGTTCCCCCAGTGGAATTAAAAGAGTTCTAGGCGCAGAGTTGTATCAGAGTATGGGGGATGGGCGCAACCAGGGCAAGAAGAAACAGGTTTCAAAGGCACGGTTTCACGAACCCTTGAAACTTTGAAGCCTTACTTACCCTTCGGAAGCCTCGGTCTCGAGTTCGATCAGAGTTTCTTCGTCCACGTCCCATTTTTTCAGGATCGTGAAGATGGTTTTTGATCCGAATCCGGCGCGCATCAACCGGCGGAAGATGCGGGACGCTTGTTTTTGATCTTTATCCTTGGGCTTCTGCAGGCGTTTGCGGCGAAGATAGTCGCGCGCGAGATTTTCTTCCTTCACTTCGTCATAGACGGAAGAAACTGCTTTTTCGATGACGTCGCCGTGCACTCCCTTCGCCTTCAGGTCGTTGACGACGCGCATGCGCCCGAATTTTTCATTGTCGCGCCGGTACGACGAAAAGGCCGCTGCGTACTTGGAGTCGTTCAGATAGCCTTGGTCTTTCAAGCGAACGACAATCAGCTCCACTAGCGTCTTGCCGAATTCCGTATCGGCTTCCACCCGGTTCCGCAACAGACGCTTCAGTTCCGCGACCGAGCGCATGCGGCGCGCCAGCGCACCTACAGCATATTCGTAAAGCTCCGCTTCGGTGAAGAGTTTTCTGGGACGGCCAAACGCCATGCCTACACGATAGCGCGAGACGGGGCATGATGGTTAGCGCTCACGGGCCTAGCTTGGCGGAGAGCGAATTCTTTCAGGTGCTGTAACCAGCTTATTTTGGCGGCGGCGCGGAACTGGGCGCGGAACTGGGTATCGAACTAGGCACCGAACTAGGAAAGACCGGTGCGCTGGTCGCGGGCGGTAGGCTTGCCGCCGGGGCGCTCACCCCTATGGGCGCGACCAGCGCCGCTTTTGCCGAGTCTGGCAGTTTGTCGGCATTGGCCAACAGGAGCGCCAATTGCCAAATCTGAGTTTCAGAAAGCGACTTGCTAAAGCCGGGCATGCCGGTCATGCGAATGCCGTTGAAGATCTTCCAGTAGCTTTCGCCCGGCTCATCGTCGGTCACGCCTTTTCCTTCGAACAGCAGCGGCGGCCGCGGATACATTCCCTTTGCAATCGCCGTCTTCGGCGACAGCGGCAAGCCGTGGCAGACGGAGCAATGCTGCTTGTAAAGCTCAGCGCCGGCCAAGTAGTTGGCCTCTGTCGCCTGGATCGGGACATTCTTCGGCATGTCTTTCGCGATGCGCGCATTCAAAGTCTTGTGTGCGAAGAAATTTTCGAAGGGTACGTCGGAGTCGGTGGTGGCAACGGGAGCACTGCCGCTGGTGAAATACAGATAAACCCCGGCGGGCACGAGGATGAGACCGAGCAGCAATCCGGCGATGAATTTCACGGTTAGTCCTGTTTTTACGAAGTTTTTACAAATTTAACTTTACCATCCGCATCCAAATTCTCTTGATCGGCATACAATTTCGGATACCCCGGCGGCGAGATCGCCAGGTCCTCCGGGACGGGAACAACCATGCGAATTGTTAGCGCGGCGAGTGCGTTTCCCCAGCATTACTACTCCCAGGAGATGTTGCTGGC
>PLHP01000087.1 GCA_003138955.1 Acidobacteriaceae bacterium | reverse complement strand
TAGGTTCCGCCCGAGACCATAAAGAAGGTCGCGGCGACCAGGGGCCAAAGCGTGAGGCGGATAGACTTTTTCGTCTTCTTGTCGTTCTTGGGAGCGACGTGGGGAGCGACGCCAGGAATAAAGCCAGGCTGCGGGATGTTAGCTGGTGCGGTAGCTGTTGCCAATTTCTATGGCTTCCTCCTCAGGCGACTCACTCTCACCACCGCGTCACTTGGCTTTCTTTACGCGGCTCCCAGGGTGAACAGCGATTCCCGGGCATGTTCGGCGAAGTTAGTTCGCAAGAGTGAGATTACGGCAAATTTCCACAGATGCAAGAATTTTCTGAGAAAAATCGAAAAATTTTGCCAGGAGGGCCAGTACGGAGGTAACGCTGAAAAACAAACTTGACCGCCGAAGAGCCGAGGTCACGCGCGACGATGGAGCGACGGGAACCTCGCCCGTCCAAGCCGGGCGGGGACGCCCGGCTCTCCACCAACGGGCGAGCCATCGCAAAAGACTGGAATGCACAGCGCGACTTGATGTATAACGCTCAGGGGCTTTTCAGCTTGAATACTCCCAGGAGGCACCAGCTATGAGGACAGTCGCGATCGCCGTTCTGTGTGTTTGCGCCGGTTTACTGCTTGCCCAATCGGGGGCGCACCAGAATGCATTCACCCCGGAACAAATTAAATACGGACCGCCACCGTCGTTTGTTGCTCCCGGCGCGCAGCTAGCCGTGCTGGAGGGCGACCCAACCGCGAGTACCGGCGATTACACCGTCCGGCTCAAGATGCCCAACGGCTACAAGATTGCGCCGCACTGGCATCCCAATCGCGAAAATGTGACGGTAGTCTCAGGGAACTTCAAGGTCGGGATGGGCGACCAGTGGGATGAGACCAAGATGATGACCTTCCCCGCGGGCAGCTTCGCGTATCTCGATCCCGACATGCACCACTATGCGATGGCTTCGGGAGAGGTGGTCGTGCAGGTCCATGGGATGTCGCCGCTGCAACTTAACTATGTGAATCCGGCGGACGATCCAAGTAAGAAGTAAGCGGAGAGCCGGTCACGAATATTCCCAGCGTCGCGCCAGCCTGCGGGCGATGGCAAAGAGTACGACGCCGACCCCAAGCAGCACCAGCACCTGCGGCCAGAGGTGTGACACGGGCTCATCCCGCCAGAAGACCTTCGTGAACCCGTCGATTGCCCAGGCGTTGATAGTCAGCAAACCGGCTTTCTGCATAGCTTCGGGCATCAGAAAGCGCGGGAACATGCTCCCCCCCACCGAGGACATGATCAGGATCACCAGCGTCGAGAGCGGACCCAATTGCGCGCGCGTGCTGCATATGCTGGCCAGCAGCATGCCGAAGGCTGCCACCGCAAAGGCCGTAGAGAGCCCCATGACCACAAAGCCGGGAATATGCGACATGAAATCGACTTTGAAAACCAGCCAAGCCCAGGTAAACATAAGGACCAGTTGCGAGAACGCCAGCAACACGCAGTAGCAGAGCTTGCCGCCCAGCAGCGTTCCCATGGTCACGTGCGAACTCAGCACCCGGTCCAGCGTTCCACTTTCGGCCTCGTCCAAGAGCGACCCGCCCGCACCGCTGGCCGTGAAGAGCAGAAACATCACCCCAATGGCCGCGGCATAGAAAGACACCATCGGATCGTTCTTGTTCTCGCCAACGACGTCGCGAGTGGTCACGGGAATCGGCATGCCGCGGTTGGAATCGGCAGGCGCTGCTTCTTGGCCGCCCCTCTCCGCGCTTGTCCTCTTACGCAGTTCTTCAAGGCCCGCGTCGATTTTCTTCTTTTGTTCCGGAGTAAACCCGCCGGCGTACTTGTCCATGTACTTCGATCCCTGCTCCGCCATAATGTCCGGCATCGAGGTCATGGCGACTTTCTGGAGCAGCCCGGCGATCACCTGTGGCGCGACCATGTCGCTGCTGTCCTTAAGCAATTGGATAGTAGGCCGGTTCTGATTGGGCGCGCCGAATGAAATTGGATTCTCTCCGAAGCCATGAGGGATGATAAGCGCCACCGGCGCCGTCCCGTCTTTCACCGCGCCTTCTGCCGTCGCGGCCGTGTAGTCCGGCTGCTCCGCACCTTGCTTCGACGCCGGCCTTTTCTTTACCGACAGCGATCCTTCGCGCTCCAGGCCCTGGATCAGTCTCTGCGAGGCTGAACTGTGGTCTTCATCGACCACCAGGACGCTTACTTTGGGCGTGGTGTCACGCCGCCCGCCGAAGATCACGGCAAAGATCGTAAAGAACGCGATCGGCAGGATGAAGCTCAGCGCCAAAGCGCCCCGGTCGCGGCGCAGGGCGATCAGTCCGGTGCGCACAATGGGCAGAATCAATCGCGTAACTCCCTTCCGGTCAAGTGCAGGAATACGGATTCGAGGTTCGGTTTCCTCAGCGAGATATCTGCCAGTTCATGTCCCGCCTTGGCCGCGGATTCGAGCAATCCGGCAATTTCCGTCGCATGATCGATGGTGAACCGCGCGATCCCGTTCTCGAGGATTCCTCCGCGCTCTTTCACCCAGGCGGCCACGCTGTCGTCGGCGTTCGCGAATCGCGCCAGCACCTCGCTGCGCGAAGCGAAAGCATTCTGCACCAATTCATCCTTGGTTCCGAGCGCAATGATGCGCCCATGATCGATAATAGCGATGCGATCGCAGAGCCGCTCCGCTTCCTCCATGTAGTGGGTGGTGTAAATCATGGAGATCCCCTCGCCCCGCAGCTTCTCGATCATTTCAAAGATGCGGTTGCGGGCTTGCGGATCGACTCCAACCGTGGGTTCGTCCATCAACATCACTTTGGGACGGTGGATCAGTCCGGCGGCCATGTTCAGCCGCCGCTTCATTCCTCCCGAAAGATTCTTGACTGGTTCGTGCGCGCGGTCGGTGAGCGCGGCCCAATCGAGGCACCATGCCACCGCCGTTTTCAGGTCGGCACGCCGAAGCCCGTGATATTGCCCAAATGCTTCCAGGTTTTCCCGGCAGGTGAGCTTGGGGTAAAGCGCCAGATCTTGCGGAACCCATCCCAGAGCCATGCGCGCCCCAGCCGAATCGGCCCGGTCGCCAAAGACCGTCACCGTACCCGCATCCGGAATGACGCGCCCCACGATGCTGCGAATCAGCGTGCTCTTGCCCGCGCCATTAGGGCCAAGCAATCCCAGGCATTCCCCGCTCTTCAGTTCAAGCGTAATGCCATCGACCGCAGTCAACTCGCCAAAGCGTTTGACCAGTCCCTCAACCCGCAAGGGCAACAACAACGAAGACGGAATCGAAACGACGGGTGCCGACGCCATTCATCCTCCGGGCGGCGCACCCCAATTGTAGGCTCTGCGTCACTACTTCGCGGGCGTTCATTCAAAGCGTCAGTCTCCAGGTTTCGGCCACAAGATTCTTGCGGCCCCAACTGTCGTGCGGCTCTTCGCCCACCAACTGAAAATCTGCTTGCTGATAGATTTTGCGCGCCGCGCTCAGTTCGCTCTGCGTCCAGAGCATGATTGTTTTGTAGCCGGCCTCGCGGGCAAAACGGATGCACTCGGCGACCAGGCGTTTGCCTATCCCCATTCCTCGAGCCGAAGGCTCGACCAGAAGCAATCGCAACTTGGCCACCTTTTTCGATTTCTCCACCAGGAAAATGGAGCCCACGATCTGTCCGTTGCTCTCCGCCATCCAGCAGCGCTCGCGAGCCGGATTGTAGTTTTCTACAAAACCGGCCACGATCCCAGCGACCAGAGCCTCGAAACGCTCGTCATAGCGATACTCCTTTGCGTAGAGAACTCCGTGTCGGTAGACGACCCAGCCCATATCCCCGGGTTTCTGCCGCCGCAGGACAGAACCCGGCTTCTGCCCCTTTCCTTCGCTTCGCTGTGTTTCGGCGCTCCCAGGATCCAGTATGGATTCAATCGTCTGCATGGCACGCACGAGGTCATTCTGCGCGGCTGGCGCCAGCTTGCCCAGGATTGCGCTCACCTGCTCGATCGATCGGGCCTCGAGGGGTTTGAAGACTTTCCGGCCCTCTTTTGTCAGGTTTAAAAGGCTTTGGCGAGCGTCCCGATCGGAGGCCTTCTTCTCAATCCAGCGATGCTTCTCGAACTTGCGCAGGATGCGGCTCAAATATCCCGCGTCCAAGCCAAGCTCTTGGCACAGTCCGACCGCCGTCGACTGCTCGCGATGGGCCAGTTCGTAGAGAGTGCGCACCTCTGTCAGCGAAAACGGGATGTTCAGCAAACCTTCATTCAGCAGCCCAATTTGCCGGGTATAGAAGCGATTGAAACGGCGCATGGACGGTACCAACCGCTCAGGAACAGAGGGGATCATCGGAGCGCTGGACATAAACACAGGATGGTTCAAATAGTTGACTAAGTCAAGTATTTTATTGACGCGGTCAACGTTCGCAAAATCACCGTTCGAATCACCGTTCGCATCAACGTTCGAATATAGGACCGCGGACGCTGCGTGTGCAGCATGGGGGCGTTCTCACACCTGTTTCCAGAGTTCTTCCCGCGGGTCTTCAGGATTGAGCTTGGCCAGTTCGCGCAGCAGTTCTTTAGTCTTTTCGTCGCGAGGCATCGGCACGGTAATTTTCACTTCGACGATCTCATCCCCGCGCACACCGTCTTGAGTAGCCGAAGGTACGCCCTTTTCCCGCAGCCGCAGCTTCTGCCCAGACTGCGTCCCGGGAGGAATCTTCAGCATGCTCCGCCCATCAATGGTGGGTACTTCAATCTTCGATCCCAAAGCCGCTTCCACCGCCGTCACCGGCACCGTGATGTGGATGTCGTCGCCATCTCGGGTGAAAAGCGGGTGCTCGCCGATGCGGATGATCACATAGAGGTCGCCGACCCCGCCTCCGCGCAGCCCGGCATTGCCTTTGCCCGCGATCCGAATGCGTTGCCCGTCGCGGGTTCCCGCCTTGATGCGGATCTCCAGCGGATCGGTGCGCTCGACGCTGCCGTCGCCATGGCAGACCGGGCAAGTCGAAATATTTTTGCCCGTCCCATGGCAGCGCGGGCAGGTGACGTTGAACTTCATCCGCCCGCCGGTCTGCTCGATCGTTCCCTTGCCATGACACTGCGGACATTGCCCCGGAGCTTCGGTGAAGCCATTGCCGCGGCAGTTTCCGCAGACATCGCGCCGCGCGATATTGAGTTTCATCACCCCGCCGCGGATCGCCGTCCAGAACGGCACGTTGACCTGATATTCAAGGTCGCTGCCCGGTGCCGGGCCCTCCTCGGCCGCCTCGCCGCGCCCGCCGCCAGTGAAAAGGCTGGAGAAGACATCGCGGAATCCGCCGCCCCCGCTGCTCGACGTCTTGCGCCCGCCAGCGCGCGCGCCCTCGAACAGATCCGAAAAATCAAAGCCGCCAAAATCGACGTTTCCTTGTCCACCAGGATGGCGCCCTCCCGGAAATCCGCCGCCAAAGTCGCCGGGCCCGGTCCCAGGCTGTCCGCCGCCGCGAGCGTACGCCTCCGCCGTAGCCGGATCGATATTGTCGGAGTAGAACCCCAGTTGGTCGTAAATCTTCCGCTTCTTAGGGTCGCTGAGGATGTCGTTGGCTTCGGAGAGGGTCTTGAACTTTTCTTCCGCCGCTTTGTCGCCAGGATTGACGTCAGGATGATACTTGCGCGCAAGTTTGCGGAACGCCTTGCGAATGTCGTCGGTGGAGGCCGACTTCTTTACCCCAAGAACGCCGTAATAGTCTTTGGTTTGGGTGGCCATGGTCTAGCTGTCAGTTCTCAGTCAGCTGTCAGCTCTCAGCCTTGCGAGCCAACTGACTGCTTGATTTTCCTGCTACCTGAGTGTCGCACACCTTGACGCTGAGAGCTGAGAACTGACAGCTGAGATCTCGATTTCAGTTCACCACTTCCTTCGCCTGCTCATCCACCGCCACGGTGAACGCCTCAAATGGCGTGGCGTCGATCGACACGGGGATCCGCTGCACTCCCGTCGCCGTCGGCGCGAAGCAATACCAGCGTCCCTCCTCGGGGATGAAATTCACAAAAAACATCTGTCCATTGACTTCAAATCTCAATTCGTTTTCCTCATTTCTGGCCCGTAAATAAACTCTGAAACTGTGATGCAAATCGGGGGCGCATACGCGCCCCCACCGAAGTGCCACGCTGATGGCTGAAAGCTGACAGCGTTACTTCTTGTCTTCGACGTCCACGTACTCGGCGTCGATCACGCCTTCGTCTTTCTTCTTGCCCGCGCCGTCGCTGCCGGGAGCCGCGCCCTGTCCATCCGTCGGCCCCGCACCCGGTGCCGCCCCAGGAGCAGCCTGCGTTGCCTTGTACATCTGCTCCGCCAGTTTGTGCGACGCCGCAGTCAGCTTCTCGCGTGCCGAGTCCATCGCCGCCTTGTCGCCGCCTTCAATCGCCTTCTTGGCGTCCGCCAAAGCATTCTCCACATCCCCGCGCTCCGATCCCGAGATCTTGTCGCCATGCTCCTTCAGCATCTTCTCGATGTTGTAGACCATCGAGTCGAGCTGATTCTTGGCCTCGATCTCGTCGCGCCGGGTCTTGTCTTCGGACGAGTGCGCGTCGGCTTCCTTAGCCATCCGCTCAACCTCTTCTTTAGACAAGCCCGAAGACGAAGTAATCGTGATCTTCTGATCCTTGCCCGTGGCGTTATCTTTCGCCGTCACGTTCAGGATGCCGTTAGCGTCAATATCAAACGTCACTTCAATCTGCGGAATGCCCCGAGGCGCCGGAGGCAATCCCGTCAAATGGAATTTGCCCAATGTCCGGTTCTGCGCCGCCAAAGGACGCTCCCCCTGCAGCACATGCACCTCAACCGAAGTCTGACTATCCGCCGCCGTAGAAAACGTCTCCGTCTTCTTAGTAGGAATCGTAGTGTTCCGAGGAATCATAGGCGTAGCCACGCCGCCCAAAGTTTCGATCGACAAAGTCAAAGGCGTAACGTCCAAAAGCAGCAGGTCCTTGACCTCGCCCTTGAGCACGCCGCCCTGAATCCCTGCGCCAATCGCCACCACTTCATCCGGGTTAACGCCTTTATGCCCTTCGCGCCCAAACAGTTCTTTGACGATCTGCTGAATGCGAGGCATGCGAGTCTGTCCGCCGACCAGCACCACTTCGTTGATCTTGCTGTTGTCGATACCGGCGTCTTTCATGCACTGCTTCGACGGCCCCACCGACCGCTGCAAAATATCTTCGATCATGGTTTCGAGCTTCGCCCGGGTCAGCTTCTTCACCAGGTGCTTCGGCCCGGAAGCGTCCGCCGTAATAAACGGCAGATTGATCTCAGTCTCCATGGTGGTAGAAAGCTCGATCTTCGCGCGCTCCGCCGCATCCCGCAGACGCTGCAAAGCCATCTCGTTGCCCTTGCCGCGCAGGTCGAGACCTTCATCCTTCTTGAACTCGTCAATCAGCCNNTGATCGATGTTGTCGCCGCCCAGATGCGTGTCGCCGTTAGTGGCCTTCACTTCGATCACGCCTTCGCCCACTTCCAGCACCGAGATGTCAAAAGTCCCGCCGCCGAAGTCGTACACCGCGATCGTCTCGTCCTTACCCTTGTCGAGCCCGTAAGCCAGCGCAGCCGCCGTAGGCTCGTTGATGATTCGCTTAACGTCCAGCCCCGCGATCCGCCCCGCATCTTTAGTAGCCTGCCGCTGCGCATCGTTAAAGTAAGCCGGCACAGTAATGACCGCCTCAGTGACCTTCTCACCCAGATAGTCTTCCGCCGCCTTCTTCAGCTTCTGCAAAATCATCGCAGAGATCTCAGGCGGGGTATACTTCTTCCCCTGCGCCACGATCACCACGTTGTCCCCATCCCGCTCGACCTTGTAAGGGACCATCTTCAATTCTTCGCTGACCTCGTCATAGCGCCGCCCCATAAACCGCTTGATCGAGTAAACCGTATTCTCAGGATTGGTAATAGCCTGCCGCTTAGCGACCTGCCCCACCAGCCGTTCGCCGGTCTTGGTGAATCCAACGACCGAAGGAGTAGTGCGGCCACCCTCTTCGTTCGGTATAACCTTCGGCTCCCCACCCTCCATAACCGCCACGCAGGAGTTGGTGGTACCCAAGTCAATTCCAATAGTCTTGCTCATATCGCATCCTCCAAATAAGATAAGTGCTTTACAATCAATAAAATGACGATTACGCCCTTGATCATCCTATAACCTGAGCGAATCACTGTCAAGTTTTAGATGCGGGGGACAGGCTGGAGGATGCGGGGTTGCGACTTGGAGAGCCGCCAGATTTTACCCACGGATGCTCTCACGGGCAGTCTCGGAACCGGCCCTGCCGCTATTTTGGGTGAGGTACCTGCCTATCTGGTTTGCCTTATCGGGTGAATGAATTCTCTCTTTGTGCCGATGAAAGGCTTTTGCGGGCCATCGCAGCCAAGATTCCGCAATGGCCGTTCATGGTTTTTGCAGGACGGTCAATGCGCAAACATCTTTCTTTGAAGTTCATGCTCCGGACGGCTATCGTCGTAACCTTCGGGATTTCTGTGCTCGGCTGGATCATGACGCGCTCTCTCGGATCGGAAGTCCGAAGCCGATCCGACCGGGAGGCTACCGACCAAGTAAGCGCTGTCTTGAACGTTCTGCAGACGGTGGACAATCTGAGTTCGCAGTCCGTCCGGTGCGCCATGAGCCGCTGGCATAACTCAGCTTTGCGGACGAAAGTGTCCCGTCACTCGGGGGCGACGCCTTCGACGATAAATAAGCGGCTCTTCGCTGCGCTTTGCCTGATTGGCTTGATCGCCTCATAGGCTGGCGAATCGTACCACTCAGGCGCTTTCTCCACGCTGTCGAAAGCGATTATCACGATGCCGCCCTTTGGTGGTTCGCCCTCGAGAGCCTGGATCTTGTGGCCACGAACGACATAGTGGTGATTGAAAGGCGCTAGCGTTTCCGACACCTTCTCCACATATTTCTGCATGCTAGTGGGGTCCGTTACCTCGACTTCCGCGATGACGTAGCCAGGCGCCGTCTTGACTTGCTGCGCACGCATCAACTTGGCGCCAGCAGTGCCGATCGAGACGCCCGCCAGCACGGCCAGCGCCAGTTTGAAGTTCGTTTTCATAGCTTCATTCTCCTCTGTGTGCGTGTGCTAAACCAGCCCGCTGCGCGTAGATTAGGTGGAGGATGTAGTTGAGTCAAGAACGCACAATTTCGTAACCTACTACCCAATTGGATTCTTGGAGAATGGGGGCTGGCCCACCCTTTCCCTATCTCTACTCCCGAGGTTGCCCCGCTCTTGTCGCGTTTCTTGCGACAGGGCGGGGATTTTGACTTCTTATCCCCACCACAATGACCATCCAGCGCGCTGCCAAAACCGTGGCAAAAACCCGCCTAACAAGCTACGATAAAACCAGGGTAAGAACATGGCAACTCTCGATTGGTCGCAACGTCCCGCCGCCCGCCCAAGTGGCCGATGCTCATACTCTTCGATAACGGCACCCCCGCCCCGTCGCATACGATCTACCTTTTCCCTTGCCGCAAACCGGGTTCTTTCGTACCCTTAGACCATGGAAGTGCACCTCACTCCCGAGCAGCAAGCGCAGATTGCGCAGATCGCCGCCCAAGCGGGGACCGTCCCTGAGCGGTGGGTGACGGATGTTGTTGTCCGTTATCTTAGCGAAGAAGCCCGCTTCCTGGCTGCTGTAGAAAAAGGATTACTGGCAGCCGAGCGGGGCGAGTTTATCGAAGAAGAAGAAATGGACGCCCGCCTTGAAGCCATGTTTAACAGCCCGTGGTAGAACAGCT
>PLHP01000407.1 GCA_003138955.1 Acidobacteriaceae bacterium | reverse complement strand
GCCGGCGACAACTAAAATTCCCGATCCGAAGGGAAAGAATAGTTGACGCCAGACATCCGCTGATTTGACTGAAAGTTAGGCGAATCCACGGAGGAAGTCCTCACTTGTCGGGAATGGTCGTCATCTTCATCATGGCGAGTCCTCCATCTTGAAATGGTTGGCACTCTCAGATCCCTATCCCAATTCCCTGTGCGATGGATAAACCTTGATTGATTTCCAGGGCGGAGGTCTTCGAGACATCGGCTCCGAGCTGAGGGCCGAGTTTCGCCATGTCGTCGGTGAAGAGCGTGGCCTCGTGGCTGGCGCGGGAGATGGAGACNNTTGAGCAGGTCCGGGTGGACGCTCGTATCGGCGTGAACCAAGACGCGCTCGGCGGTGAGGCCCTGGGAGCTGTGGCTCGTGACGGCATAGCCGTGGTCGAAATGACGATGCTCGCTGGCGTTGCATTCGATCTGGCGGTTGTTGTCGAGGCGAACGGACAGGCGACCATCGGGGTGGATCGCCTTGATCGCGGCCATGTCGCGATTCGCAACGCCGAGCGATTTGTCGGGGGCAGTAAACTGGATGCGGTCGCCTACGGAAAACTCGCGTTGGATCTCCTGGTAGACGCTGACACCTGTAAGGCGGCGGGGATCGTAGGTCGCAAGCTCTCCGTTCGCTTTTTCGACCGTGAGCTGGTTTGCGGCTGAGTTGATGGCGACAACTGCTGCATAGGCACCAGCTCCGATTCCGATGGGTTTGCTGCCACGTGTATAGCGAACTACGTCGTCGATTTCGTAGTGGCTGGCCCATGATCTTTCGGCTCCGGTCATGTCCTGACGCTGAACCAGGACACGAAAAGCATGATCTTCCGGGGCGAGGGTTCCGTTTGCCTTCAACTCCTGGCGAACAGCGACGTTCAACTGGCGGCGGGAAGCATTGTCCGGGGAGACAATGAGAGTGTTCTCGGGCGATTCGACGTAGCTCTTGGCGATGGCGCGGACGCGCTCTTCTGCGTTGGGAATTTCCTTCACCCGGCCCTGTTGTTGGAGTGCGTCGAGCGCAGGGGAGACTTGGCCCGTCGCCAGCATTTCCACGACGGATTTCAGGGCCGGGTCTTGCTGGCGAACGATCTCATCGAGCTTGGCCGTGTGCATTCCAGCTTCCTGTAGTTGCTCGAAAGGGCGGCCCGCTTCGACGCCTTGATGCTGGCGGATGTCGCCGATCAGAAGCACGCGGTCATCGGGACCAAGCCGCGAAAGGAACTCCCGGACCTGGTTGGTGCTGGCAAGGCTCGATTCGTCGACAAGGTACAAGTGCTTTCGGTCTGGTACGTCTGGATTTGCAGTCCTGGAGAGGAAGCCTTGCAGGGTTCCAGCCTCGATTCCTGCCTCATTCAGTTGGCGCGCGGCGCGGGAGGTTGGGGCAAAACCCTCGACCTGATAGCTTTGTGATTCAGCAGCGCCGCGGATGACGCTGAGGGTGGTCGTCTTGCCCGCGCCGGCGAACCCTTGGATTCCTTGGATGCGATCCGGCGAACTCAGTACATCCTCGATGGCACTCTTCTGTGCGCGGTTGAGATGTGAATGCCGGTCGGCAACGGTGATGGCTTGCGGACGCGAAAGAACCGGCTCGACGTGGTTTTGTCCCTCACGCATCCGACGGAGAATTTCATGTTCCGCTTCGATGGTTTTGGCGGTGGTGAACTGACGGCCCGGAATGCTCTGATTCCGCTCGACGATTCGAAATTCTCCGGAAGCCAATCGAGCCGACAGATTGGCGCGGACCTGGCCGTGGGTGATCTCTCCCATGCCGCGGCGGAGCCCGTCGCGGATCAGGGCGCGTTCGTCTACAACCGCTTCGCGCTCGAAGTTCTTGTCGCGCGAGAAGGTGAGAGACTCCCGGACACGGTCAACCGAGTTCATGGGCTTCTCTTGATGCTGAAATCTCTCATGGGCTGCTCGGACAACGGCCTCGGCTTGATGTCCAAAGTCGGCTGCCAGCTTTCTATGGGCGGCCATTACTTCTCCTGGCGAATGGATCTCTTTATGGTCGCGCGTCGAGTGTGCGGCGATCTCGGCGGCCTCTTTTCCCGCTCGGCCGGTGCGTTCGAGGTACTCACGAATCTGTTGACTGCGAGGACTGGATGCATCGAGGTATTCCTGCGTGTATCCCTTGATTTCCGGTGCGCCGCTCCGCCCGGTCGTAATTTCGTAACCGAGCTCGCGTAGTTTGTAGGTCAACTCAGACTGATAGATGGCTGTGGCGAACTGCTGCGAAGCAAAAAGACTGTGTGGCTGAATCGCACGGGGTTGGCCATTGTCGCGCTCGGTCACATTGAAAACGACTGCGTGTGTGTGCAGTTGCGGTGCGACATAGCCGTCGACCGGGCGGGCCGTATCGTGCTCAAACTTGGCCGCGATAAACTTGCCGGTGGTTTCGGGCGGATGGTTGCCGCCGATACGCGCCTGTGTGTAGTGTTCGAGCTGGTCGAGCGCAACGCGGACGCTCTCGCGATGCGCCTCGCGAACACGCTCATCACCGCCGACTAGCGCGGTGAGCGAAACGGATTTGGGCGCCGAAAACGTTGCATCCCATCCGGCGCGATGCTCCATGGTCGTGACGGTCTTGCCTTCGGCGTCCTGATATTCATACGAGGCTCGTTGCCGAACAAGCTGCTCGCGGGTCTGCGGATGCTGACCCTGGCTGAGTTTCGCGAAGTCCTCGGCAGAGACGGCCCCGGCAAGACCGAATTGCGTGGTCAAGCGCCCTTGCCATTCGCCTGCGATGACGCCGCGCTGCGACCAATAGTTCTGCTCCTTGGCAGTGAATTCCTTCTGGTGGTAGGTCTGTGCCTGGCCGGCGGATAGCGGTTTTGAGATCGTCAGCATAACGGCCTACTCCACCTGGTTCGCGGGTGGTTGAACCGCATATTCGGGCCTCAGAAGATTGCCCTGGATCTCTTCCGGTTCGGCGGGAAGCGGAGTGCTAGGCACGATCAGGTCGTCCATTTTCCGCTCGGCAAAACCGGGTCCCCTCTCTTGGAGTGCGACAAACGGAAACGAGAATCGGGCAACATGGTTGCCGTACTTTAGAAAGCCGCGAAGGTCGTCGAGGCCGGAAACTTCGGAGGGTAGAACAAGCGGCTCGGTTTGCCGGTCGAGCGCAAAGTTGCGCCCGGTGCGGGAACCGTCGTAGTGGGTCTCGCGCAGCCGCTCGATCTCGATTTCGCCGATGGCTTCACTCACCCATTTCGCCGCCCGAGGCTCGGTGGTCCGGAGGAAAATCTTCGTGGCCGGCTGCGACAACATGGCTTCAGAGTCTTCCCCGTAGCGGGCTTCCATTTGACTGCGTCCCTGAAAGCCCAGGATGACGGGGTTCTGCGATTTGCGATTCTCCGTAATCGCTGTATGAAGTTGCGGTAACCGCTGCAGGCTAGCCAGCTCGTCGATGACGAACCAGACTGGCTTTTGGTCGGGCATGGGTTCGTTTAAGAGGCGCAGAACGAGCGTGTCGATCCACAGACTGATGAGCGGGCGAAGCGCTTCGCGCATCGTGGGACGCGACGTGATGAAGATCCAACCGCGTCGCGTCTCTGCCCACTTCGTCGCTGTCCATATAGAGGTTGCTTCGTCTTCCTTGGGCAGAAGCCGGAAGCTGTCCGCGCTCATGTTGAGAGAGCCGAGAACGCCAGTTCGCTGCTGCGGAGCCTTCGGATCAATCAGCATCCAATACTCGGTTCCTTTGACGCGGCGGTCAATCTCTGCGGGATCGGACATCCACTGAACCAGTTCAACCGGCGTCGGCAGATAGGTAAGCAGATGCGCGAAGATTTTCTGCGGAGCTTCGACAAAGAAGCGGTTCGTCACACCTTCAGGTTGGTACAGCGACACGGCCAAGGCCTTGGCCTCGGCCTTGCGCCGGAGTTCCTTCGAAGGGTTCCAGTACGGCATCCGGGCGTCAAGCGGATTGAGCACGATGTCGCCCCGGTGCTCATCGTAAAACTGTTTCACAAACTCGCAGGCAGGATCGTAGACGATGGCGCTGTCGCCGCGCGCATCTACTTGATAAAGCATCTGGCGGATGATGCTTGACTTGCCTGAGCCGGTGTCGCCGACAATGAGAAAGTGTTTATTCTCGGCGTCGCGTGGAATCCGCAACGGGCGCCTGGAATCGTTGGTCGCAATGCCGATGCCATTGCCGGCAACGGCCTTCGTGAACTGGCGTGGACTGACAAGAATCGGCCCTTTCAGCCGCCTTCCATACCGCAGTTCCTTACGCCGCTGGATGTCCTTGCGGATCGAAAACGGAAGCTGCAATACGAACGCCGCGAGACCGAGAATGAGTTGCGTATTGAAGAGCCGTCCGAGAGGAACGCCGTCATAGATCCACTGTGCGAGCCATGCGCGAAAGGTCTGGTTCGGGTAATTGCGCGGCTGCTCGCGGAAGAGCAAGCGGAACCCCTGATGCCTCGCCTGCGCGGAAAGTGCAAGCGGCAATGGTGCGCCCGTGGGTTGCGCGGTCTGCCCTGACCTCACGTCGGCGGCGACTGCGGGTCGCGCCCGCGAGTTGCCGTCGGAGACATAGAGTAACTGATAGGTGCTGGCATGATGCGTGAGACTTGGCATCTCGCTGCGGAGATAGTACGGCAGGTAGTAGCGTTCGATCGGTGAAAAGCCGAACTGGAAGTGGACATAGACAAAGAGTCCGGTCGCTGCGAGCGAGAGGAAGAACGCGCTGAGTGTGTAGAGATAGGTGCGTGGCGGCCAGATCAGCGACTCTTTGCGGCCCCAGCGTTGGACGGTTTGCATGATTACTTCTCCCTGTTCTGGCTGCGCTTGGCGAGGAGTTCCTGCGCCTTCGCGGCCTTGGTGGTTTGGACTTGTCGAAACAGAATGGCGAGCTGTTCGGGGACGATCTTGTCGCCGCGCAGCAGCGGTTCGAGCGTGTTCATCAGTAGCATTTGAATGCCGACGAGTTCGGTGAAGATGTGCATCTCCATCGAAGTGTGACTGCCGATAACAACACCGCGCAGCAACAGGTCGCGTGCCCATTCGCTCGGTGTTTTGCCGGCGCGCGACGCGGCCTCTTCGATTGCCTTTGCCTCCTGCGCCGTGAGCTTGGTACTCAGGTTGCGAGAGCGGCGGTCACGCCCTCGCAGCTTCTCCGAACGTCGTTCTTCGATCATCACAGCCTCAGCCATACACGACTTCCATTGGCGGTTAACGGCGGTATCTGCCCAGATACCGTCTTGTTTCAAAATCGTTTGTTTTCATTGGTATCTGTCGAGATACCAAAGTATCTGGGCAGTTCCCTGTCAGGGGTGGAGTGTCAAAATTCTTCCGGTGCAAAGCACCGTTCTTGCTCCGGCACGAAATTGAATGCAGCATCACGCCTTCATTACCCGCACTGAAGCCGTGGACTCCACCCCGGCTGCAAGCTTCCTCGCTGGCTGCTCCGTCGCGCCTTCTGCATCCTTGTTCGGACCCCTACGGACTCGCAGCGTGGAAGCGACCTGCTTGGCCTGCGGCGTCTTCAAAAAGTCCTGGAAGTCGCGGTCCTTCGAGAACACATAGTTGAGCGCTTTATCCACGACATCATCCGCAGATGCGTGGACGAAAGCGGCATATTGGTCGACCTGCTCAGCGGTCGTTTCGTCCAGTCGAATCGAAGCGCTGATATACCGGCTTAGGTTGATTTCAAGTAGTGGCATTTCATCTCCTTCTATTGGTGTTGAATCAAGCGATCTTTCTTCGGGCAATCATCCTCTGCGCCGTCAGCGCGATCTCCCGCGCACGAGCGGAGCAAGGTGCGATGGGAATCTCGAAGCGGCGGCGAACTGTCAGCATCGTGACCACGTCGTCTATCGGAACGCCTTCGATGAGCCAAAGTCTGGCCGATGCGACATCCACGGTCCGCTGCGCGTAGTAGAGTGGATTCGGCTTATCGGAGCGGCGCGAAGCCAGCTTTCGTGTGAGCTTTGCAGCGTCTTTCCCCTCGGCAAGTTCATGCAGAACCCATGCCCAATCGCGTTCGGAATTGGTGGGCTTATCGGGATGCTTTCGGGACGCGATTGAATGGGTCGAAAGCAAGGCATCGGCCGCCAGAATATCCAGCCGGAAGTCATCGGAATTCCAAACGGAATCGCCGGGGTATTCGACGGTCACGGGATACGCCGGATCGTACTTGCAATTGAGGAATCCCGGCAGGCGAAGCACGCGGTTGCAGTCCGTGCAGGCGGGATCGCCGCCAAAGGTGACGGCAAGCAGCTTCAGGGCGCTTTCCTGCTGTTCGAGGCTGAAGCCATCGACTCGCCAGAGGATCTGGTACTTACCGAGCGATGTGGAGACGATTGCGTTCGGTGTGGGAACGGCATCGGAGGCCCGGAGGGAAGCGAGGCGGGCCTCTCCATCGGTGTCCAAGTCAAGGTACAGATGCCGCACTACGGCGATGCTCTCCTTGGTGCGTTTGCAGCTGCCGGAGTGAACCGGATTGGCAGCCACATAGACGTTCGCGCCGATGGAGTTTTCGTGCGCGAGCCAGCCGAGATAAGGAGGCGTAAGCGCACGTTCAAGGGGAACGATTCGTTGAAGAATCCCATCGGGATTCTCGCGACGAAGTAGCAGTGCGATGGACTCGCCTGGAGCGAAGCAACGGGTGAGGAAATCGGCGGCAATATCGGCCGCGTTCAGTGTCCTATGCAGCGACATGTTTCACCTCGAATACCGGCTCGATCAGGAAGCGTTTGGCGTCGCGGTCGTAGCCGCGAAGGCCCAGCACTTCGCGGACGATGCGGCGGCCCGGTTGGCGCTCGACATGCACCACAAAATCGACGGCTTCTGCGATCTCAGATTCGGTGTCGGAGAAGGTTGTCTGCGCGTGGTTGCGCATGACCAGATTGGCGAAGCGATGCAGCGCCTTCTCCGCCGAATTGGCATGGATCGTCGCGAGCGATCCGGCGTGGCCAGTGTTGAAGGAATCGAGCAGCGTCCGGGCTTCGATTCCGCGCACCTCGCCAAGGATGATCCGGTCCGGTCTCCAGCGGAGAGCGGACTTGAGAAGGTCGTCGAAAGTGATGTTGGCCTTGAACGTGTCGGTCTGGCATTCGACCGCCAGAATGTTGGGCTTCTGGATTTGCAGTTCCGAAGTATCTTCGATGACGACGAGGCGTTCCTGTTCTGGAATGAAATCGGCCAGTATCCGCAGAAGGGTCGTCTTTCCCGTACCCGTTCCGCCACTGATCAGCAGCGTCTTTCCGCCGCGAATCTGCGCGGCCAGGAAGTCCGCAAGCGAACGCGTCAGCGTACCGCGAGCAATGAGGTCATCGACCGTGTAGTGGCGGCTGGTGAACTTCCGAATAATGAGCGCTGGCGTTAGCCGGACAACCGGCGGAATAACGGCCGCAAGGCGGCTTCCATCCGGGAGTTGCGCATGGAGTATAGGGTTGTCTTCGTCGAGCTTCTTGCCGAGTTGGTTGGCAATGACTTCGAGGCCGGTTCGGAGTTTGCCGGCGGCGAAGGAGACAGTCTCTTCGCGGCGAATGATGCCGTCCCGTTCGTACCACCATGAGGCGTCGGGATTGCCCATGATCTCGCTGATGCTTTCATCGAGCAACAGCGGCTCTATCGGGCGCAGAAACGGAAGGATCAACTCAAAACTCATAGCGAAAACCTCACAGCGTGGAAGCCCAGCGTGTAGCTGGGCTTCCGCAAGCGAAAAACAACGGACTATGCGGCCGTTTCTTCGGCGGGACCGTCATCGGGTTCCGCGTCTTCCGGCGCGGCTTTTTCAGCGCGGTCCAGCTTCAGGATCGAAGCGACCCGAATCTCCCAGACGCGCTCTTTCGCGTTCGTCTTCTTGCTGTCGTACTCCCGGCTGCGCAGTTCGCCTTCCACCTGGATATGCGC
>PLHP01000105.1 GCA_003138955.1 Acidobacteriaceae bacterium | reverse complement strand
CAACTACCGGCCGGACACTGTCAGCAGCGAAGAGCTGTGCCCATAGGTTTGGCAGTTACTCTTGTGATAACCAAATGACTGATTCTCGAAGCGGTCAACGAGCCTCAAAAAACCGCCGAAACTATGATTTTCAAGAGAATTCAGCGAGAAATCGAGCTAAGTCCTTATTCCGGAATATTTTGAAAATAAGTCCTTGGCGCTCTAGATTTTGGCGGGAAGATTCCCCCTAACCCCATGATTCCCAATAGTGGGGGGGAGGGGGTAGTGGTAACCCCGGGTTAATATCTTTCTAGTAAACGGCAGGGGTCAGGGGAGCAATCGATTAGCCCAACATTGCTCCTCCCGAGCATTTTCTATATAAGTGAAGCCAAGTCGCTCATGTCCACCCTAGCCATCGCGCTCCCCCGCATAGCCCGCCACAATCCGTTGGCGGCCATCGGAGTCGTGTTGGTAGCCATCTTCGCGTTCTCCGCGATCTTCGCGCCCTGGATTGCCCCGCAAGATCCCGCGCACATCGATTTGCCGAACCGCCTGCAGTCGCCCTCAGCGCAGCATTGGTGCGGAACCGATGAACTCGGACGCGACATCCTTTCCCGCCTGATCTGGGGAGCAAGAATTTCTCTGTTCGTAGGCAGCAGCGTAGTGGCGTGTTCGCTTCTGCTCGGCCTCATCATCGGCAGCCTTGCCGGATACTACGGCGGAGGCATCGACCGCTTCGTCAANNCGCGAATTTGTCGAAGCGGCGCGCGCGCTCGGCGCCGGAGATCTCCACATCGTGGTCAGGCACATCCTGCCCAACATTATTCAGCCCGTGATTGTGCAGGCGGCCATCGGCATGGCGGGCGCGGTTCTGGCCGAAGCCACCATGAGTTTCCTCGGCCTCGGTGTGCCGCCGCCCACCGCGAGTTGGGGATCGATGCTGAACGACGCCCGCTCGCACCTCTTCGACGCTCCTCATCTGGTGCTCTTCCCGGCGGTGACGGTGATGCTCGCGGTCCTCGCCTTCAACTTTATCGGCGACGCAATGCGTGACCTTCTGGACCCAAGATCCAGGATTGAGGCGGGGTTGTAATTTCAAGAACTGTTTACAAATTCATAACAATCAAGAATTTGTTATCCGTTAAAGTGGTCTTGAGTTGATGACCTTTCCCTTGCTTCCACGTCCAATTCAAGGACAACAGATTGGGGAACTTTTTCCAGGGCTGCTTCGTACTAATAAACATCAAGGCGGGTTCGTATGAACACACATATGGAACTGAAATTTCAAGTCGAATGCTTGCAGGATTTGGTGGTCGTGAACTGCTCGGGACGCATGGTGCGTGGGGCGTCGCTCGACCAGTTCCGGCGCCGGATCGAACAGCTAATGGAGCAACTCGGACGTGTCCGGGTGCTGGTGCTTGATGTTTCGGAAGTCGAGCAACTGGATGCGGCAGGCTTGGGAACGTTGCTGCTGGTGCGCCGTTGGGCGACGCAGAGGTCGGCGAAGGTGAAGCTGGTGAACCCGCCGTTCTTCTTCCGCCGGCTGCTGGAGGCGACGCATCTTACGCCGATGTTTGAGATCTCTTCCCTGAAAGAAGCAATCTGCATCTTGCGCGCAAACGAATGCCCGCCGCGCTACGCGGTCGCCTGAGCAAGCCAGCCACAAGGGTGCGATGCGATATAATTCGCGCCAATAAAGATGAGTCCGCCCTCCCACCCCATACGTAGGGACAGCCGCCCTCGGCTGTCCAGCCGAGCGCAACTCGGCAGGCTCTAGCCGCTCCCGATGACGCAACTAGCCCGCAAATTGCGCGTCACCGATTACTTCTCCCTCGGTTGGGGAACGATGGTGGGCGTGGGCTGGCTGGTCGTCATGGACGATTGGCTGCTGCGCGGCGGCCCGCTCGGCGGCATTCTGGGCTTCGCGATTGGCGGCATTCTTCTGCTGCCCATCGGCTATGTGTACGGCAAGCTGGTGATGGCCATGCCCGACGCAGCGGGCGAGGTGGCCTATACCGCGAAAGTTTTCCCGCGACCGGTCAGCTTCTTTACCGGATGGATGATGATGCTCGCCTACTTCATTGTCTGTCCGTGGGAGGCCGTGGCCGTCGGCCGCATCGCCGGTTATATTTTCCCCGCGCTCGATTCCATCGAGTTATACCGCGTGGCGGGAAAGCCGGTTTACCTGCCGCACCTGGCCATCGGGCTCGCGCTCACGGCACTGGTCACGGTGGTGAACTATCGCGGCATCCGGTTGAGCGCCACGTTTCAAAACTGGACCACGTTCGGCACGCTGGCGCTCTTTGTGGTCTTCGTTACCATCGGCGTCACGCGCGGATCGCCCGCGAATTTTCCGCCCCTGTTCACGCACACGCCGTTTGTTTCCATTTTGCTGGTTCTGCAGATCGTCCCTTATTACATGACGGGATATGAATCGGTGACCAAGGCTGCCGAGGAAGCCAATCCACAATTTCGCGCCCAGGGATTCTCTCGCGCCATCTTTGCGGCGATCATCGTCGGCGCCGTGTTCTACATAATTGTGATCGCGGCCGTGGGCTTCGTGGCGCCGTGGCGTTCGCTGACCGGCGAACCATTCATGACCGCAGTCGCGTTCGAGCATGCCGTCGGCTCGCGCTGGATCGTGAGCATCATTCTGAGTGCGCGTTGCTTTCGCTGTTCAAGGTATTCAACGGTAATTTCATCGCCGCCAGCCGCTTGGTGTTCGCCATGGGGCGCCGCGGGCTGGTGGATGCACGACTGGCCAGCGTGCATCCACGAAATCAGACCCCTGCCGCGGCTGTCGTTTGGGTTGGCGTCGCCACGGCTTTGTGCATGTTTCTCGGCAGCGCGATTCTGGTTCCGATCTCNNATGAGGCCCCGAATCGCCGACCGCTTGATCGCTCTGCTGGGGGCGCTGGTCGGTTTGGCGATGGTACTGATGAAGTTTGTGCCCTTTGTGCCGGGAAGCTTTTCCGGTTGGGAGTGGCTCGTGCTTGGGCTCTGGATTATTCTGGGTACGTTGATTGGCCACCCGTGGATTGGCCGCCCGCGCGGCGGACAAATTGTCGGCGGAAAACGCTAAGGCCTTATTTAATTTACGGTTTGACGGTCTTTACGTTTGCGTCCGTACGCTTGGCTACGGTTCGGCTGCCCGCCGTAATGCGCGGCCTGGCGAGCGTCCCGGTGAGCGTCCACGCTTGCTCGTCGCCGCGGGCCAAAACAAAGTCGAAACCGCTGCCTGGGGAATCGGTCCCACTGACCTGATAAATGCCGTCGCGCGATTCCAGTCTGCCGGCGGAGAGCTCCCACACACCTTTCTTCAGATGGAGTTCTCCCGTAAACCGGTGAACCGGCAGAGGCACGGGCGAGCCCGGAATTTCAATATGCGGCAGGCTCCCGTTCCTCATTGCGAACTGCAGCGTGCCGTGAGACTGCGCCGGTAGTTCACGAAAGCTGTCTCCGGATCCTTCGACATCGAACTTCCCGTCGGCTGTTCCGGCAATCCAGGCATCGTTCATCAACGTGGCCACGTGCGCCAGCGCAATGTCGTTCAACGTGCCGGCGCCGTGGTACCGGACGCCAGGCGTGGACGCGTCGTCGGTGGATGCATCAGGAGTCGGCATGTCATGTTTCGACAGATCATGATTCGACAGATCAATGGTCCAGTTCCCCTGATGCGTGCCCAGCAGCAGTTGTGCGCGCAGCGCGGTCAGTGTGATCTTGCCTCGATCCAGGTCCACTTGTGTTGCAACCTGGGTAACGGGTACCTTCTTCAATGCGAACTGGTCAACGTGCAGGTTTCCGTGCGCCTGAATTGCGAGCAGTGGCGAAGGGCCCAGCGGCTGATTGGAATTGGAATTCAAGATGCGGTACCAGGGACGCTTGGCGGGATGCGGCGTAAACCATGCGGCGAAATCTCCAATCGAAAGTTGGTCGGCCGTGAGGTCGAACTGAAAGACACAGTTCGGAACGGAGCCTGGAACTGGGCCTGGAACTATGCCTGTCAGAGCGCAATGCCGCGGCGCCGTAACCCCGCCGTTCCAATGAGTGCTGCCCGTGCGGGCGGAAATCTTCTGCATCAATACTGCGTCAGGCGCCAGAGTCATAGCCGCTGAGCTAATCTCGATCGGCGTGTTCAGGCCGCGCATCTCGGCGCGCACGTTGCGCAATTGAGCGGTCCCCAGGGTGGCGGGAGCGGCAAATCCCTGCCAGGGTCCGGAGACGCTCACATCTAACTTGGCCGAACCTTCCGCCGCTGGGCGCGTCACCGGCAAGGCCAGCACGCTCTCCAGACGGAACAGGTCTTTCAGTTCCATGTCGCCAAGCAGAAAAAAACGATAACCGGTAGCGGACACCCACCCGCCAGCACTCACCGGCGCGGAGACGTTCATGGAAAGCGCGACCGGCCCCATCCGCAGGTGAGTTTCAGCGGGCTCCGGGTCTTTTTCTTCTTTTGTCCTCGGGTGGCCGTGCCTGGCCGCCCGCGAAATGGTCCGTGAAACCAGAGCCAGTGGAATCGTGCCGAAGGCAACCTCATCCTCCCCCGCGTTCCCTGCACTCGACAAGAGGCGCACGTTGGTCGCCGAGCCGTTACCGGTCCATTGCTGCAATGATCCGTGCCCTGCGTCCCCGGCAACGCTGCGCGTGGCGTGGAACTCCGCATTCAGCAATCCACTCGCCGTGAGATCGCCGGGGATCTGCTTCTTCGCCTGGCGCAGCAATCGAACCACGGAGGTCAGCGGTACCTTCTCGGCCTCGAGCGTCAGATCGTAATTGGGCACCTGGGCCACGAGGGACAACATCCCGCGCAGGCGGAGCATCCCGTCGCTCACTGGCGATTCGCAGAGCAGGTCGGCAAGTGCACTGGTGACCGCGTTGTACTGTCCCGAGCAACCGGTTGCCAGTCGCACGTTCTCGCTGCCAACAATGTCGTAGCGGTGGAAACCGTCGATTGCGGTCTCGCTCTCGATCCGCAGCGCCTCCGGGGTGCCCGACAACTTCGCCGTGAAACTTACGCCGCCGCGCCATCCCCGGTCTTTTCCGCTCAGCAACTTCGTGATCTGTCCCAGTTGCCCATGCTGCCATTGCATGGTGAGTTGCACCGGAGTCAACCGTAAACTTGGAGCGCGCTGCCAAGTTGCATTGATCTGGACGAGCCCGGTATCGGTGAGATTAAAATCCGTGCGCACCGGCGCGGCCTTGATGCGCGCGGCCCAAGAATTCTCGGAGTCCTGCCAAAGCGCCACATCGGCATCCATGAG
Source organism: Acidobacteriaceae bacterium (assembly GCA_003138955.1). Classification (GTDB taxonomy): domain Bacteria; phylum Acidobacteriota; class Terriglobia; order Terriglobales; family Acidobacteriaceae; genus Acidiflorens. The sequence goes on along the minus strand of PLHP01000105.1, from coordinate 7,856 downwards.
CGCGTAGGATTTCTTCGTCTGCCCAATCTTGAAATTGACGCGAGCATGGCCGGCTTCGAGATAGGGGAATGCCGGGCGCCGCTCGGACGCGGGCTTTCCGGTCGGCGCCGCGGGAATTTGCGCGTTGCGCTCGAGCAGGCTCGCCAGGTTCCAACGGCCTTCGTCATTGCGCACCAGATTGATGCTGGGCTCGGTGGCGCTCAGGGTGGCGATCTCGAGTCGCCCGCGGAGCAGAGACCGAAACCGGATCGCGGCGGAAACTTCCTGCGCGCGGATCATCGGCTCCGCGCTAAACGCGGGATCGTCGTAGATGACGAGTCCCTCAAGGTCAAAGCCCGGCCGCGGCAGAAGACGCAAGCGGACGCTGTCGAGTGCGACCCTGCGGCCGAGGGCGCTGCCGATGGTAATGGCAATCCGGTTTCGCAACCGGTACACGCCCGGCCGGAACAGAAACAGGATCAGCAGGAGAGCCGCGACCGCAGCCACCCCGCGCCTGGACCGGAGAAACGTCACCGCACGATCCTGAGGGTTCGCGACCAGCGGGTTTCATCGAAGAAGTGAATGATGATGTGCGCGATGAATCCCAACCGGTCGCCCACACTCCGCATCTGGTACTGGTCGGGCGGAGTTACAAATGACCAGTAGATGAACATGGGACGGCCGATCACGTTCTTCCGTGGAATGAAGCCCCAATAACGGCTGTCATAACTCACGTCGCGGTTGTCGCCCATGGCGAAGTAGCTGTCCGGGGGCACGACGAGGTCATCGCCTTCGATATGCGAAGGCAGTTCCTCTGTCCATTTTTCGTTACGCACCCCGTACATTTCCGAAGGCGGTACGGCAGGGAAATTGTCTCGGTAAGGGTTGTAATCCGCCAGTTTGTGCTGGGCGTACGGCTCAACCAGTTTCTCGCCATTGCGATAGACGACACCGTCGCGCAAATGTATGTGGTCGCCGGGGACGCCCATGATCCGCTTCACCACGAACAGACCTTGTTCTTCCGGCGACAGGAACACGACAATGTCATTGCGGCGGACATTGCGATACGGCATCAGTGGCCCCATCCAACGCGTCGGCGGCGCGAACTGCTCGCGGTTCACGAATACGTGGTCGCCGATCAGCAGCGTGTCCTCCATCGAACTGGAGGGAATCTCAAACGCCTGCAGAACAAACGTGATGATGAACAGGCCCGTGACCAGCACTCCCGCCAGCGAGGCCAGGAATTCGACTGTCGTCTCGTGCGGCTTTTCGTCCACAACTTCTTCTTTTTCTTTTTTCGGCACGTTCGCTACCCGTTTCAGAAGATTTCTTGTCAGCGCACTCGCCTGAAAGTACGTTCCCAGCGAGTTATCTGGAACACGTGAGTTACCGCATAAGCGAGGTGATAAAGTCTATCACCCACGGTTGGCGATCCGGGAAGATCATTGTTCAAATTGCCCGCCGACCAGTAAATCAACAGCGGGCGTCCGACGATATTTTCGCGCGGCACGAATCCCCAGTACCGGCTGTCCTGNNCCACCAGCTTCGGCATTTCTTTCCACCATTTCGCATCCACTCCGTAGTCGGGAGAATCGGTGCGCGGAAAGTCGTCGCGATAAACATTGCGCAGCGTGGTGATGTATTGCACGTAGGGCTCCTGCAGCGGAGCGCCGTTGATGTAAACGCGCTTGTTGATGAGGCGCAGGCGATCTCCGGGCAAGGCCACCACTCGCTTCACGAAGTCCTGCGCGGGATTTACTGGATAATGGAAGACGATGATGTCACCGCGCCGGACGTTGCGGTAAGGCAGCAGACGGTTCCACCCGGTACTGCCGCCGTAGCAAAATTTATCCACCAGCAGGTAATCGCCGATCAGCAGCGTTTGCTCCATGGATTCCGAAGGGATGGTGAACGCCTGCACCAGAAATGTGACCACGAACACGGCAATCACGATCGTTCCCGCAACCGACTGAACGGTTGCGGGCCAATCACCGGCGGAAATCTTCTCACTCAACGACATGTTGTGTTCGCAATACAAGTCCGGCTGTCATCTTGAGCGAAGCGAAAGACCTATGCATTGCATTCAAATCCATCGGTCCTTCCCTTTCGGCTGCGCTCAGGGTCAGGATGACAGCGTGGATTTATGCAGCGCACTTGTGGGACACCACACTACGCTGCGCCCCCGTCCTTCCCAGTATTTGGATGCCCCGCCCCGGGCAATGTGGCCAGATGCTCCAGCACCTGGCGCGCCGCTTCCTGTTCGGCCCGTTTCTTGGTCGCGCCCTGGGCGCGCCCTACGAATTGCCCCATGGCAGGCTCCGGCAGTCTCACCTCGACCGTAAAGGTCTTCTTGTGTTCCGGGCCTTCCTCCTTCACCAGCGCATAAACCGGCTGCGGCCCCCCTCTGGCCTGCAGCGCTTCCTGCAACGCGGACTTGAAATCCATCACCGGGATGGCGCTGGTCTCCAGTTTCATGTGGGCCAATTCCGGCTCCACGATCACGCGCACGATGAAGTCTCGCGCCGCCGGCCACCCGCCGTCGAGATAGAGCGCCGCCAGAATCGCTTCCAGCGCGTCCACCAGCAGGCTTGCCTTGTTGCGGCCCCCGCTCTTTTCTTCGCCGCGGCCCAACCGCATGTAACGACCAATCTCAAGCTGTTCGGCCACGCGCAGCAGATGCCGCTGCCCCACCAGATGAGCGCGCAGCTTGGAAAGGTGCCCTTCCTGAAATTCAGGAAAGCGATGAAACAGCGCCTCGCTGGTGACCAGCCCCAGTACGGCGTCTCCGAGAAACTCGAGATTTTCGTTATCACCACTGGACGATCTGCTAGACGATCCGCTGCCAGAGGAACTGCTGCCCACGCCCAGCGCCTCCACCTCGCGCGCTTGCGAGCTGTGGGTAAGGGCCTGGTCGAGCAGTTCGCGGCGCTGGAAGTGGTGACCCAGGCTTTCTTCCAGCGCCATGATTTCGCGTGACTTCATCACAAAGAGGGGCCAGTGTCGATGATCAATGGTCGATAGTCAATGGGCGATGATCAATGATCGACGATCGTGCGGCCCGAATTTTGGTAGAGACGCGACTTGCCGCGTTTGAGAACAGGCAAGCCTCGCATCTACAGAAACGGCGGTTAGTTCTTTGGCGGACTCTGCGGTTGGGACGGGGCCGCGCCTGTGAGCTGTTGCAAGCGGTCGCGTTCGCGCCGCGCCGTGGTTCCAATAACGGTGCTGTCCTGCGACATTTCCACGGCGCGGGTGGCCACCTTGAGCGCCTCCGCATATTTCTGCTGCTTATCGAGCGCCAGGGCCAGACGCAGAACAACCACCGGATCCGGGTCGCTCGGGTACGCGTCGATGGACTTCTGCAGATTCTCCTGCGCTACCGCATAATTCTCCTTCTTGTACTCAATGGTTCCGATAATCGAATACGCCTGCGAGCGCAGGTATCCCTTGGCGGCGTCGATCTTCGCCTGCGGCGTGCCCGTTTGCATGGTCAGGTCGGTGTCCACCGTTTGCGTCGCCTTCTGCGCCATCGCGATCGCTTCGGCGAAACGCTGATCTTTGTCGATATCGGCGTCGCGCGTTCTCTCGGCAATCACCTCAGCGACGATTACCAGAGCCTCGGGATTTTCCCCGTCAAGGCTGATCACTTTGCGGCCCATGGCTTCGGTCTTCTCGGCGTTGTTCGCAGTCTGGTAGAGTCGCATCGCGTTCTGATAGAGCAGTAGGCGAATTTCGCTGTCGGGAAACTTGGTGGCAAAATCGGTAGCCGCTTTCTCCATCGCGGCAGAATCGGTATTGGCCATCGCCACTTTGTAGGCGTCGAACTCCGGTTGGGTTTTGGCTTGCGGCGGACGCTTTGTTGGTGGCGCCGTCGCACCCTGCGCTGGCGCCGCCTGACCCGCCGCCGGTGGGTTCTGCTGCGCCGCCGGTCCGCTGTTCCGGGCCTCGGCCCAAACCGCTATGCTCAGTATTCCTAGAATGACTGCTGCTCGCTTCATGATCTCTCCCATATTGCAAAATTTCAAACTCAAGATCTGCTCACGCCTGTAGAAACGGGTCTTGCCCCGTTTCCGGAGACGCGGCAATCCGCGTCTCTACAAAAAATCTACTCTGGCTGCTTCGCCACCGGAGGCTCATAGGGCTGTTCCAGACCCCGCTGCGCCGCCAGCTTTGCTTCCGGAAGCGCTCCTCCCGCCGCGTTCAGCGCCGCCCGATACTGGTCCAAGGCGGCGTCCCGATTCTCCTTCAAATCAAAAATGCGGCCAAGATAAATATGAGACCAGGCGATCACCTTGGGTTCATGGGCCGTCTGCAAAGCTCGTTCAAAATAGGTGAGCGCCCCTTCCATGTCCCGATTCGCGGTGGCGACTTCCGCCAAAATGAACAGCGCGCGTCCCGAATCCTCCTTCTGCTCATCGAGCGCCTTTTGCGCCAGTTTCTTCGCCGTTTCCAGATCGCCTGCCGCCAGTCGCCGCTCCGCGTTCAGCAGCAGGTTGTTGTTCTGGGGACGCGCCAGGTGCAAAAGTTCGGGCGCCGCGTTGCTCGCGAACTGGATCTGGGACGCCCGCTTCATTTCTTTGCCGACTTCAACCGACCGGAGCAGGTCAACATAAGCGTTGCGGAAGCCCTCGGGATCATGTTCGAACCTGCCCAGCGTGTCGTAGAAATAGCGCGTCAGGATGTACCCTTCCTTGCCGGCTTGGTCAACCCCCTGGGCCCGCTCCGCCTCCGGAATCTTGGCCAAGCGCACTTCAATCGCTCGGATCAGGCATTCGGTTACCAGCAAAGAAATGTTGCTCTTGAACGCCGCATCCATCGGGGCGGCCTGCACGGCGCCGAGCAACGGCTCAAGACGCTCGAAGGCGCCGCCGTATTTTAACGCCAGCGGACCCAGAAGATAATGCAGATACGTGTGCCGAATCTGCTGCAGCTTGATCGCCGTCCCCGAGGTCGGTGAAATCACGACGTAGTAATCCGAAGCATAGTTGCGCGCATTGGTCTGCCCCGGCGCGCCCATCGCATCCAGATAGACGATGAACTGGCGTCCCAAGTAACCCGCCGATGGTATCTTCAGATAGATCTCGGTGTCGAACGTCATCTTCGCCAGCGGATCGTGATAGATCTCGGTCAATTCCCTGTAGCGCTCGCGGTGCCGCTCCCAGATGGCGTGCAACCCGATTTTCTGGTAGAAGGCCTGCATCAGCGGCACCATGTCCGCCACCACTTCCGCATCGGGCGGCAGCTCTGTCTGCGGCACTTTCAGTGCGAAGGCCGGCGGCTCCTCCAGATAAAGCGCCAGCGATACATAATGGGACAGGTCGTGAGCGGGCTCCGCCGCCTGATGCTGCCGGTAGAACAAGCACATCGGACCGACCACGTCCCGAGCTACGGCGGCATCTTCCACTGCCTTGCCAACTTCCGACCGGATCTGCGCCCGCAGTGGGTCGGAAACACTCAACTCCTGGTCATAGCCGCACGTGTTGATGGCGGTCAGCACCGTGAACAGCGTCTCGCTGGTCTCCAAAGACACGAGCGGCCGGTTCTGCGCAACGCCCGACGCCACGACCAGCATGACCGCCAGGCTCAGAGCAAGCGTCAGTCGTGCGGGTTGTCCCAGGAAGTTCCTTCGGATATCAGGCATAGACGTATGCGCTAGAAGTAGTGTACGAACTGGTCAATTTGCGGTCAAACCGACAGGGATGAAAATGCGTAAAACGTTCGTGTAGGGACGGGCGCCCTCGCCCGTCCAGGCCGAGCGAAGCTCGGCAGCAGCCTGGAGTTACCGCCGCAGAAGGTTCTTGGCGATGAACAGCACATTCGCGGGGCGCTCGGCCAGCCGCCGCATGAAGTAGGGATACCACTCGGTGCCGAACGGGATGTAGACGCGCACGCCCCAGCCCTCTTTGACCAGGCTCTGCTGCAGGTCGCGCCGGATGCCGTGCAGCATTTGAAATTCAAAAGCGTTGCGCGGAATGTTCTCACGGGTGGCGAAGGCCTTGGCTTCTTTGATAATGGCCTCGTCATGGGTCGCTAGCCCATGATAGACGCCGCTCTTCATCAGGATCTTCATCAGCTTCACGTAGCTGGCGTCCACCTCGGACTTCTTCTGGAAGGCGACCTCTTCGGGCTCTTTGTATGCGCCTTTGCAGAGCCGTATGCGGATGCGCTCGGCGAGCAACTTCTCGATGTCGGCTTCGGCGCGCCGCATGTACGACTGGATCACCGCTCCCACGCTGTCCTCGTTCCCCGGCACCCGGTGCAGCTCGTGAACGAAGTCGAGCGTACGCTGCGTATGTGCTGATCCTTCCATATCGACACGAATAAAATTCCTCGGCGACATGTGGGCAGCCTTGGCGACCAGCCCGCGGACGATGTCGTAGGCCAGGTTCTCGTCCACGTCCAGGCCCATGTGGGTGAGTTTCACGCTGACATTCGCGTTGAGCTTGGCGGCGGCGATTTCGTCGAGCAGATGGTTATAAAGCTGGGCGCTGGCGCGGGCTTCCTCAGCGTTGGTGACATTCTCGCCCAGATTGTCGATGGAGACGCTGGCGCCAAATTGATTAACGGCGGCGGCGGCGCGAATCGCGTCCGCAACTTCTTTGCCGGCGACGAAGCGGGTGGAAATGCGCTGGCCAAAGCGGGAGTGTTCGGCAACGGCGCGCAGCCACCAGCTTTCCGACAGCGCAATGAACACTGCCCTCAGCATGAAAATTTAAGACCGGCCCGTTTCGGCATTGGCGTGCCCCTTCTAGCGGGGATACCTCCCGGTAATGTAGCCCTCCAGATCCTGAATCGTTTGCGCCTGACCCGAGATGATCCATTTCACCAGATCGCCCAGCGACACCACACCCACCACCGTCTCCTCTTCGAGGACAGGCAGATGACGAAAATGGTGCTTGGTCATGATGCCCATGCACTCGTCCACCGTGTTCCGCCCAACCACGAAGACCACTGGGCTGGTCATGATCTCCCGGACCAGGGTCTCTTTCGAGGATCGGCCTTTAAGGGTGACTTTGCGGGCATAGTCACGCTCCGACAGGATGCCCACCAGCTTGTTGTTCGATATCACCAGCAACGCACCTATACCCTGCTCCGCCATCTTCTCGATGGCTTCATAGACAGACTGGTCGGGCGTCACGGACAGGACTCTCTTGTCGGTCTTCTGCTTTAACAGCGATTCAATTGTGTCGGTAAATGGCATGAGGAACCTCGCGCGGGAGAACCATGAGCAAAGGTTTCGTAACGATAAGGCCGTCTACTCAGGCATTTCTTGGCGCGTAAACACTGCGTCGCGCCCACCCGTATCGCGTCTTTCTGTGAATGCTAAAACCACAAATCATACTACACCGATCTCGCCTGTTCGCGACATCGCGAAACGATTTTTGTCAGGAGCACTCGCCACGGTAACCACGGTTGGTGCCCAAAGGCAATGTCGGGCAGAGCAAGCCGCTCGGAACTCAAAACACTTTCCGGGTGCCCCACCCTTCGTTTTTTGAAGGGTGGGATTCTGCGCCCACCGCCTGTGATCTTTCGCTGACTCCCGCAGCCCCCTCGACCGTAGAGCGCGCCGATGATCCCCATCACCCACCCTTTTCGCAAAGTGCGCGAATAAGGCTGGGTCACCCGGCGGGTATCGGCGGTGACGACATGCCCGCGCAGTTGTTGAGGAAGATGCGTGCGCCCAACATAAAATGTCATCCTGAGCGGAGTAGCCGCTTCGCGAAGCGAAGCGGCTACGTAGTCGAAGGACCCCTACATGTCCAACGCCCTCCGCGAAGTGTCCAGGCGTTCTCCCCAAGGTCCGTGTGCAGCGGACACTCCTGTCCGCTGCCTTTGACTCTAATTCTTAATTATTGCCGGGTGCCCCTCGATAAGAG
>PLHP01000316.1 GCA_003138955.1 Acidobacteriaceae bacterium | reverse complement strand
TGCGCCTGGATGATGGAAAGTTTCGGCAGGCGCGAGATCAGTTCGAGCTCACGCATTTCGAGAAGCGCCTTGCCGATCGCGGAACTGTTTCCCAGATTACCTCCGGGGACGATGATGTGGTCCGGCGGCTCCCACGCGAGTTGCTCGAGAAGTTCGATAGCGGCAGTTTTCTGGCCTTCGATGCGATACGGATTCACCGAATTCAGCAGGCAGACCGGCTTCTGGCGAACGAGGTCGTTGAGGATGCGGACGCATCCGTCGAAGTCGGTGCGAAGTTGGCAGGTGAGGGCTCCGTAGTCGAGCGCTTGCGAGAGCTTGCCCCATGAAATTTTGCCTTCCGGGATGAGCACCAGGCTGCGCATGTTGCCGCGCGCGGCATAGGCGGCCATGGAGGCTGAAGTATTGCCGGTAGAGGCGCAGGCAACCCACCTGAATTTGCCCTGGTGCGCGGACGAAGCGGCGAACGTCATGCCCGTGTCTTTGAACGATGCGGTCGGATTCATGCCCTGGTGCTTGGCGTGGAGATTCTCGACGCCGGCCGCGCGCGCGCACCGTGGCAGGCGGTACAGCGGCGTGTTGCCTTCGCGCAGCGTGATGGCATGCTCTTCGAGATTGGGAATGTGCGGAAGCAGTTCGCGGAAGCGCCAGACTCCGCTTTGGTCGAGGGCATCGCGTGAGGTGCGGCGGTTGAGCCAGAGAGCCTTCAGCGCCGCCGGTTCGAACACCGGTGAGTCAGGCGTCCATTCGGGGAAAAAGAACTCCAGCAAATCGCCGCAAGCAGCGCAGCGGAAGTTCTGGCCGGCGGAATCAGGGGTGGCGCCGCAAGCGATGCAGCGCAGTTTCGCAGCGGTTTCCGTATTTTGAGCGATCGACACTTTGCCTTATCACCAGATCAGCGCAGAAAGATAAATACATCATATGGTCTGACCGCAGAGATCGCAGAGTAGGCAGAGATTTTTCTTGTTTTTTTACGAATTCCTCTGCGATCTCTGCGGTTATCTCTTCTCACCGCAAGTAAGCGTCGGTTTTATTGATCCAGTCGGCGCGCGGCGGGTTAAAGATGTCGAGATCGACGGTATCCGCGAGCGCCTCGGCCCGGTGCGGCATGTTGGGCGGAATGGTCAGAACTTCGCCCGCGTTCACCACGATCTCTTTGCCATCGATCCAGAATTTCAGCGCGCCTTCCAGGATGTAAGAGATCTGCTCGTTGTGATGGCTGTGCTCGGGCACGATGCATCCCTTCTTGAGCAGGACGCGAGCGAGCATGACGTTCTGCCCGACTACGAAGTGGCGGCCAAGCAAGGGGTTCAAAGCTTCGACTTCGACGGAACTCCACGGGATGTGGCGCAACTCGGCCGGGAGCGGCTTGCTTTTAAGGACAGTGCCCTTGAGCGCGACTTTACTCGCTGGGCGCGCGGCGCTCGACGCTTTTCTGGCGGCGGATGTTTTTCGGGCAGTCGTTCTTAGCTTTTTCTTTTTCATGGGAGTGGCCAAGTAAAAGATATAACAAACGCCAACCACTGTCTTGCGCCTTGCCGCGGCTCAATGGCGCGGGTAATCTTGAGAGATTCCAGGTTTATTAGCGGGGGCTCTCGTATGAAAAAGCATCAGTTCCGTCAGGAAACCGAGGCGGTACGCGGCGGCACCAGCCTCGCCAAGAAAAACGGTCCGCTCTCCCCGCCCATCTATCAGACCTCGACCTTCGAGGTCACAGACCTGCAAGAGCAGGTGCGCGTCATTCCTACCGACAGCTTCTACACACGCTACGGCAATCCCACGCATACGGTCGCCGAGAATGCTATCGCCGAATTGGAAGGCACGGATGCGGCGCTACTGTTCTCTTCGGGCATGGCCGCGATCACCACTTCGATTCTGACGCTGGTGAAGGCGGGCGACCATATCGTGGCGCAGCGCGATATTTACGGCGGCGTGATCAAGTTCTTGTCGCAGTGGCTGCCGAAACTGGGGATCGAAACCACGTTCGTCGATACCAACGACATGGAGCAGCACGAGCGCGCCATCCGGCCAAACACAAAGATCCTGCACATCGAATCGCCGACGAATCCAAACGTGCGGGTCGTCGATCTGGAAAAGATTGCGGCGCTGGCGCGCAAGCATGGCCTGATCACGACCATCGATTCGACCTTTGCCACGCCGATCAATTGCCGTCCGGCGGAGTGGGGCATCGACCTGGTGCTGCATTCGGGGACGAAATATTTTGGCGGACATTCCGACCTGATCTCTGGCATCGCAACCGGAAGACGCGATTTGATNNCGCGGGTGCACTATCCGCTGCTGAAGGGGCATCCGGACCACGCCATCGCGAAGAAGCAAATGGCGGGCGCGGGCGGCGTCCTGAGCTTCGAGGTGGAAGGCAGCGGCGCCGACGCCTGCCGCGTGGCCGAGGCGCTGAATCTATTTACTTTGGCGCCGAGCCTCGGAGGAGTCGATTCGCTGGTGACCATTCCGGTGCTGACCTCGCACACCATGATCGCTCCCGACCTGCGGAAAAAGATGGGTGTGACCGAGCAGATGATCCGCCTGTCCGTGGGCCTGGAGCACGTCGAGGACCTGATCGCCGACCTGGAGAAGGGCCTGGCGGTGCTGGACCGCGCGCGGAAAGAGGCGGTAGTGGCGGATTAAACTCGTGTGGAGACCGGGCTCTGCCCCGTCCAAGCGGGGCAAAGCCCCGCTTCCACACAATCTCGGAACGGCGCAAGTGAAATCAAGGCGCGGCTTGCACGCACTCCAGGATTTCACCTTCGCTGAGGGTGTGATCGCTCGACTTGGCGCACTTGAAAATGCGCTCGACCACCTCATCGTTCACCGGAAGCCCGCGGTGTTCCAGCCAGAAAAGAACATTTGATTTCCCGCTCATCGGGCCGATGTCGATGATCTGTTCCAGTCCGAAGTAGTGCGAGGGCACTCCGGAGTACACGGTGTTCGCGAGTTCAACATCCTTTTTCTTATACGCTTTGATGACGGCAGCAGCGTGAACGCCGGTAGCGGTGCGGAACGCGTCCTCTCCAACCACCGGATAGTTCGCCGGAATCGGAACGCCGGTGGCGGCGGATACGGCCTCGCAGTAGCGCTTGAGTTTGGTCAGGTCCTGCCCGTCCCACGGCGCAATGCCCATGAGCTTCAGGTTGACCAGCATCTGGTCCATCTGCGTGTTGCCGACGCGCTCTCCGATGCCGAGCGCGGTCGCATGCACGCAATCCGCGCCCGCCACTAGAGCCGCTATGGCGTTGGCAGTTGCTAATCCTCGGTCGCAGTGCCCGTGCCAGTCAACGCGGATTTTTTCACCGGAAGGCTTGACCACTTGTTCAAGCACGAACTTGACCAGCGCGACCGTGCCCATGGGCGTAGCGTGTCCGGCGGTGTCGCAGAGCACCAGGGCGTGCGCGCCGCAGTTGATGGCCGCCGAGTTGATCTGCTTCACCGTTTCCGGATCGCAGCGGGTGGTGTCTTCGGTGACGTACATGACTTCGAGGCCAAGCGAGACCGCGTATTGCACGGCCTTTTCGGTGGTTTGGAGAAGGAAGTCGCCGTTCCAGCCCTCGGTGTAGCGCCGGATGGGGCTGGTTCCAAGAAACGCAGCCACCTCGATGGGGAGGCCGGTTTTCTGGACAATCTCGGCGATGGGGCGAATGTCGTTCACGTGGGTGCGCGCCGCGCAATACGCCGTGATTTTCATTTTGTGGGCGACGATTTCGCGCGCCAGCGCCGTCACGTGCTCGACCGCGCGCGGACCCGCTCCCGGAAGCCCGAGGTCGAGCGAGTTGATGCCGAGCGATTCCATCAGGTGCAGGATTTCGATTTTCTGTTCGATGGAAGGATCGCGGACGGAAGGCGATTGCAGACCGTCGCGCAGCGTTTCATCCGTCAGGCGCACCGGTCCCGGCGGATGCAGCGACTTCGGGTACAGAGCATTCCAGTCGTAAATGAGTTCAGAAATGTTCACAGCGAGCGCCGGCACCCCTCCGGCTACCCAAGCGTTAGGTGTCAGGTATCGGGAACTAGATTTTCCTGAGACCTGAGACCTGACACCTGAGACCTTTACTTCGGTTTCTCCTCCTTGGAAGGAACCGTGAGCCCGAACACTGAAAGCTGCCCTCGACCCGCGACGTTCACCCCACGCGGATCTTTGGGACTGGGCAGGTAGAGCGTCTGACAATTTTCGCAGCGATACACTTCGGCCTCCGCCCCTAGGGCTTTCTCCAAGCAGCCGCACTCCTGTTCGACCACGTCGACGGTGTAAAACCAGCGCTTCAGATGTCCGCCGCAGAACTTGCCCTTATCGTTTTTCTCGTTGCAGGCACGCTGGCCCGTCTTCTTGATCTTGATTTTGTGGTTGGGAAGCTGCGGAATCTTGCTCGTATTTGCGGTTGCCGTTTCAGCGGAAGCCATTCCATCTCCTGTGCGCCTTTGCCAAGGCCGCTTTCCCGCTATTTTACTCAGTCCCGCCCCTCAGACCAAGGACAACGATCACAGATCAGGTTGGTCTCGAACAAAGATCGTAGTTATACAGGTTCCTATCAGGGCATGGCTTCACTACCACAAACAAGTGGGACACCAACCGCCGCCCGGCATGTTCGGATGCCCTCCGAGAACAGCCTTCGAGAGTTGCCCGGTAAGCATGGCCGCTCCATTGAACCAGCACGAAGGGATATGTCGATGTCCGACAACGAGTCAACAACCCGGTATCACAGTAACCGCTACAGGTGCAGACAGCATGCGAGCACTGCGAGCAAATCCTGAACCAGACGTTCTTAGTCAAATTCCTTGCGCGGCGCCGCCTGATCCGCGCCGACGCGTCCGACGGTGATTTCGGCTACGTAATAGTTTTCGCCCTTTATGGGGACACCGGCTAACCGCCGCAGCATCGCGATCTGGCCGATGTGGGTGAGCGCGTCGGCGAGTGCGCTCTGAAACAATTTGTCGGCGGAAACTTCGAGCGGCTTTTCCGACGCCAGGTAGTCGTCAAACTTTTTCAAGGCGGTGAAGAAGCGCTCGCATTCTTTTTCCCACGCCAGCGGAACGGAATCGTGCCATTCGCGGCGGCCTTCGGACATGGCGAGGCCCCAGTCCATGAGGTCGCCCACATGCGCGAGAATTTTCGCCGGCGTGCGTGAAGTTTCTCCAGCGCGATAATCGGCGAAGCTCGGCCCAGCATTGCGAACCGCCTTCGCTCCGCGATAGGCGATGGTAGCGAGGATGTGGCGCAGGAATACGCGGGTGTCGGCCATGATTACTCTACTTTCTCGAGGATTTTGATCCCTTCTTGTCATCCTGAGCGAAGCGAAGGACCTGCTTTCTTGTTACTGCCAGAGACAGCAGGTCCTTCGCTTCGCTCAGGATGACAAAAACATCTTAAGGATTTCTTCCAGCTTTACAGTTTTCTCCGCCACAGCGCTCCAGCCGCGCGCGTGCCGGCTTTGAGCTTTTCCCACAGCGGGCGGGCATACAGCAGGTCGAGGAAACCTTCCATCTCGCCCGTGAATCCACCACCGTAGCCGAACCACCAGATCTTTTTCATGCGCGGCAGCAAGTCTGAGTCGACATACTTCACGCGCACCATTTCTTCCAATCCCCAGCGCCCATGCGTGCGGCCCAAGCCACTCGACTTCACGCCTCCATGCGGAGCTTCGCTGATGCTGAAACATGACACGGCGTCGTTCACCATCACCGTGCCCGCATCGATCTGGCGAGCCAGGCGCTCGCCGCGGGCGCGATCGCGCGTCCAAACGCTGGCGGCCAGTCCGTAGTCGGAATCGTTGGCCAGGCGCACGGCTTCGGCATCGTCGCTGAAAGGCGCAATCGGCAGCACCGGACCGAAAGTTTCTTCCTGCATCACCCGCATGTCGTGATCCACGTCCGCCAGCACTGTCGGCGCAAAGAATGTTGGGCCGAGTTCGCGCAGCCGCGTGCCTCCGGCCAGCACGCGGGCGCCGCGCTGCTTCGCATCCTCTACCTGCGACTCCACCACACGCACTTGCCGCTCGTGGATCATGGGGCCGATTTCAGAAGCCGCATCCATGCCATTGCCGACGCGCAGCTTGCGCGCCTTCGCGCAGCAAGCCTCGAGGAAAGCCGGATACAAACTCTGATGCACGTAGCAGCGTTCGACCGACAAGCAGGTCTGCCCCGCGTTCACGAAAGCTCCCCACACGGCACCGCTCGAGGCCACATCGACATCGGCGTCTTCGAGCACCAGCATGGCGTCCTTGCCGCCCAGTTCCAGCACCACCGGAAGCAGGCGTTCGGCGGCGATCTGCGCGATTCGCCGGCCCGTCGCGACGCTTCCCGTGAACACCAGTTTGTCGATTTCGCTTCCGACCAGCGCCGCCCCGGTCGCGCCTTCGCCGGGAAGAACCTGGAAAATGTCGTCGGGAACACCGGCCTCGCGCAGCAGCGCCTGGAGTTCGAGCGCAATCAGCGGCGTCAACTCGGAGGGTTTGAGCACTACGGCATTCCCCGCAACCAGGGCCGCCATGGACTCAGTCGCCGGAATCGAGAAAGGATAATTCCATGGGGAAATAATCCCGACCACGCCATACGGCTCGTGCAGAATGCACCCTGATTTGGTTTTGACCGCAAGATTTCCGTGCGGCAGCTTTTCTTCGCGCAAGATCTCGAAGGCATTGTCGATCAGGAATCGCGCCGCGTCGAGCACGACCAAAACTTCGGTGAGCAGCGCTTCCACCGCGGGCTTGCCTGCTTCCTGTGTGATGCGCCGCGCGACATCGGTCTTGTGCGCGAGAAGAATCTGTTGAAAACGGCGCACCACCCGGACGCGGTTGCGGATGCCCCAAGTGTGCCAGTCCCGCTGTGCCGTGCGCGCGCGCGCTACCGCAGCGCGCACTTCGGTCGGACCGGCACTGTCCAGTTCGCCCAGAACTTCACCCGTCGCCGGGTTCACGGAAGCGATGCGCGAGACAGCGAATTCGACGTCGGTGGCCATCTGCGAAGAAGTGTACTCGGGACGGAACCGGCGCGCCACAGTTTCTAAATTCGACCTCAGTATTCCACCTCGACCAGATACAGCCCGCTGGCGGGCGCGGTCGGCCCGGCCGCCGTGCGCTCCCGAGCATCGAGGATGCGGCGCAAATCTTCCCGGCTCACCGTTCCCTTCCCCAGCAGCAGGAGTGTGCCGACCAGGTTCCGCACCATGTGATGAAGAAATCCGCTGCCGCGAATGGTATAGATTAATTCTTCGCCCTCGCGCATCCAACTGGAAGAGAAAATCGTGCGAATATTAGTCGTTCGCGTATTGCTCGTCCCGGTATTTTCGGCGGCAGACATTCCGGCAGACATTCGTTCCACCCGCTCCGGATCCACCGCCGCGAACGAAGTGAAATCGTGCTCGCCCACAACCACAGCCAGCGGCTGCCACCATCGCCGATTCCTCCAGCGGATAAGGGTAATGCCACACATACCGCGCCAGAAATGGCGGGCAGATCGCTCCGCGATGAATGCGATAGCGATAGGTCTTGGCGTGCGCCGATTTGCGCGCGTGAAACTCGGGCGCGGCCTCCGTCACTTCCAGCACCCGGATCGCAGCCGGCAGAATGTCGTTCAGCGCCCGCATCCAGTTTTCGGCTGGAATTACTGACGCGGTCCGCAAAACTCGCAACCTGGGCCAGTGCGTGCACGCCCGCATCGGTCCGGCCCGAACCTTGGGGCAGTACATTTTCTCCGCTCAACCGTCCAATGGCTGAGGCCAGCGCGCCTTGCACCGTCGTCCGGCCGGGCTGCACCTGCCAGCCGGCGAACTCGGCGCCGTCATAAGAAAGAATCAGTCTGAGATTGCGCACGTTCTTTTTCGTGTCCTAAGCTGCTGGAGAATCATCGTTGGCATCTGCAAAGTTTTACCGCCGTCGGCCCCGAGAGTGCACCGGCTCGTCAGCTATACTATTTCACTTGCGATCAATGGAAAAAATTGCCTTTCTCAACGGTTAGAAAAAGATTACAAGGAACTCTTGCCTTCGGTTCTACGTATGAGCAGAGTGTAAGCATAAGTGCGGACCCCTGCGTCCGTGCTTCTCGAGCCTTGATCGCTTGAGTGTGATCAATAGGATGTGATCAATGGAGACGATGCGAATGCAACCTTCTACAGTGTTGAATGCGTTTCAGCAGGCCGCCGCAGTCCTTTCCCTTGCCGCCGTCCTCCTTGTTGTAATCATGGTACCTGCCGGGTGGGCGCAAAATGCCTCGTCCGTGCCCAGTGCGCCGTCGGCGCAGATGCCGGTCCAAAGGGCGGTGCCGTCATCGTCGCAGCCGTTTGATGTGCAGGTGTACGCGAAACCGCGGTCGCATTTCCCCGATCCGATTGGTCCCTACACTGCGCGCCGGGTCGAACAGCCGAACCTGGCCAATACGCCGCGCATCGACCAGTTCATGCGCAACGGCAAACTTTACATTTCGATGAACGACGCCATCGCGCTGGCGCTCGAAAACAATCTCGATATCGCGATCGCCCGCTACAACCTGAACATAGCCGATACCGACATCTGGCGCGCCAAAGCTGGCTCCAGCATTCTCGGTGTGAATAGCGGTGTCGTGCAGAACACGCCCGGCGGCGGCGTAGGCGGGCTCGGCACACAAGTGGGCTCGGGCCAGGGCGGAACCTCGGTCGCGGCCGGTGGCGCCGGCGCCGGCGCGGGCGGCCTGGTCGGATCAACCCTGGGCAGCGGCCCGGTCATCACCAGCTTCGATCCCATCCTCACCGGCACGCTCCAGTTCGACCGCCAGGAGATCAATTGCAACAGCCCTTTTTGCGGCACCAGCCAGAACACCACCACGGGCAATTTTGCCTACACCCAGGGATTCCAGTGGGGCACGAATATGACGGTCGGCTTCAACAATACCCGGATCACTTCCAATAATGCGTTCAATGCCTTCACTCCGGCCCTAAATTCCAGTTTCCAGTTCAAGTTGACGCAGCACCTGCTGCAGGGCTTCGGATTCACGCCCAACAATCGCTTCATCCGGATCGCAAAGAACAATCGTGAGATCTCAGATGTCGCCTTCCGCCTGCAAATCACATCCACCGTCGACCAGATCGAAAACATGTACTGGGACTTGGTGTACGCCTACGAGAACGTCAGGGTCCAGAAGGAGCAACTGACCTTCGCTCAGAAGACGCTCTCTGACAACCAAAAGCAGGTGGAAATCGGGACGCTGGCGCCGATCGAGGTAGTCCGGGCCCAGAGCACGGTCGCAAGCAATCAGCAAACCCTGACGTTGGCGCTGACCAATCTTGAGTTGCAGCAACTGCTCATGAAAAATGCGCTGAGCCGCACGCTCGTCGACCCCGCACTCGCCGATGCCGAAGTGATTCCCACCTCAACCATGGAGCTGTCGGAGCAGGAAGCGGTCGTCCCCACCCAGGATCTCGTGAATGACGCACTTAGTCATCGTCCTGAACTGGCGGAAGCGCGCATCAACCTTTCCAATACCGACATCAGCAATAAGGCAATCCGCAGCGCCCTGTTGCCCTCGCTGGACCTGTTTGCCTACTACGGCGGCGCCGGCCTGGGCGGCAATTCGAATCCTTTCTACATATGCGCTCAAGAGCCGGCATTCTGCACCCCCGGTGCTACCACTTTCACGGGCCCGCCTTCCGTTTCTTACGGCTCCGCCTTGAACCAGCTGATCAATTCCACTGCGCCAGATAAAGGGTTAGGCGTAAATCTCAACATCCCCATCCGCAACCGCGCCGCGCAGGCAACCCAGGTGCGCTCGGAATTTGAATACCGGCAAGCCCAGTTGCGCATCCAGCAGATCGAGAACCAGGTGCGCATCGAGGTGCGCAGCGCGCAGTTTGGTGTGCAGCAGAATCGCGCCAGCGTTGCTTCCGCCCAGGCCGCGGTGGATCTGGCGCGCCAGTCTCTCGATGCGGAACAAAAGAAGTATAAGCTCGGCGCATCCACCTCGACTCTCGTGCTACAGAACCAGGCGGCCATGACTCAGGCTGAGGTCACGCTCGTCTCCGCTAAGGCCCTGTACGAAAAGGCGGAAGTCGAACTGGATCGGGCCATCGGCCTCCTGCTCGATCACGCCGGTATCCTGATCGCCGACGCGGAGCGGGGCCAGGTTACGCACACGCCGAATATTCCGCACGTGGCGGAGCGGCCAGCCGGCCAACTCACCCCGGCGAACGTCCAACAGTAGCGAGAAATTCTAAGATGAAGTGCCGGGCGCCCCGCCCGGCGTTTCCCTTTTGCGCTTGGCCGCCTCTCGCGTATTCTCTCTCCGTGAAGCTCTCGGACATCGGCAAGGCTAGCTTAGAAAAGGCCGGGTGCCCCACTCATCGTGTTCTTTGCGATGAGTGGGTTGCTGGCGGATTTCGAGCTGGCGTATCCCATCCATCGCTCGCAAAGTCCCAAACCCCGAAAATCCGCAGCAGCGGGAGCCCCGCGTGATCCTCTCCGTCGTAATCATCACCCACAACGAAGAGGCCAACATCGCGCGCACCCTCGCCAGCGTGCAGCCGCTAGTTGCCGGCGGCAAAGGCGAGATCATCGTCGTCGACTCCAACTCCGCCGACCGCACCGTCGAAATCGCAAAATCCTTCGGCGCAAAAGTTTTCGTCGAAGAATGGAAAGGCTATGCCGCCCAGAAGAATTCGGCCATCGACAAGGCGGTCGGAGATTGGATTCTGAGTCTCGATGCGGACGAAGAGCTGAGTGATGAGCTACCTCCTGCTGCGATCGGTTTCTCAATTCCTGAGTTTCTTGAGGTTGTTGACCGTGGTCGCGGTAGGAAACCTTATCCCTCGGACTTGAACAGTTTTCGGTTTCATCGCAGGAACTATTTCTTGGGACGGTGGATTAAACATGGCGGGTTCTGGCCCGACCCAAAACTAAGGCTCTTCAAAAAGGGGTCCGGGCGATTCGAAGAGCGGTCCGTGCATGAGTCGCTGAAGGTCGAAGGGACTACATACCCAATCGGACCGGACATCATCCACCACTCCTACCCCACCCTCGCCGAGTACATCGACCACATGAACCGCTACTCGTCCCTCGGCGCCGAGATGGCCGTCGCCAAAGGCCACAGCGGCTTCAGCGTGTTCAACATCGTCCTGCGCCCGCTCGCAACGTTCATCTACAATTATTTTTTTCGCCTCGGATTCCTCGACGGCCACGAAGGCCTGCTCTTGCACCTCTACCACGCCGTCTACGTGTCGTGGAAATATGCGAAGGCATGGGAACTAGCGCGCGGCAAACAGTCCAAGTAGAACGAAACGCCCTCTGCACGAATCCACACTCCCGGCCCCGTTTACGATTCTTTTTTTTCTAATGTGGACAACTTCCCCTCGCGATGAGGGTTTGATTCAAACGAAGCGAGACAGCTTCCCGGTTGTATCTCGGCTGTAACGCGCGAATCGCTCTCACGCAGTTCATCTGTGTTGGCGGCCATTTCGTCCATCAAAACCAGCTTCGAACCTGCAAACAACTCGAGGAGAAACTTATGAAACTTCGCACACGTGGCGTTTTGCAACTCGCGGCTCTGTTGCTTGTTCTGGGTGCCTTCAGCTTCGCAAGCGACGATGCTTACCTTTACATCGTGCATGGCATCCCAGGCCGCGACATTGCCGACAATCTCAACCCCGGCCTGCCGATCGACATTTTGGTTAGTGGCGACTGCCTGGTGCGGGGACTGACATTCGGCAACACCAGTGGGCCGCTCAGTTTTTCCGCTGGAACGTATGCCGTGCAGATCAGCCTGGCCAACTCGCTGGCACCCTGCACGAATGCGGCTCTGATTGACTCGCAAGTGACCCTCGCTGCTGGAGCAAGTGTCTCGGCCGTCGCCGCAATCAGCGGCGGTCAACCCGCTCTGCTCGACTTCACTGACAACTTGTCGGCGGTGGCACCTGGCAACGCGCGCTTTGTCTTTGTTAATTGTGCCGATGCGCCCGCGTTGCAAGCTGCGCTGACACAGTTGTATGTCAAGGACCCTAAAACCTTCACCATAAAGGCAAGCCCAGGCGCACAGCAGGCGGTCAGCGTGCCGGCCGGTACTTATCTTGTGCAGGTCGTAGCCGCGGGCGGTACGACCGTGTTGGCGTCGGAACAGATCGATCTGGCGGATCAGTCTGCGACCTTCACTTACGCGGGCGGTGAGGCGGCCAACAACTCAGTGGGATTGATCAACCGGGCAGTCCGAGACGTGTTCTAGACGGCGGAGTCTCAAACCGGGCCGCGCTTGGGCGGCCCTTTTTTTATGTATACGCGAATGTAAGAACGCGGCCCTCCGCCGTCTCCTCGCCACCACTATACTCGCGGCGTGATGCGCATGATATCAAACTCCACTGCCACCGACCGCTCGGGAAACGTCGACTCCACATAAGCCTTCACGTCGCCGACCGTAGGAATTCCGTCCCGGCCCGTCAGCCCGCGTGCGTCGTCGAGCAGGATCAGGTGCGGGTACGGATGGCTCAAAATCATCTCCAGTTCCGCCGCGAGGCGCTGGTCATCCGTTCGCATCCCCACCCAGCCGTAGTAACCGGCGTCCAGCCAGAACAGCGCCGGGCCAGTCAGCAATGCGAGCACCTCGGGCATGACCACGCGGCTATCTCCGCAGAAAATTCGAACGTGCTCGTCGCGCGCGAATTTGCGCGTGGCCCGCTCCGCCAGCGCAGGCACAAATTCGATGGAATAGATCTGATCGAAGCGGTTTTTCATCGCGGCCACCATTTCGCCGTAGTAAGTTCCGGTCTCGACCAGAGTCTTCAGTCCAAATTTCTCTCCGTATTCGCGCACGACTTTCTGCTTCAACAGATGCGGAGATCGCGCCGGCCGCCCGCGCAGTATCCAATACCAGTAGTCGGGATAATGGCCAAGCGCCTTGTACGCGCCATACACCGGAGTGCGCTGCAACAACCGCCGAAATGCCTTCAGAATCCCCTCCGCCGAAAGAAGACCAGCATAGGTGCCGAAGAAAACAAGCGTCAAGCGGAGTCAAGCACCCGGCGAGTTCCTCTGTGTCCTCCGTGCCCCCTGTGGTTAAGAACTTGAACTTTCACCAACCGCTCGGTCGGTCGCGCCATTTTGCAGCATGGCGACTGCTCCTCTATCATCAAAGACATAGTCGGAACGGAAGTGGGGAACGGAATGCCCGAGAACAAACTGCAAGCCGAGCTGCACAAGACCATAGCTGAAAACCCGATTTCCGATGTCTTCGAAGGCCGTCATCCCGCCGACTCGGAAAAACATTGGGCAGAAAAAACGCTTGCGCCCACGCTCGACAAAGCTCCCGAAAAACCGATTGGCGCTCCCACGGGCACCAACCTCGACGAACACGGCCGCGCCCGTTTCAGCACCATCTCAAACGCCCCGATCCGCCGCCTCTACACCCAGGCCGATCTCCCCGCCGACTGGAATTACGATCGGTATCTCGGCTACCCGGGCGAACCGCCCTACACGCGCGGCATTCACGCTACCGGCTACCGCGGCAAGCTCTGGACGATGCGCATGTTCTCCGGCTTCGCCTCGCCTGAAGAAACCAACCAGCGCTACAAATATCTCCTCGAACATGGCGGCGGCGGGCTCTCCGTTGCCTTCGATCTGCCCACGCTCATGGGCTACGACTCCGATCACGCGGCCAGCGAAGGCGAGGTCGGCAAGTGCGGCGTCGCCATCGATTCGCTCGAAGATATGGAAATCCTCTTCGACGGCATCAGCCTCGAAAACGTCACCACATCGATGACCATCAATTCACCGGCCAGCGTGCTCTGGGCCATGTACCTGGTCGTGGCCGAAAAACAAGGCGCCGACTGGAAGAAAATTTCCGGAACCATCCAGAACGACATTCTCAAGGAGTACATCGCGCAGAAGGAGTACATCTATCCACCCGCGCCCTCGATGCGCTTGGTGATTGACACCTTCGAGTTCGGATCGAAGTTTACCCCGCGCTTCAACACCATCTCCATCAGCGGCTACCACATTCGCGAAGCTGGTTCGACCGCTTTGCAGGAACTCGCGTTCACCATCTACGACGGCGTCGAATACGTCGAGTGGGCGCGCCGCCGCGGCCTCGACGTCGACGACTTCGGCCCCCGTCTCAGCTTTTTCTTCAACGCGCACAACGATTTCTTCGAAGAGATCGCCAAATACCGCGCCGCGCGCAAGATCTGGTATCGCCTGATGAAGGACCGTTTCGGCGCCAAGAACGACCGCACCCGCCTGCTGCGCTTCCACTCCCAGACCGCCGGCGTCTCGCTGCCCGCGCAGCAACCAATGAACAACATCGCCCGTGTCGCTCTGCAGGCGCTGGCGGCGGTGCTCGGCGGCACGCAGTCGTTGCACACCGACGCCTATGACGAAGCACTCGCCTTGCCCACGGAGGCAGCCGCGCGCATCGCGCTGCGCACCCAGCAGATCGTTGCCTTCGAGTCGGGCGTGGCCCAAACTATCGATCCGCTCGGCGGAAGCTACTTCGTCGAGAAGCAAACTCTCGACATGGAGCAAGGCGCCTTCGATTACTTCGAGAAGCTCGATCAGATGGGCGGCATGGTCAAAGCCATCGAGCGTGGATACCCCCAGAAAGAAATTGCCGAGGCCAGTTACCAGTACCAGCGCGCGGTTGAAGCCAACGAAAAGATCACGGTCGGCGTGAACGATTTCGTTATCGAAGAAGAGTCGCCCAACATTCTCTACATTGGCGAATCGGTAGCCCGCACTCAGGAAAAGAAACTCAAAGCCCTGCGCGCCCGCCGCTCGAACGAAGAAGTCCGCCGCCGCCTCGATGCCCTGAAGCAGGCCGCCGCCAAGACTCCCACGGCGGGCACCAATGGCAATATTTCCAACGTCAACACCATGCCCTACATCGTCGACGCCGTCCGCGCCTACACCACCGTGGGCGAAATCTGCGAAGCGTTGCGCGAGGTGTACGGAACCTACACGGAAGTGAGCGTCACATAGACTTTCTTTGAGGTCGCAATTTGCGACCTCAAAGATTCGTTCTTAAGTTTTGTGCGCTCCCCCGGCACGGCGCCGAACGACGCAGTTCGGTTTCATCACATTCGGAGTGCCCATTGATCACAGCCTCCGCCGGTTACGACCGCTACGATGGCAGGATGCAAATCACTTCGCCAAAAACCGGACGACCACGGCGTCCATTAGCAATCCGACGAAAAGCATCTGCGGTCTCAATCGATCTTCGCATCCTGATTCTACGTCACCAGAAAGTCATCCTCGACGCCGCTCTGGCAGAGCTCTACAGCGTGCCCGTAAAGCGCTTGAATGAACAAATAAAGCGCAACCGCAAAAGATTCCCCGCGGATTTCATGTTCCACCTCACTCCCAGAGAGAACAAATCTTTGAGGTCGCAATTTGCGACCTCAAAAATTGGCCGCGGTGGCCGCCGTTCGCTTCCATACGCCTTCACCGAACATGGCGCAATCATGGCCGCGACGGTGCTGAACTCTGAACAAGCGGTGGAAATGAGCGTTTATGTGGTGCGTGCCTTTGTCCGCTTGCGTGCGGCGCTGGCCGCAAACCGAGAACTCGCGGGCAGGGTTGAAGAATTGGAAAAACACCTGAAGACGCACGACGGCGCGATCCAGGAAATCATCCAGGTCATCAAGAGACTGATGAACCCTCCGCCCAGCCGCCGCCGCAAGATCGGATTCGCGCTCCCGGCGGCCCGGACGGGATAGTCTCCGTCCGAATCCCCCGCACGCCATTGCGCCCCGACGCGGGTTCTGATAACTTGCCTCTCGTCTCTCAAAGGAGGCCCCATGGCTTTCTGTGCGAACTGTGGAACGCAGATCGCGGATGGAGCGACCTGCCCGAAGTGTGCTGGCGGCGCTGTCCAAAGCGCGCGCACGATCGCACCCGCAGGCGCTGGACTCAGCGATAACGTGGCCGGAGCGCTGGCCTATGTGACCATCATTCCGGCGATTGTGTTTCTAGTGCTGGAGCCGTTCAACAAGAAGCGCTTCATCCGCTTCCATGCCTTCCAATGCATCTTCTTTGCGATTGCGTGGACCGCGCTCTGGATCATCCTGACCTTCATTGGCCACATTCCATTCCTCGGGTGGGCAACCATCTTTGTGTGGCCGCTGATCAGCCTGGCCGGGTTTGTGATCTGGCTGATTCTGGTGCTCAAGGCCTATCAGGGACAGATGTTCAAGCTGCCCGTGATCGGCGACTTGGCCGAGCAGCAGGCTGGTGCGTAGACTGGCCGGCAACGAATCGTTGCCGTGTGCCGGTTTTCCGCAACCTGAGCTCTCCACGAAACCTTTTCCCTCTTCGTACGTCAATCCAGTAGACTACGAATTGTCGTGTTCACTGGTTTTCAGCCAACGAGTCTTCCACACATGGCTTCGGGATTCCGGAGCCATCGTGCGGTAGCAGTGTCGGTGGCCGCGCATCTGGCGCTGTTGGCCATGATTGTGTTCCATAATCCCAAGGTGATCGACCTGAGCCCCGCCGGCCTTGCCTATGGAGACGGCGCCCACACCTACAAGCTGATTTACTTGCCCCCGGGCGCGAACGACGACACGCCTGCAGACGCGGCCAAGTTGCTGTTCCCGCCACCGGCCAGCAAGCCGCGCCCACGCCCACTTCCGAGGTTCCAAACGCCAAAGCCTGCGCCAGAGCCTCAGCCGGTAACGGCCAACGCGGAAGCCGCCGACCACAATTCCCACGCCGGGTCTCCGCTCGGCACCATGATTGACGGACCGATCACCGGCCATGAAGTCCACGTCGCGTATCCAATCGTGTTTCCAGATCCTCCCGTGGCGCGCGCCGAGCTTCCCCGGGACCTGCAGGGCGACGTCGTCATAGAGGTGACGATCGACTCCCAAGGCAACGTCGTCGAAACCAAGATTGTGCAGGCGATCGGCCACGGGATCGACGAAAAGATCGAGGCCACCCTTCGCCGCTGGCACTACCAGCCGGCCACGCTCGACGGCACGCCAGTCGCCTCAAGGCACGACGTGCACTTCCATTTTCCGTCGTAAGCAGATCGGGTGATCGGGTCATCGGGCCATCTGAATACAACCAGCCTTTAGATGACCCGATGGCCCGCTCGCCCGATTCTCTTTGATTCGCTATTTGTTCGCCTATGTGCTAAACTTCCCCATCTTGCGAGGAGCCAGCGACGATGCGCAAAGCTACCCAACACCGAGCGAACCATCTGGCGATCGGGCACCTGAAGAAATCCGACCCCGTGATGGCTGCGATTATCGAGCGCGTGGGGCCGTGCCGCATGGAGTTTGGTGAGCCCACGTTTCACGCGCTGGCCGAGTCGATCTTGTATCAGCAGTTGAACGGCAAGGCAGCCGAGACCATTTTCAATCGCTTCACCGCTCTTGCCGGCGATCCGCTGACCCCGAAGGGCGTTCTCAAACTGACCGATGCCGAGATGCGCGGCGTCGGGCTGTCACGGCAGAAGACGGCGTATTTGCGCGATCTCGCCGAAAAGACCGCGGCTGGCCTGTTGGAGTTCGAGCGCTTGGCCGAATTGCCCGAAGAAGAAGTGATCACGCATCTTACTCAGGTCAAAGGGGTTGGCGTCTGGACGGCGCACATGTTCCTGATGTTCACCTTGCGGCATCCGGATATTCTGCCCGTTGGCGATTACGGTGTGCAGGCGGCCATCAAGAAGCACTACAAGAAGCGTAAGTGGCCTAAGCCCGCTGTGATGGCGAAGATCGCCAAGCCTTGGGCTCCTTATCGCTCGATTGCTTGCTGGTATCTTTGGAGGAGCCTGGACATTAAGACGGTCGAAAAATAATGTCAGGCGGCGCTTGATTGTACCTACAATGTTCCACGTGGAACACTTGTGCATGTATATCTGTACGTACATATCGGTACGTAAAACGACCGTGTAAGAAATACGTGCGCCGTTTATTGCCGCGCTTGGCGGGTTGCAAGTCATTGATAATGCTGAGGGTCGAGTGTGGTTAAATGGCCACATGCGGGTAATTATTACACTGTAATTATTACAATACTCACTATTTGGTGGCTAGTGAGTGCCGGCGGAAGTCACCCTTCCGCTGTCTCCTTGGCCTCGCTCGCGGCTTCGGCGGAACAGGGCAAGCTTTCTCGAAAGGCGCGAGAAGTGGCGCACCCGCGTGGCGCAGATCGCTACAGACTCCGGCCTTTGCCGGGATAGCCTGTACAAAGCCCTGAGTGCGGGCGCACATCCGCGCTTTGAAACCATCAATTCTGTGCTGCTCGCCCTGGGGGTGAAGATCGCTGTCGTTGTTAAACGTGGGCGTTAAGGCCGGGGTGACGGCATTCGGAAGGCAGGGCGGCACGCCACATCGTGGTTGACAGCGCGGGCCGTCGAAATTACTGTGAGACCAGATTCGACACGACCTATGGAGAACTAGCGCCCATGACCGGAATTCAGTTCATCACCGACGAAGCGGGCCGCAGGACGGCGGCCGTAATCGACCTCAAGAAGCACAAGGCGCTCTGGGAGGACATCGAGGACGTGCTGGTTTCGCGCTCGCGGCGGCATGAGAAACGCATCCCCCTTGCCAAAGTAAAGGCGGACCTCGTCAGGAGCGGAAAGTTCCGTGGCTAGGTCCAATCACGAGATTCGTGCCCTCCAAGTAATTTATGAGCACATCAAAGGCGGAAGGCTCCGTGGCTAGGTATGACGTCGCCTTGACGTCTATCTCACCAGCAGGCCACTTCTCGAAAAGCGCGAGAAGTGGCGCACCCGGCTTACGAAGTTGAGATCGTGGACTATCACTGAGGCATCAAGCGCTAAAGGGGCAGCCATGGCTAAGCGCGAGAAACTTCTTCCTCCCATCCATCCCGGCGAGATTCTGCGCGCGGACTTCATGGAACCGCTCGGCCTGAGCATGAATCGGCTGGCGCTCGATCTCCGCGTCCCGGTGACACGCATTGCCGAGATCGTCCACGAGCGCCGCGGCATAACTCCGGATACGGCATTGCGGCTGGCTCGGTACCTCAATACTAGCCCGGGCTTCTGGCTGAATCTTCAGTCCTCTTACGATCTAGAGGTGGCGCAAGACAAGCTCTCACGCATCATTGAACGGGAAGTCCGTCCGTCCACTTTCGCGGCGGCGAATGCTGCGTCCTGATCCATCGCGTTACAGCCCGGGGTGTTCGGCAATTCCCGCCTGGGGGCAAAGATCGCTGTCGTTGTTAAACGTGGGCGTTAGGCCGGCTTGACGGCATGGGGAAGGCAGGGCCGTCCGCCGCGGCAGAGAGAAGAGATGGGAGTCGCGGCGGGAATAGGAAGTCAAAGTCCCCGCCCTGTGTCTGCAAAGAACGCAGACACAAGGACGGGGCACCCTCGGAGTTGAAATGTGGGAAAGGGTGGGCCAGCCCCCAGGGCCGGCACGCGTGCGGAACCCACTCATCGCAAAGTGCGCGATGAGTGGGGCACCCGGCGGGTGGGCCACATCAAAGTGGAGAGTCTAGTGGGGGTTGTCTTTGAACGTTGGGGTTAACTAACTGGGGTGCGCCACTTCTCACGCTTTTTCAGAAGTGGCGCACGGCTAAATCAGGGTTTGCTTAAGAGATCGGAACGTTAGCGACGATGTCGGTATTTGATTGTGATCTGATCTGTTCGACTCAGTGAAGTTAAGATGGTGACAGCTTTTCCGTGGACAGTATAGATATCGGGAGGCTCTATTAATCCGTTGATAAGAACTTCCTCTGATCCGGAGATCGGAATATCCGAAAGAATGAAAGTTTCTTTATTCGTATCGGTCGCTTGGAACCATTGGACCTTGGGAAATTCCTCGTACCGGTAAGAACCGTACTCACCGCATAGCGCAAGTGCAAACGCCAACATTGCGACAGCATTCAACAATGTCGCTCTTCGAGACCATTTCTGCGCGACATATTCAATTCCTATCGCGAGACCCCAGCAAAGAATCGTGCCGACCTTGAGAAAGGCATTCATAATTCGTAGATTGTACCCCTCATCGGCGGGCGGGCCACATCAACGTGGAAGGTCTAACGCGGGTTTCCTTGACCGTTGAAGCTAGCTAATTGGGGGTACCCTCAAGACTGAAAGCGGGATGAGTGGCCGCCTGGCAACATCAGTGTTTTTGCGCGTCAACATAGGAGCGCAAAACCGCGTTCATGCGCGTGAGATGGCCTTCGCCTTGTCTCTTGAACCACTCGAACACGTCGCTGTCAATGCGCAGATGCACGGAGGTCTTGCCGCTCGGCATGACGACTCGGGCGCGTTTCCAGAAATCTTCGCCGACGGCCGGGGCTTCCGGCGCGTTGGCGCGCGTCTTACTTGCGCCGCGGGCGGATTTTCTTTTGATCGCGCTCAGCGAATATCTCACGGTAGTATTTTTCTGCGTCAATCTATAATACACATGTGTGTACACATCATCAAGAATCACGGCCGGTGCGCCACTTCTCACGCTTTTTGAGAGGCGGCCCGCGTCGCCGCCGACACCGCCGGGTGATGTACGCGAGGACTCGGTCGTCCCTCCGGGACTTGAATCATTTCTTCCACTTTCCCAGCGCTGAAGCGCTGGGCTAAGTTCGTTCGCCCCTCCGGGGCTGGACTCTCACGCACTTCGTCCGCCGAATTGGACAAAAACTATCGTCCCTCCGGGGCTTGAATCATTTCCTCCACTTTTCCCCGCGCTGAAGCGCTGGGCTATCTCTCGGACGCCCCTCCGGGGCTCGATTCTCGGCGCAATAAAAAACCCTCTCTACCATCCGAGAGGGTTTGCGAACTGGTGGGAGAAATTTATGCCGCGCGCACGACGTTGCCCGCCTGGAAGCCCTTGGGGCCTTTGAGCAGATCGAACTCGACCGTCTCGCCTTCGTTCAGCGAGCGGTAGCCGTTCTCCTGGATGGCGGAGAAATGCACGAACACATCCTCACCCGTGGAGCGCTGGATGAATCCGTATCCCTTCGCCCCGTTGAACCACTTCACAGTACCCTTCTCTCTCACAAAGAAACTCCTTTCCCCTCATCGCTAAGAATTATTCTTCCGTCGCTTGTCAATTTGCCCGATCCGGGCATCCCCTCGAAAACGACTTAAGAATTTTGTTGCTGGCGTTGCCGCGTGCGGGCGATACCGCACCAACAGAAACGGCTCCCCTGCATCTCGTCGAACAGTTGCCCGCGACGAAATGCGGAGAAGCCGCGAAGACGAAGGCGCGATTTCCGACTGCTTGCACAGAAACGTCAATCCTGCTACGCACTCGCCAACCGTGTCCGAGTGACGAGCAGAAGATAATAGCAGGAAGATTCGAGTTGGCAAGGGCGAAGTTGCGGAGAAGGAACGGAAAACCAACATGACCCGGACTCAATCAAAAGGCACGCTACTGGCGAGCCTCGACGGAAAGCCGTAAGTGTTTGATAATATTTGAGAAACCAGTGTCTTCACTTACTCCCATCGAACTTTCCGACAAGCAAGGCGCGGCTGAACTTCGCGCGGCTCCGGCCGAAGGCATCGTGCGCTCCACCTTGCGCTATATGCTCCGGACCGAGGTGCACACCTTTGCCTTCTCGGTTGCCGCCAATTCCATTCTTTCTTTTTTTCCGTTCTTGCTCTTGCTGATGACGCTGATCCGATATGTCTTTCATTCGCGGGTCATGTACAGTGTCGTCGAGAATCTGTTGCGCGATTATCTTCCAACCGGGCAGGAATTCGTGATCCGAAACTTGAATGCGCTGGTCGGTGAGCACCACCGGGCGCAAGTGTTTTCGCTGGCCATGCTGCTGATTACTTCCACCGGAATTTTTCTGCCGCTCGAAGTTGCGCTCAACCGCGTCTGGGGATTTCCCAACAACCGCTCTTACCTGGGAAATCAGTTGATGTCGCTCGGACTGGTGTTTGCCTGCGGGTCGCTCGCCCTGCTCTCGGTGGGATTGACCGCCGCCGGAAGCCTGGCCGTCTTGAAGAGTGCGCTGCACGGCTACGGCGCCTGGTATGTGGAACTGGGGGACTTTGTGATCATGAAGATCTGTTCGATCGCGGCCAGCATCGCCATCTTTTTCCTTGTCTACTGGCTGTTGCCGAACGGCAAGGTGCCGGCCCGGGCAGTCGTGCCGGCGGCGGTGCTTATGGGATTGCTCTCCGAGCTGCTCAAGCACCTTTATATCTTCGCCCTGCCCCGGCTGAATTTCGCCGAAGTGTATGGGCCGTTCGCCATCTCGGTCAGTCTGATGTTCTGGGCGTTCCTGTCGGGGATGCTGCTGCTGACGGGAGCTCATCTTTCGGCGCGAAAAATATTGCGGTCCTGAAACAGGCTGCAGCCATCCTCTGGTTCTGAGGTGCTGGCCGCGCCGCTCCCAATCGCCCTACTGCACCGTCACCTGGAGGTTCACCGACTTGACTCCCGCCGTCGAGGCCGTAATGGTGACCTTCCCCGCATTCGGGCCGGTTGTGTACTGCGCGGCGGCGGTTCCATTCGAACCGGTGACGACCGACGTCGCAACGAAAGTTCCGCCCGCGCCGTTATCGGTGAAGTTTACGGTCACTCCCGGCACTTCAAAACCTGTAGCATTGAACACCTTTACCACCAAAGGCGCTGTCAGCGGCGTGTTCGGCAGCGCCGTCTGATTGTTTCCGGAAACAGTGCTCATACGCACGGGAGGACCCACCGTACTGGTTTCGCTGAACAAAGCGCTGGTATAACCGGTGCTGCTGCACGTGATCGCCACTGTCCGTGCCTGGGCGGGGAGTTGATAACTGTACGTCACCGTTCCGGTCGCGTTCGTCGTCTGGGTTGCGCTGGGCGTGAACACGCCGCCCACTCCCCCGTCCTTGCAGGTCACAGATACGCCGGCCAGCGGCCCCGAACCGTAGGCAGAGGCAGTCGTGGCCACCACACTCAACGCTGTGGGCAAAACGGTTTTCTCCACACCTGTCTGGTTATTGCCGGTCACCACGGAGAGCGCGGGCAATAGCCCATAGACCTGCAGAGCGGTTGTTCCCCCGATATAGACCTTGCCATTGGAGATGGTTGGAGTTGCGAATCTTATAACGGGAAGCAAGTGGTCCCGCGACTGCAGCGCTTGCGTGCTGTCGTAGAACTCTTTCGCGAGGTTGGTGGGATCGAAGGCGAACAGGGCCGGGTTCGTGTGCCGTATCGCCCAAAGGATTCCACTGCTGTTCCCGTTCGCGGTAATTGAGGTAGAAGCCGGACCAGCGCCGCCGAAGGCCATGGTGGTTTGGGAAACCGGCTGCTGCGTGAGCAGTCCGTTGACCAAAGCGAACTGCTTGATGTAGTCCAGTTCGCCGGCCACATACACGCTGCTGTTCCAGTACGTAGGCACGCCGGTAAGTTCGTTGACCACGGCCTCGGGAATGGACTGGATGACGTCGTCGTCATCCGAGGAGTACTCCCCCAGGTCATCGCGGTTGACCAGGTAGAGAGTGCCCTGCTTCCCTCCCGCAACCAGTTCGTGGGGGAAGAGGCCGGGCTGGTCGGGCAGAATAAGCGGACCCGCGGAACCCAGATCCAGGTCCTGTTGCGAGAGTTGCAGTTGGTTATAAGGCGTGAAGTAGTCCAGCACGCTCAGGACGTTTCCGATCCATCCCATCTTGAGCACGCTGTCGCCATAGTCGTTAGCTCCCGTGGGCCCGTCATACGTCCCGTTGGCGGTGACCACGTAAATGTAACCGTCCTCGTCCGCCGCCGGACCACTCCCGCCTTGCCAGATCGAAGCGCGAGCCCCACCGGGAGTCACCAGGAAAGCGGATTCCTGGTGCAGCGTTTGGGAGTTGTAGGCAAAGAGCCAGCCGTTGTAGGCGTATTCGTCGCAACCGTTTCCGCCAAATCCAATGTAGAGCACACCGTTCTGCAGAAGCAGCGCCGGACGCTGCATTTGAAAGACTGGGTTGAAAGTTCCCGATCCGTTGGTGGACGGCGCCGTGCCCGTAATGACCATTGGCCCATCCAACAGTTCGTTGCCCGAAGCGACGTCCAGGGCATGAAGACTGAAGTTGCGCACTGCGCTGCTTCCTGTCCCGGTCACCGTCTTGGCCACGATGTAAAGCGTGGTCACGCCCGGATCGATCGCCGGCGTGCCCATGATCCCGATTTGGGTGTAGTGCGTCCCGGTGCAACCATAGTCGGCGATCGGATCGGGCGTCCCGCCATCGTTGAGGCTCACCGACCATAAGGGAGAAGCGTTGTTGCCCTGCGCGCTGTCAGCATCGAATGCATACACGCTGTTGTTCTGCGTTGCGACGTAAACCACATTGTGCACATTGCCGTCGTTCATCAAAACCTGACTGGCATAAAGCGGTTGTCCGACGATGATGCCGTCGACACTCTGCGTGAAAAGCTTTCCGAAACTGCTCACCGTGACGTTCGCCGGCGTCAGCCGGGTCTCATTCGGATTCAGGCCCGAGCGCGTGTTGTCGTTGTGCTGCGTTAAAACATTGTTCTGACCCCAGGCCAGGGAAACTCCCAGACAGAGCGCGAACAAAATAACGGCCAACCTTGAAATCGGCTGTGGGCAGGCCATCCGGCTTGCTACTCGATGATTCCTAGTTTCAGCATTATGATTTTGCAACCCGGAAGAGACAGCTTGGATGGGCATGGAACCTTCCCTCACCACATGGAAAGATGGCCAGCAAAAATCGCACGAAACAAATTTCAAGATTTGTACGCGCACTTTTTTACAGCAATCAGTGCAGTTGACCCCAGAGCAGATTTCTGAGGAGTAGGTGGCCCTACGAACAGAACGCATTTCCCCATATCTGCAGCCGAACGACAACCACCAAAGTCGGTGTTGCACTTGATTTCGGGTGGCGCTGCGGTTTCCCGCTGCGATAATTGCCCAGCCTCCAAATTACTTCTTCAATTCCTGCACCGCACGGTAAGCCTGATCGATGGCGCAGTCGAGGTAAGCGTATGCGTCCGCATCCGAGTTCGCGATCGCCAGCCGGCCAAACGGTTTGCGCGCCACCTGGCACGGGGTCTCGCCGCCTTCCAGCCAGAACTGGTCGAACAGCGAATTGTATTCATAGGCGTAGCCGTGCGGCCAGCGGTTGACCGTGATTTCAAGAATGTCGCGCGCCGGGTCGAATCCGCCCGGACCCAGCATGCGCAACAGTTGCTCGCGAATGCGGCGCTCGTAAGTTTCGAACGTCGTGCTATAGAGCTCGATGCGTCCCAGCTTATGCTGCTCGCGCGCCGGACGCCCCGGCTCGCAGGCCGCCTTCATCATGTGCACCACGATCGGCTCGTCCGGCTTTTTCGTACATTCGTAGCCGCCGATGCTCACCGGAATATCCAGGTTCACGCCGGTGTGGTACATGCCGGGGGCGTAAATCGAGCTCGCGCCCAGCTTCTGGAAGGCGCTCCAGTTGCGCACCAGCACGTTGTTGTAGAGCAGCGGAACTTTCTGCGCCGAAGCCAGCGCTCGTTTCTGCGCCTCGGGCAGTTCCTGCGCTATGTACGGAATCACCACGTGCCAGCACGCCAGAATGCAGGTTGCGGCGCGCACCGTCTTGAGCTTGTTCCCGGTAAAGTAGCTGACTTCCACTTCCTTCGCGGAGGCGGGATCGCCCCGGTGGTTCACTTTGACCACGGTGCTGTTCAGCCGGATGCGCATCGCGGAAGACGGCTCGTCGAGTTTTGCGTAATCGGCCTTGGCCAGCACAACATCGGTGGCCGAGTTTCCCGGAAGCGCCGCCGGGATCAGTTTGCGCACCAGCAACCGGGCGATGGTGGCCGCGCCGTCGGGATAGTGAAAGAAATATTTCTCCGCTTCGTCGTTGTGAATGCAGTCGCGGTTCATGCCCTTGCCGGGCGTGGGATCGAGTTTGAGGCCGTTGAATCCCGGCAATTGCAGGCTCCACGCGTCTTGCGCGGCGACCGCATCGATGCCCACGCCGAACAGCGGGTGCGGGAAGGCCTGCAACAACTTCACAATTTCGTCGCTCATCCCGGCCGTGCCGGTCAGGTATTTCGCATAGCTCATGCGCGCCAGGCGCGCCTTCTTTTCATCGGAACTGAGGCCGGGGAAATAATCTTTATCCCCAGTCAGCAGACGCTGGAAATCTTGCTTGGCTTTCGCCGAAAGCGGAGCTTCTTTCAGAAACTCTTCCAAGCCCCATTTGTCCTCATCGCCGAGGCCGCTCTCATCTTCTCCGGTATGCACCGCGTTCACCACCAGCTTGTCGGTCCCAAACGTTTCCTGGTCGAAGAAAATGCGCGGCTTCATGCCCAACGAACGGTAGAGATCTTTGCTGACATATTTGCGATACGAAGGCACATCAATCCCGAGCTCTTCGATCAGAGACTTGGCGACGGCGCTATAGGGTGCGGGGCTTTCAATGGAATACGTGCCGCCGAATCCCAAAATCGTGCGGCCGCCCGTGCGGAATTCGTTGCGCTTGGCGTGGCCGCCGAAGTCATCGTGGTTCTCGAGAATCAGGACGCGCGCTTTGTCGCCGGCGGCCTTGCGGAAATAGTGCGCCGCGGCCAGTCCGCTAAACCCTCCGCCGACGACGACCAGATCGTAGGATTCGCCCGTGTCCACGGCCTTGGGAGCACTGTCCCAAAAAGCGTGGTCTTTGACTTTGTGCATGGCTTCGAACGAGCCGGCGTGGTCGCCGCGCAGGCCGGTCTTGGCGGGAGGACAGTAACCTGGGACGTTCTGGGCTTCGGATTGCAGATCGGCGGCTGCCGCCGCCCACATTTCAGGAGGAACGACGCCATGAACGGCTGCCGCTCCCACCGTGAGCGCGACTCCGTTCAGAAAATCCCGGCGCGTGATCCTCGCACCCATCCCCAGTGCCCGATCCCGCTCTTTTTTCACGTGCGATGACACAAGTTCGTCTGACAAAATGCCCTCTGGCGAGGCAGTGTATCACTCCACCCGTAGAGACGCGGCTTGCCGCGTCTCCGCAAACGGGGCAAGCCCCGTCTCCACAAGCGGAAGAACTTACGCTGATGCAAGCCCGGCACTATCCGATTTTGATCGCCGAATCCGGCGCCTGGAAGGCCACCTTGTGAGTACC
>PLHP01000260.1 GCA_003138955.1 Acidobacteriaceae bacterium | reverse complement strand
CCTCGCCTCCTACCCGATCAGCGGACTGGATTAGTGGAGAGACGGGCGTCTCGCCCGTCCCCGGGCAGCGAGGCAGCCGGGCGGGGACGCCCGGCTCTCCACTTCACGCCGCCGCCTGCTCCGCCTCGGCTACCGTCCCGTAAAAACGAAAGAAATCTTCCACCCGGGTGACTTCGAGAGCGTGGTGGATCCGCTGATTCACGCCCACCAACCCCAGACTGCGTCCATCTTTTTGCCGCGTGACATAGGCGCCGACGAGCGCTCCAATCCCCGACGAATCCGCCAGTGGGACATCCGTGAAGTCGAGGATGAGCGCGCGCGAGTTGTCGGCGCGCAACTTGGATTGAAAGCCGAATACATTGAGAAGGGTCAGCGGTCCAGAAAGGCGCAGGATGCGGATTCCCTCCCGCGACCCGGGAAGATCTTCGATTTGCAACGGCTGATCGGGCATGCCAGAAATGTTACTGGCGAATGACACGGCGAATGTTAATAACAGGTTAATTCCAAGGGCTCGTCGCCTGAGTTGACGCCCGGATTGCGGAGGTCAGATTGCAGAGGTGAAAACCGAAGCCGGAGATTCTTACCTCTGCAATCTGACCTCTAACCTTTGACCTCCCCACACGGGCTTATTCTCCGCCGACCGTGAGTCCATCGATGCGGATCGTAGGCGAGGCCACGCTGCCGCGAAATTCCAGGTCCGTGCCTATCTCAGAAATATTGCAGAACATCTCTTTGAGATTGCCGGCGACCGTGATCTCTTCGACGGGGTATGCCAGTTCGCCGTTGACGATCCACATGCCCGAGGCGCCGCGGGAGTAGTCGCCGGTTACTAAGTTGGCGCCGTGGCCGAGAAACTCGGTTACATAGAGGCCGTTTTTGATTTCCGCGATAATCTGGTTCGGCGCCTTCGTTCCTGGTTCGAGAAAATAATTCCCCGGCCCGATCCCCGGCGTGCCGGCGAGTCCGCGAGATGCGTTGGCCGTGGTCTCGAGTCCCAGCTTCTTCGCCGTGTAGGTATTCAGCAGATACGATTTCAGAATTCCGTTTTCAATCACTACGGTGCGGCGCGTGGGAATGCCTTCGCCATCGAAGGGCGTAGTGCCGAAGCCGCCGGGCATGGCGCCGTCATCGACAACGGTTACGTTTACTCCGGCAATTTTCTGGCCGAGTTTGCCCGCCAGGAAGGAGGCTCCGCGATAGACCGAGTCGCCATTCACTCCCTCAAAAATATGTTCGAGCATGGAGCTCGCGACCATGGGATCGAGCACCACCGGCACATGCGCGGTTTTCACCTTGCGCGCGCCCAGGCGCCGCAGGGTGCGGCGTGCCGCTTCTTTTCCGACTTTCTCCGCCGAGTCGAGCTTGGCCAGGCTGCGCGCGACGGAAAACCAGTAATCGCGCTGCATGAGGCCGTTCGCGTCTTGCGCGATGGGCACCACCGCGACCGAACAGTACGACCGCCGGTACTCGCCGACAAAACCGTGAGAATTCGCCAGCACTTTTCTGCCGGTGGCGGCGTCGAACGATCCGCCCTCGGAGTTCTTGATGCGGGGATCGGCGTCGAGCGCGGCCTTTTCGGCGCGGCGCGCGTACTCGATGCGCTCGGGGCCGGGCAGTGAGTAAACGTCTTCGTGATAGAGATGGAGGTCGCCGGAGAGCGATCCGAGTTTGCCGGCTTCGGGAATTCCGGCGTGCGGATCTTCAGAACAGATCTTCGCCAGTTCGAGCGCCGACTTCAACATGCGCTCGATGCCGGCGGCGGAAAAATCGCTCGAATAGGTGCTGGCCGCGCGCTGTCCGAAGAAGACGCGCACGCCAATGGCGCGCGAGCCCGACTCCTTCAGCGTTTCGACCTGGCCGAGCCGCACCACGGTGGAAAATTCGTCGCCTTCGCGGACGACACACTCCGCCGCCGTCGCGCCCCCCTTCATCGCGCGGCGCACTACGTCGGTGGCAATTTCCTTGAGATCGGTTACGAGTTTGGTTTCGCTGGTTTCTAGTGTTGTTGTCATTTTGCAAATATTGCAGAGGTCAGAGGTCAGATTGCAGAGGTAGAGGTCTCGATTTTAACCTCTGCAATCTGACCTCTGACCTCTGCAATGCTCTTATTGCATGAATCCGCCGGTCTCCCGCTTCGCAGTCCCGCCGACGGTGAGCCGGTCAATCTTAATGGTCGGGATACCGACGCCTACCGGAACGGCCTGTCCATCTTTGCCGCAGGTACCGACGCCTTCATCGAGTTTCAAATCGTTGCCCACCATCGAAACCCGCGTCAGCACATCGGGTCCGTTGCCGATCAGGGTTGCGCCCTTGATTGGGGCGGTGATCTGTCCGTTTTCGATGAGATAGGCTTCCGACGCCGAGAACACGAATTTGCCATTCGTGATGTCGACCTGCCCGCCGCCGAAGTTCACCGCGTAAACGCCATTCTTTACCGAACGAATGATGTCTCCGGGATCGTCCTGCCCAGCCAGCATGTAGGTGTTCGTCATGCGCGGCATCGGAATATGCTCGTAACTCTCGCGGCGTCCATTACCCGTGTCGGCCAGCCCCATCAGCTTCGACGAAAGTTTGTCGCTGAGATATCCCTTCAGAATCCCGTTCTCAATCAGCACGGTTTCCTGCGTCGGCTGGCCTTCATCATCCACGTTTAAAGACCCGCGCCGCCATGGCATCGTGCCGTTGTCGACCACGGTGCACTTTTCGCTAGCCACGCGTTTGCCGATCAGGCCGGCGAATGCCGACGTCTTCTTGCGATTGAAGTCGGCCTCCAACCCGTGACCCACGGCCTCGTGCAGCAGAACGCCGGGCCATCCCGGGCCAAGCACGACTTCCATGTCTCCGGCCGGAGCTTCGCGCGCGTCGAGTTGCAGAATCGCCTGCCGCGCGGCCTCCTTGGCAAAGAACTCTGGAGTCTTGTCGCCGAAAAAGAAGTCGAGCGCAACCCTCCCGCCGCCGCCCGATGTTCCACGTCCCGACGACTCGCGGCCCGAACTGGCGTCGGTCTTCGCGATGCACGAAACATTCACGCGCGCCAGCGGCTGCGAGTCTTCCGCAAACGTGCCGTCGGAGCCGGCCACCAGGATGGTCCTCAGTTCGTCGGCATAGCTGGCGCGTACTTCCTTGATTCTCGGATCGAATCCGCGAGCGGTGCGATCGGCGCGCATCAGCAATTCAACCTTGGCGGTAATGTCGGCGTCCACCGAAGGCAGCGCCACGGGATACAAGCTGCGCGCCGGCTTCTGCTGGAATCCGGCGACCGTAGTCTTGGAGGGCGCGCTCGCGATCAGCGCCGCCGTGCGCGCGGCATGAAGTATCCGTTGCGGAGAAAGATCGTCGGTGTAGGCATATCCGGTGCGCTCGCCGGAAACGACGCGCACGCCGCACCCCGCCGAAATTCCCTGCGAGGCCGACTTCAACAGCGACTCATCCACCATCAGCGAGGTCGAGGTCAGGTATTCGAAATAAAGGTCGGCATAGTCGCCGCCCGCCGAGAGCGCGGCCGCCAGATAAGTCTCAAGATCGTGATTCGTAAGCCCGTAGTGGGCGAAGAAGAAGCGTTCCTGGTTGGCAATCACCATATTTGGATGTCCTGGCTTTGCAAACGACTCGCTGCGGTTAACTGCATTATCCCATGAACGGGAAGCCGTCAGCCTCAGGAGCGAGACTATTGAAGCGGGCCGGTTTCCAATGGTCCGCGAACCGACCGGCATCCGAACCCAGGCAATCCAGGTCGCGAACGCTATCTGATTTCAAGACTTCCCTCCCTGTCGGAACGCACCATCACGGGATCTGAGCGAGAACGGCAACGTCGAACTTTGAATAGTACTTCTTCACGTCGTTGGTCCCGTACTTGGCGCGGAATTTCTCGACCACGGGCGACACCTGTGTGGTGCCAGTGATAAGAACAATCTTGACGTCAGCCTCTGCGCCCCGCGCATCGATCCGAATCATCGGGTTGTTGAGCACGTTCTTGTACCACTGTGTATTCGACCCCTGCACCGGCAGGAGGTAAAGCTTATCGTCCTCCAATACGAACCAAACCGGGATTGAGATGGTGCGTCCTGACTTTCTGCCGGTCACAGTGAGGTTAATTTCGCGGTACCGGGAAAGGCGGTCTTTTAGAGCATCGTTCCGCGTTGGCATTTGCACTCCTGCGCCTTACTGTTAGCGGTATAGCGCGTCGCTGACCTGTTCCATCCAGTCGACCACCTGGCCATCCTTCTTTTCCTGAATGGCGATATGCGTCATGGCCGTCGTTGGCGTGGCACCATGCCAATGCTTCTCGCCCGGCGAGAACCAGACCACGTCACCGGGATGGATTTCCTCGATAGGTCCGCCTTCGCGCTGAACCCAGCCGCAGCCAGCCGTGACGATGAGAGTCTGCCCGAGCGGATGTGTGTGCCATGCTGTTCGTGCACCCGGCTCGAACGTTACGCTGGCACCTTGTACAAGTGCCGGATCGGGTGCCTGAAAAAGCGGATCAATCCTTACAGTGCCGGTGAACCATTCTGACGGCCCCTTGACCGAAGGTTGCGAGCCAATTCTCCTGATTTCCATTTTCTAAACCCCTTCAGTTGCAACCTGGTCTTGCGAACCGCTCGAACCGCGTTCATTATCGCCGCAACACCAGGGCTGGGTCGCGTCCACAACCGCATTGTATCCAAAGGAGTCGGGACTCGTAGTGGGCCGTATCGCCGCCACCGTTCCACGTCGCCGTCACTGTGCGTGGAGTTCTTAGAGCACATGCTGGCGGCGGACCTTGATTTTTCTCTCGTCTTTTCGGGCCTGTGCGAGATCGTAGGCAAGCTGCATCCGTAACCATGAGACTGAACACTGCTTTTGGCTTGAGTAGGGCAGTTCCCTCGGTGCCTGCCTCTCGCGGTTGCGCTACCCCTCGTTTCTTAAAGAGTGAGATTCCACGTTCGCCCACCGCTTGGGATTTTTTCACGGACCACCGCCATCCGACTTCAACATTTTTCATCACAAACGCCCGGTGTGCACCATCACAGACATCGAGCCGCCCGTCGGCAACAATGGAGATCGACCTGTGTGTCAGGGCCGAGGTCCATCCGCCTCCCAGGAGACGGCCCCTCGAAGCTGCCAAGCCCATTGACTATTAACTCTTTGATAATATTTTGCAAGTGATACGCGGTTGTCAAGAAACCGCAAAAACTTCCAATTTTAGTAGAAGTAACCGCAAAATCGAGCTAAGTCATTATTTTGGAATATTTTCAATATAAGTCCTTTGGGCTCTAGATTTTGAAAGTTTTCCACAGCCCAACCCAATGATTCCACTACGCGAGGGGGGAGGGGTGGTAGTAAACACGCATTAATACCTTAGAAGTAAACACGGCAAATAGAATCCAACGATTTCACGGCCCGATTTCAGGACCCAATGATCGCCGACTTCATCCCATGCGGGGTAAAGAATCGACTCCATGACCCCAGACTCCCTAAGCCAGATGCTCTCCGAGTTTCTCGACGGAGCACGCGCCGCGGTGGTGGTGGAAGATGGCGCCATCGCGTTCGATCTGGCGGAGTCGAAGTATTCGATTTCTGGCGAGTACCACAAATGCCTGCTGCATCTGTGGTCGAGCGAGCGGAATTTCGTGCGGCGCGTACTGGACGCGGAAGTGAAGGCCACGACGCTCCGGTTGCAGGTGCAGCGCATGGGGCAGAATCGCCCCACCCGGCTGGACTTCTGCCGCGACCGCGATCAGCGCTCGCCGGCCGCGCGACGGGCGGCGCGCGCCGCCTACGAGCCTCGTCTGCGCCGGGCGCTCGAACGAAATCTTCCCGGCTGGACCGTGGTCCGGCTCACCGCCGGCGTGGACCTGAAACACTCCTTCGGTCCAGCCTACCTGCGTGGCTTGCTGCGCCAGGGACAGCGCGCCCTCGCCATCGTGGGAGTGAACGACCAGGAAACGCAATCGACCGTCGACGGCGCGCTGACCTGCGGAATTCTTTGGCTCGAGGCCTGCCGTCTGGCGCAGCGGGAACGCCGCGTGGTCGAAGGCCTGGCGATGGTTGTGCCGAAAGGCATGGCGACTCTTACCCGGCAGCGCATGGCGCATCTCCATCCAACGGCCGCGAAATGGCATTTGTACGAATTCGACCAACCGGAGGACGCGTGCGCAGCCGTGGATATCGGCGATCGAGGCAATCTGGCAACCCGGTTGGTGCAATCGATCGATGAGGGCTTGGCACGCGAACGCTTTGCGGAATCCATCGCGCGCATTCGCGCCATTCTGTCGCAAGCGGAAGTCGTGGTGCTCTCGCCCGCGCTGATTTCATTCCGGCGGCATGGCCTCGAACTCGCCCAGGCGCGGATTGCGCATGATCCGCGAAACTTCCAGAGCAGCGAGGAAATCGCGTTCGGTGTGGGGCCGGAAGAGCGCGTTCTCAACGCGGAGAACGAAACTCAGTTTGCCGATCTGGTGCGGCTGGCGGCGGCCATCCGTCACCAGGACGGCCCCAAGAATCATGCTTTGTGGCGGATGCATCCCGAGCGCTGGCTGGAATCGCTGGTCGCCCGAAACATCGCGGTCCTCGACGGGCGGTTGCGCCCGGAACCGGTGTATGCGCAGGTGCCCGCGTTCGCCGCGGCGGATCGAGCGATGATTGACATTCTGGTGGTTACTCGCGAGGCGCGACTGGCCGTCATCGAACTCAAAGCCGACGATGATATCCATCTGCCGTTGCAAGGCGTGGATTACTGGTCGCGCGTTGCCTGGCACCAGAGCCGCGGCGAGTTTGCGCAATTCGGTTATTTTCCCGGAGGCGAGATCTCCCCGCAGAAGCCTCTGCTGATGCTGGTCGCGCCCGCTCTGCACGTGCATCCCACAACCGATACGATCCTGCGCTATCTGTCGCCGGAGATCGATTGGGAAGTGCTGGGAATTGACGAACACTGGCGGGAAGAGATACGGGTCGTGTTCAGGAAGAGGCCGCCGCGCACGCCAGACTGGCCATCGATTCCGGCGTGAAAGCATTCACCGCCGAGACGCCGAGCGCGCCGAGAAAACCTTTTTGGGGGTTTTTAAGAAACTAAGATGAGGATTTTTGGAAAGGAAAACAGGCTCCCTCGGTTTTGAATGGCTCAGGAATTCTCGGCGTCCTCTGCGTCTCGGCGGTGTTCCAGTTCGCTCCGCTGGCTCAGATTCCGATGCTCTTCCGCAGCATCACCAGTTGTCCGAGGTGATACGCATTGTGATCGGCCACGAGGAGCGCCTCGCGCAAAATGGTTTGCCCATCACCCCAGGGAATCCGGGCGTAGAGATCGACTTTCCGGTCCGAGACGAGTCGCTCCATTGTCCGCAGATCCTTCTTGAACGCGGCCATACTTGCGATCCATGCCTTCTCATTCGGGGGCGCTTCCGACGCCGGCCAGTAGCCTTCGGGCCATTTCGGAGAGACGTGCTTCGCATTGCGGCTGAACTCCAGGATGTCCCACTGGGCGAGGCGCATGTGCTCGAGCAGCATCCAGGCGGTGTGAGGGAAGTTTGCAACTTTGACTCCAGCGACTTGTACGGGCCAGTCGCCCATGGCGGAATCGAAGTCGGCGTGAGCCCCGCCACCCTTCAGCAAGTAAAGCAGGTGATCGCGAAGGGGTTGATCGGGAGACGCTGGTCGCGCCGCGGTTCTCTTGTTGGATGCAGACTTGGTTGATGTTTTCCCGGTGGTCGTTTTCCTGGTTTTCTTCGCCATAGTGATCCCATTGTATGAGAGGGGAAGAGATGAAGTGGAAGTTCAGTTGAGAACTTCGAGTGTCATTCCACCGGTGCCGGGTTCATTTCGCTTTTCGGGCGCTTCGCCCTTGTACACACGTCCGATTCCGCGTACCAGGCGCCGCATCGGCAGTTCTCCGCTGGCATCGGCAAAGAAAATTTCGCCCGCGCGGGTTCCGCGATAGCACCAGCGCTTCAGGATTGCCAGGTGCTCCATGCGTTCGATCGCGCTGCCTGATTTAGCCGGTGGAAACGCAGCCAGTGCGCCCTGGACGCGGGCTTCCATGGATTGCGATTTGGTATGCTCGCTACCGGAAATGGGGAATTCGAGCGGCCCCGCGAGCGCGCCGGCGTCGACGCGGAATAATGCGACGGCGTCCGGCTGGCGAGGCCTCTGTACTGATTTCTGTACAATCACGGCGTGCAACTGGTCAATCCGGCGGACGAACTCCGGCAGTTGCTGCAGCACGGGAGTGAGTTTATCGAGCCGCGCATGGATGGCGGCGGCCGTCTCGAATTCCATTTTCGTCGAGGCGTCATCACGCTCCGCCGCCATCTGCCGCTTCAGCGATTCGCCGCGTGAATCCAGAAAATCCTCGACTCGCACCACTTCGGCGCGGTATTCGTCATCCGTACAGCCGCGAAAACAGGGCGCCAAGCACATCTTCATTTCGGAATAAACGCAGCCGGGAAATTTCGGGTCGGGATGGAGGTCTTCCACACAGCGCCGCATTTTGAAAAAGTCGAGCGCGTCGTTCATAAACTTTTCCGCCGCCACCCGCGAAACAAACGGCCCGTAGTAGAGATTCCTGCCGGAAATTCGTCCCATCCGGGTCGTGATCGAAGCGCGCGGAAATTCGTTTTCCAGATGCAGCTTGACCAGCGGAGCGAAGCGCAGCCGCAGGCGATTCGAGTAGGTCTTGGGAAAGGCGGCGCGCAGGACTTGATAGAGGACGAATCCCGATTCGAAATCGGAGCCGGTCAGCGCGTATTCGATCCAGCGAACGCGATCGCGAAGGTTGAGGCGTTTGGTGCGCTCTTCCGGGGCGGAAAGCAGCCGCTGCAGCCGCCGCCGCAGGTTGGCGGTCTTGGTGACATAAG
Organism: Acidobacteriaceae bacterium; assembly: GCA_003138955.1. Lineage (GTDB taxonomy): Bacteria > Acidobacteriota > Terriglobia > Terriglobales > Acidobacteriaceae > Acidiflorens. The sequence goes on along the minus strand of PLHP01000260.1, from coordinate 1,350 downwards.
GCTCGGAGTGCGCATCCTCGCCGCGCAGGAGAAACACAGCGGGAGCGGCAGCTACGGCAGAAAAGACCTCGGCGTCACCTTCCGGCCGGAACTCGATGCGTTCGGTCAGCACTGCTGCGATTGTAGAGGAGGTCAGAGGTTAGAGGTCAGATTGCAGAGGTGAACACATTTACCTCTGCAATCTGACCTATGACCTCCGACCTCATCCGAAGCTCGCACTCTTGAATTTCTGGCGGAAGTCGGGCCCGTCCATCTTCACGATGCGGCACATCTCGTGCAAGCGGGAGCGCATGCGCTCGCCGATGCGGTCGCCGAGGGTTTCTTCGCGCGCGGCCGCTCGCGCTGGCGACAATGACACTGACGATGACCGAGTCACACTCGCAGCCGGCTCGTCGGCAAAATTTGTGGTGATGATCGTAGCTCGGTTGTCGTTATAGCGCGTGTTGAGGATCAAGCTGACCGTGTCCCACACCCACTCGCTCGGTTTCACGGCGCCCAGTTCATCGAGCAGCAGCACTTCGGCTTCAAACACCGGCCGCAGCACCTGAAGCTCCGTCGCCTGGACAGAATCGTTGTAGGAGTTCTGAATTTGTTTCAGCAGTTCGCGATAGTCGCAAAAAAGGCAGGCGCTTCCTCGGGCCGCAATGAGTTCCTTAAGAATACCCACTGCGAGGTGGGTCTTGCCGGTCCCGATTCCGCCGATTAGCAGCAGCCCAGCGCCGTCTCGCGGATCAAACTCCTGCACGAAGCGCGAAGCTGTGATGTGGGCAAGCGCAATCGAGGGACTGGCTCCCGGGAAATCCGTCGTAAAGTTCGAGAGCTCACAATGCTCATATCTCTTCGGAATCCGCGCCGCCGCGATCAGGGCGCCGCCGCGCGCCCGCAGTCGGCAATCGCAGCGCGTCACGCCGCGCTCCGCCGCTCCCGGGACCGGCTTCCATCCTGAGCCCGCACAAAGGGGACAAACTTCGGCTGCGGTTTTCATGTTTGTGTAATTATTCCTTACTTTGAACTCTATTTTGAACTGTACTTAGAACTCTGCACCCGAACCCGCTTGCGCCGCAACTCGAAACCGTTTCCTCTCTGTGCACATCCTGTGGAGAGCGGCGGCGGGTTGTGGAGAAAGATGTAGAACGGAGGAAAACTTTCAATCGCAAACCCACACCAATCGCACATACACACGAAAAGCACTTAGCACTTTCGACTCATTCTCTAATCACTACACAGCGCCGCTTGCATAAGGTGTCAAAACCGGCAACTGGCACGTGTTTCCCATTGACAATCCCGTCGTAGGGAGGAAAATTGCCATCGCCGGTGCTCGCGCCTTGAGCTTTCCTCCCCGGCTGATGC
>PLHP01000161.1 GCA_003138955.1 Acidobacteriaceae bacterium | reverse complement strand
TATGCGCCGTATGCGGACCACCGGTTGCGGGGTCGATCATCATTTCCGCATTACCGTGGTCGGCGGTAACCAGCATCGCCCCGCCCTTGGCACGAACCGCTTTCTCAATCTCGCCCAGGCAGGCATCGACCGTCTCGACCGCCTTGACGGTCGGCTCAATCTTGCCCGAGTGCCCGACCATATCGGCATTGGCAAAGTTGACGATCATCACGTCGAACGTGCCGTCGTTCGTGGCTTTGACGACCGCCGCGGCAACGCCGGCGGCGCTCATCTCCGGCTTCAGNNTCGTAAGTTGCGACCTTCGGCGACTGCACCATCACCCGTTCTTCTCCCGGAAAAGGCTGCTCCACGCCGCCATTAAAAAAGTAAGTCACGTGCGCATATTTCTCTGTCTCCGCCACGCGCAGGTTGCGCAGTTTGAGCCTGCCCATTACGTCCGCCAGAATGTTCGCCATTGTTTCCGGTGGAATCACCACCGGCAAGTCGAAGTTCTTGTCGTACCGCGTCATGCAAACATACTTCAGGTTCTTAGGCACGCGCTCGCGCGGGATTGCCGCATCCAGATCCGCAGCGCCCGGCAGATCGCTTCCGCCCTGTGCGTTCAACCCGCTGTTGCGGCACAGCGCACGCGTGATCTCGCGCACACGATCGGCGCGAAAGTTGAAACAGATGCACGAATCGTCGTCGCCGATCTTAGCCAGCGCCTCGCCGCGCGCATCCGTGCAAACGAACGGCAGAACGAACTCGTCGGTCACGCCTTTGTTGTAGGAATTTTTCATGCCCAACACAGCGTCCGCGTACGTTCCGCCCTCGGCTTTGCCCTCGACCATCGCGCTGTAGGCCTTGGCGATTCGCTCCCAGCGGCGGTCGCGGTCCATGGCGTAATAACGGCCGTTGACGGTCGCGATCTTGCCAGAGTTGTACTCGCGCATCTTCTGCTGCAGTTGTTCGAGATAGCCAGCGCCATTGGTGGGCAACGTGTCGCGGCCGTCCATAAAGGCGTGTACGAAGACGCGATCGACTCCCTGCTGCCTGGCCATCTTCAGGAGCGCGTACAAATGCTCCTGCCGCGAATGCACGCCGCCGTCGGATAGCAGGCCGAACAGGTGCAGCTTGCGCCCACCCAAGCGGGCGTTCTTCATTGCTTCGACAAGCACGGGATGCGAAAAGAATTCTCCGTTAAGGATCATCAGGTCGAGGCGCGTGATGTCCATGTGCACGATGCGCCCGGCGCCCATATTCAGATGGCCAACTTCGCTGTTCCCCATCTGGCCCTCGGGCAGTCCGACAAACGGCCCGCTCGTGTGAATCAGCGTGTTGGGATACTCGCGTAGCAACCGGTCATACGTTGGCTTGCGCGCGAGCGCGATGGCGTTGCCTTTGGTGTCGGCTCGGTATCCCCAGCCGTCGAGAATGACGAGAACGAGAGGTTTAGGACGGGACATAAATTCGCTTTTAGCTCCTGGCTTTTGGCTATTGGCTTTTCGCTTCCGAGAAATTCCACCACGGAAACACGGAGACACCGGNNCTATTGCGGAGGATAAACATGCCCATCAGTGAACTTCTTCTAGTCGAATTCGACGAAGAAATGAAAAAGACGCGCACGACCCTCGAACGCGTTCCGGAAGACAAGAAGGACTTCGCGCCGCATCCAAAATCGATGCCGCTGAACAAGCTCGCGCCGCACGTGGCGCAGTTGGCCGGCTTTGGCCTTTCGATCCTTACAACTCCTGAGCTCGATTTCGCCAAAAGCAGTTACAAGCCTCTGCCCTTTGAGTCGGCGGCGCAGTTGGTCGGCGCTCTTGATGAAGGCGCTGCCAAGGTGCGCGCTGCGCTCAAGAACACACCGGACGAAGCCTGGACGCAGAACTGGAAGCTCAGCTTCCAGGGCAAGCCCATCTTCGAAGGGTCGCGCTTCCTCGCCTACCGCGAGATGTTCCTGAACCACCTGGTCCATCATCGCGCGCAACTCGGCGTGTACCTGCGCCTGAACGGGAAACCTGTGCCCGCGACGTACGGGCCTTCGGCGGACGACACGATGGGATTCTAGCTTTTGGCTCTCTGCTTAGAAGAACAAATCCACCACGGAGACACGGAGAAAAACGAACGAAACTACCAGATCACATCAACCGGATATCGTGCAAACCAGGGATCGGCAGTGATGATTGGCCATCCCTCTTCGATACTCTGCGCGATGATCAAGCGGTCGAACGGATCGCGATGATGGAGCGGCAACTCTTCCACTCGCAGAACGTGGCTTAGACTGACGGGCAACAATCGAACATGGTTCGAGCTGAGTTCGCTGGTCAGAAAAGGCCCGGCCGGCAGCGGAAGCGAGAGCTTCCCGATCTGCGCCTTTTGAATCGCCTCCCACAGGCTGACCACGCTCCACCATAACTCAGACGAAGCCATTAGTCTCCGCACTCTCGGAGACAATTTTTTCTCGTCTATGACCGCCCAAAGAAAAGTGTGGGTATCCAGTAGGACTTTCATTACCAGAAAAGATCTTCGATCTCTTTCGGAAGAGGGTCGTTGAAGTCATCGGCAATGACAATTTTTCCCTTGGCCGATCCGAACTTGAACCCGCGATTTGTCTGCTTAATTGGAACGAGCTTGGCGACGGGAGTTCCGGCCTTGGCGATGATGACCTCTTCGCCCATAGCGACCCGCTCCAGCAGGCGGGAGAGGTGGGTTTTGGCCTCGTGGATATTGACTTCCATGAGTTCAGTATAGCTTAGTCATGGACTAAGTCAAGGCGCGAAAATAGAGTGCGGTCCCCGGTCAGAGGAGAAGCGCAGCAGCAAGATCGGATTGCCGTATCGGAACAAGGAGATCCATCAGTCAGTGCCCCATCCCGTCTCGGGTCCTATCCTTTGTAATTCAGCGCCTTCACCCCCAAGAACCGTGCCGCCCCTCCCAGTTCCTCTTCAATGCGCAGCAACTGGTTGTACTTGGAAATTCTGTCCGTGCGTGAAGCCGAGCCCGTCTTGATCTGCCCCACTCCAGTCGCCACCGCAAAGTCCGCAATAAACGTGTCTTCGGTTTCGCCGGAACGATGCGAGATCACTGACGTGTATCCGTTGCGCCGCGCCAGGTCGATGGCGTCGAGCGTCTCGCTGACCGTGCCAATCTGATTGAGTTTGATCAAGATCGAATTGGCGATCCCTCTCTCAATGCCCTTGGCGAAGATCTCAATGTTGGTGACGAAGATGTCGTCGGCCACAAGTTGAATCTTGCCTCCCAGTTCTTTGGTCAAGAGCGCCCAGCCGTCCCAGTCGTTTTCGGAAAGGCCGTCCTCGAGTGACACGATGGGGTAATCGTTCACCCATTTTGCGTAGAAGCGAATCATGTCTTCAGAACTTTTTGCCGACTTGTCGGATTTCTTGAAAACATATTTTCCGTCCTGAAAGAACTCGCTGGCCGCCGGATCGAGCGCAATCGCGATCTCCTCACCCGGCTTGTAGCCCGCCTGCTGAATCGCCTCCAGCACAACTTCAATGGCCTCGACATTCGACTTCACCGACGGAGCAAACCCTCCCTCGTCGCCGACCGCCGTGTTGTAGCCGCGCTTTTTCAACACGCCCTTGAGCGTATGAAAAACTTCCACGCCCCAGCGCAGCGCCTCGGAAAACGACGGCGCTCCCACCGGCATCACCATGAACTCCTGGAAGTCGACGTTGTTATCGGCGTGCGCGCCCCCGTTGAGGATGTTCATCATCGGCACCGGCAAAGTGTTGGCCGCGGCCCCGCCGAGATAACGATAAAGCGGCATTTCGAACGCTCTGGCCGAAGCGCGAGCAGCGGCCATCGAAACCGCCAGAATCGCGTTCGCGCCCAGCCGCCCCTTGTTGGGAGTGCCATCAAGATCTATCAGCCTGGCGTCGAGCGTGCCCTGGTCGGCCGCGTCCACCCCGCTGAGGGCTTCCGCAATCTCGCCATTGACGTTCGCAGCCGCCTGCAGAACGCCCTTGCCCATGTACTGGCTTTTGTCGCCGTCACGCAATTCCACGGCTTCATGCTCACCGGTGGACGCGCCACTCGGCACAATGGCCCGCGCGCTGGCGCCGCCATCCAGAAAAACTTCAGCTTCAACGGTCGGATTGCCGCGCGAGTCGAGCACCTGGCGTCCGCGGATATCAGCAATACTTGTAAGAGGCATAAGTGCGTCCTTTATTCATCGGATTGATTGAGAAACATATTATCTAATTGTAGAGACGCGGCTTGCCGCGTCTCCTGCGTGCAAAGCGAAATTATATCGGACAGGGCACGTCCCGGTCTGTGCGCTGGGACATGCCCCGACGAATCGCCCAGTGGTCTGTCCCCGGTACCCCATCCGTTATTGTTCCTGATTTCCACCTCGCTTAGAGTCGAACTCAACATGAAGAACCGCACCGAAACTCTGGAAATCGGATCGCGCGCCCCAGACTTTTCCCTGGGAGCGGCCAACCGCGAGGGCACATTCACTCTCGGCGCCCTGCTCGCACAGGGCACGCTGATTCTCGAGTTTCTGCGCGGCACNNTGGTGACCGAACTGCGTGAAGCGCATGACTCAGTTCGAGTCGCGGAGACCGGAAATTGAAGCAGCGCCAGCACAGTTGGCGTTCATTGCCGCCGAAAAGCGGGACGGCGTGTGGAAGCCGGGAAGATTCCTGGAGAAGCATCCCATCGCCAGCGTCTTCCTGCTCGATGAGGATCGGGCCGTGACCAAAGCCTACGGGCTCCATCACGCACTCGCCGCCGATGCCATTAACATTGCGCACCCCGCCACGCTCGTGATTTGTCGCGGCGGTCGCGATGACGAGCGCGGCCTGGTGCGCTACATCTATCGCGGCGATAACCAGCTCGACCGCGCGCCGCTGAATGAGGTTATCGGAGCTTTGCTGGGACTTTGAGATTGGATTCTGAGATTCGACTCTGAAAAAGATGCGGAATTGAACCTTTTAGGCAACTTTGGAGGCAACATGAAAAAAACACTTTCGCTGACATCGCTCATCCTGATCGCAAGTTTCGCGTGGGCGCAAACCGCCCTGCCCACCGGCACCGCCGTCAAGATGAAGCTCGAAACCACGCTCGCAACCTTCAGCTCGAAAGCCGGAGATCCGTTCTCGGCCAGAGTCACTGAGCCCCTCGTGATGGACGGAAAAACCGTGATTCCCATCGGCACGACCGTCGAGGGCCGCGTCACGAAAACCAACGAACCGCGGCGCATTGCCGGCAAACCCACCATCGCCATCTTCCCCGAGAACCTTATCCTTCCCAATGGAGACAGGTTCATGCTGAACGCCACGCTGGTTGACACCAACGCCCGCCACGGCACCGACGTCAACACCGAAGGGCAGTTCAAAGGCGATGGCCACGACGGCAAAGATCTCACCGAAATCGGCTTGGGCACTGGCGGCGGAATGCTCATCGGCGGCTTGGCGGGAGGCGGCAAAGGCCTCCTCATCGGCGGAGCCGTCGGCGCCACCGTGACCGTCACGCACTGGCTCGGCAAGCACCGTTCCGCGATGCTGCCGGCAGGCACAGAGTTGGTGATGGAATTGAGCCGTCCGATGACAATGACTGTGGCCGTCGCCAGCAGCGGCCAGTAGCAAGAATTAGACCGTGTGGGGACGGGGCTAATTTAGGGTGCCTGGGGCTACAGTTCGACGTTCAGCATTTGATGGCGGAGGTGTGGCGGGTTTCTGGGCGGTAGCGTCCGCCGGGTTCTGGGGTTATGAGTGCTGTGGCGATGTTTCGCCAATTAGGAAACCTATCAGTTCGTCTTACTCCGGTCGGTCGCGCTATCGGGGGCAAAGGCAATCCTGATGTTCTTCCTGAGGTCATCGAGTCCAGATTGGCTCCCGTTCATGAACAACCACATCACCCAGTAGTTGCTGTCTTCAGTAAAGATGACGGAACTGAAAACATCGATGGGCTGTTTTCTGGTTGGTACATTGACCTTGAACCCGCTCGAAAGGTCAACCATCATGCGGTTCTGTAGCACGAATGCCCTGATCTTATTTTGCCCCTTGCCAAAGAATGGTGTTCCTGACAGCGACCTTGCAATCTGCACCCCCAATTGTCGGATCGCATCAGTGTCGCTGGTCGAGTTCGGCAGGTGCACGCCCGGTAGACATGCGGAATCGAAAGCCATGATCGCAACTAACGGATTTACCTCATCGGTCTTTGTGCCCTCAGGATATTGACTGGCCGAAAGCAGTATCCTGCCGCATTCTTTCGCGATCTCGTGTTCACGAGCCGCAGCCGAGTCATTCCCGTATGCAAATTGATGCCCGGCTTCCACGACTTTATCTTGTGTCGCCTTCTCGGCCACGACCCATGCGGATGGGAACTGAAAGGAAAAACCTAGCATGTCGTTTGTATACGTATTGCCGGACACGACGCCAAGTCTTAGTTGCGCAATATGCGTGGGGGATACTGTGGGACTAGGCGCAGCTTCGACCTCTGCCGGAAACAGGCGGGCGTTGCTACCAGCCAAGATTTTTGCCTGAACGGGATCGACAAAGGTGATCGACTCGATATTGTGCCACAGTTCCTTGGCAAGCTTTTCATCAAAAGACACGAGCGTGAATTGCAAAGTATAGCCGCTCATTGCGGTCGCACAAATAAACGTGTGCATAGTGCCAGCGCGGCTATTATCCTCTGATTCAGATTTCCAGAACTCTTTGCCCCCGATTTCAACTCTCTTAACTGATGCTCCTTTCCCGCCCGCCGCTGCTTTCCGAACATCGTCGGTCGGATTGCCAGTGGCTTGAGTGGCGCTGACCGTCAGAGCGGTTAAGCCTTTTCGCTGAGCTTGAAGACCAAAAATTGAGTGGGAGTTCCCCCTTGATGGAAGCGCGAAGTCTCGAAAATCAGCATCATGGGGCAGCGGCAGCGAGAATCCAAAAAATGCATTGACATACCGCGAATCGGAAACGTATCCCGTCTCCGGTATTGGCGCTGGCTCCGGTACTGTCTGAGTCAGTGGTACTGTTTGGGCACCCAACAGAAAAAGCAGTACCCCCACGCCTGCGATTGTGCCCTTAGGCCGAATCATGCGGATACCTCGCAGCAGTATTATGCTCTTTCCGTAACTGTTGAGAACAGGCGTGGGTGTTGAAAAAGTCACTGTGATTAGCATGCGGAGAGGTAGCAGAAGCGTGGTACAAGGAAGAAATCCTTGCCATGTTCTGCTGGATCACCATTCTCGGAGGCGTGCTCATCATGATGGGGCAACACGATCGTTCCGAAGCCTTGTTTTACTACTTCCGTCTGGAAGATCAAGTTCCTGAGACCCACCTACTGCGGCTGATCGAAAAGCACATCAGCTTTGCCTTTGTGCGCGAGAGGCTAAAGGCGAGCTACAGCGAGACGGGCCGCCCGTCCATCGATCCCGAGCTGCTGCTGCGCATCCTGTTGATCGGCTATTTGTATGGCGTCACCAGCGAACGCAAGTTGGTTGAGGAACTGCGCATGCATCTGGCGTGGCGCTGGTTTACCGGCCTGGGCTTCGATCAGGAGATTCCGCACCACTCCACGTTCTCCAAGAACCGGCACGGAAGGTTCCAGGAGTCCAAACTGTTCGAGCAGTTGTTTGAGGAGATTGTGGCGCGCTGCCTGGAAGCGGGACGGGTGCAAGGAGAGAACCTGTCGGTGGATGGCAGTTTCGTCGAGGCCAATGCCAATAAGGAGAGCCGAATTCCACGCGAGCAGTTAGCAGAAGCGGCGCAAGTGAACCAAACCGTGCGCCAGTATCTGGTGGAACTGGAGCAGCAGAACCCGACCGAAGAGCCGGTGCATGAGCAGGAACTGGTGTCGACCACCGATCCGGATGCGACCTACGCGACCAAGGGCGGGACTCCGGCCCGGCTGGGTTACTACGACAATTACCTGGTCGACAATCAGAGTTGTGTGATTGTGGGGGTGCAGGCGACGGCGGCGCGCATGAGCCAGGAAACGGTGGCCGCACAACACATGATCGCCCGTTTCGCCGAATGGCAAGGACGGGAGCCCGCATCGGTGGCCGCCGATGCCACTTACGGTAACGGTGAGTTCCTACAATGGTTAATGCAGCGGGGGATCACACCGTATATGCGCACGCGGGACAGTGCTCTGCGTAAGAACAGTTCGCTCTACGGTCCCGACCGTTTTACTTATCTTCCGAAACCAACAGCTACCTCTGTCCTGCTGGCCAACCACTCAACTTCGTCGGTTTGAATGTGAGGAATCGAACCCACGCCTACATCGGAAGCCGCAAGCGTTGCGGTGCGTGTCCGCAAAAGGCGCAATGCACCACGGGCCAGTACAAGTATCTCGCCATCCACATCCACGAGCCCGCCCGGCAACACGCTCGCGAACTGGCTCGAACTCCGGCTTTTGCTAACTTCCAACGGGAACGAAAGAAGGTAGAGGCATTGTTTGCGGAACTCAAGAATCAGATCGGCCTTCGTCGCCTGCGTCTGCGGAGATTAAAATTTGTTCGCGAGCAGTTCTTCCTAGCGGCGGCTGCGCAAAATATCAAACGGTTGGTCCGCTTCCTCAGTCAAGGACCAAAGCCACCGCTCCCGGTAACCAATTAGTTTTCTAACCCCAGCAAGAAACTCTTCCTCGCTGTGGTACTCACACCCACTAATTTCCGATTTCACGCGGCCCTTTTTCAACAGCCACAGGCGATTTCGCTCACGCGCAGGATGGCGTAGTCCGGGTTCTGGTCGTATCACGGGCCGCTCGGAAGAGGTTCCGCTGTAAGTTAGCGGGCAAAGCCCCGCTTCCACACATTTCTGAACTACCCACCCGCTGCGAGCAGATCCTCTTCCGCCAGCAACTCCAGTTCGATCCAGCCTTCCACCGGCAATGCATCAACCGGCAGATGGTTCTGCCACAAACTGAAGCGCAGGCGCAGCCGGACGGTCAGCACATCCGAGCTTTTCGGTCCTCGCACTTTGTCAATCTCCAGCGGAGCCGCGAGCAGCCACGTGAGCGGCAGGCGAAACTCAAAATTCCGGTCGAGCGCCACCCGCGCAATGTCTTTCGCATCCGCCGAATCTGCCACCACGTTTTCGCTCTGCGTCACTTTCCACGACTGCATGCGGCCCCCATCCACCGCCGCACCCAACCGCAGTTCGCGCCGGGGCTTGGCGGCATCGTTGGCCCAGGACTCCAGATTCACCACTACTTCGAAGGCGTCTTCCGGCACTTTGCCGACGAAATCCAACCGCCCATACACATACTGCTCGTCGATCCCGGCAAACACTTCATCCATTAGAAACTGCTTGCCGTGCATGGCGCCCGAGCGCTGGTCAGCCGTGTAACACGCCGCCCCCATCCACTCGAAGTAGCGCACCCTGTCGCCTGAGATGCGGGGATGGATGTAGGCGGTTTGCGGCGTGAACGAAGGCCGCGCCACTCCCCCGGGGATCGGCTGCGCCAGATAATCCGGCGGGGTCCCGCCCAACGCCTGGTAAACGTTCGACAGGTGTTTGCGGTAGAGTTCGTCGAAGTCGCGATCGTTCGCCGAGTGGTGCTCCGGTCCGTACCACCAGTTCCAGTCGCTGCCCTCGGCGATCACGATCTCTTCAAACGCCAGTTTGCGTTGTTCCTCGGTTGCGCCCGGCGCCTCCTGCGCATAGAAATTGCGCGCGTGATACAGGTAGTCCCAGGCTTTGTTATCCTCCGGCGCTCCAATCCAAACGTTGAAGTTTGCGTTGATCCACGACCCCGGCACCAGCGACTTCAGCTGACCGGCGTTCTTGTGGCGCGTGATCGCCTCCGTCACCGTCACCGCTTGCATCCCCGGATCCTTCTGCAAAGCGTCATAAAATCTCCGCAAGAATTCTCGCCCCGAACGCGGGTAGTATTCCCAGGCATTCTCGCCGTCCAGAATGATGGGGACCACAGCATCTTGCCCATTGGCTAGAATCGGCTGCGCCGATTCCTTAATCTTATGGATGAGATTATTGGCGGCGTCCTGCGGCGGCATTCCCGAATATACGAATCCGATCAGGTCGGAAAGCGTGTGGTCGCGGAACAGCAGATTCATCCGCGTATCGGCATTCTCGTAGCGATAGATCGTGTACAGCCGGTGCGCCCCGTCCGAGTTCAGACGACCATAACCGTCGCGTGAGAAATTCATCCCCAGGCTCCGTCCCAGCACGCCCTCGTCGGTCGCCATCCATTGCACTCCAAGCTGCTGTGCAATCGTCAACACCTCTTCGGAAACGCTGCCTTCGGACGGCCACACCCCTTGCGGCCGCATCCCAAACACTTTCTGGTGCAGATCCAGCCCGCGCTCCAGTTGCTCGCGAGCATCCTCAGGATGGCGATAGCGGTTCTGCGGCAACGCCAGCCCCGGCGAAGAAACCGCCCCCATCTGCGTGTCGCACACCAGCGGCAGAATGGGATGATAAAAAGGTGAAGTCGAAATCTCGATCAGGCCCTTCTTTGCCGCCTCCGCATGCACCGGCAGAACCCGGCAGAGCAGCTCGCGCTCCCGCGCCATTACCAACCGCTGGTCTTCGAGCGTATAGTTCCGGCCTTTGCGGATCAGTTCCGCAACGTCTTTCTCCGCCAGAAAATACTCGTCGAACCATCCAATCTGCGAGAGCACCTGCAAGTCGGTGAAGTCCTGAACCTGAAAATATTTCTCCGCTCGCTCCGGCGACTCCCCCGCCCCGTGAAATTTCTCCCACAGCTCGCGGTACCGCGGATAGCGCCCGATTACATTCGCCGTATTCGCCTGAAACAAGTATTCCAGCGCAAACCGCCGCTCCCGTTCTGTTAGGTCTTTCGCGGGCTTACTCGCAACCTGCAGAAAAGGGTCCTGCGCCTCGCCCGAAACATAATCCTGAATCTGCGCGATCAGCGAGGGCACCAGATTGAACGTCTGATGCACCTGCGGGAACTCGTCCAGCAACTTCACCATCCCGTAGTAGTCTTTCAAGGCATGGAGGCGCGTCCAGGGCAGGCGATACTGCCCCGTCACCAGGTCTTTGTAGAACGGCTGGTGCTGGTGCCACAGCACGACAACGCGCAGTTGAGCCATGACTTCCGATTCCGTTTAATACATCGGCAATTTTTCAGTTTAATTGATCCGGCGCTTTTTCCCGCGCGGAATCGCCCACCCGTGAGCTTTAGAATGGGCAGCAGTACAAACTATGAACTCGAAACTCAAAGTCATCTTCTTCGACGTGGGTAACACCCTGCTCTTCCCCAATCGCCAGCGCATTCACGCGCCTCTCGCCGAACGCGGCATCGCGCCCGATGGCGAGCACCTGCGCGATCTGGAATGCCGAACCAAGAATCGGTTCGATGGAATCATGACTGGGACGATCACCAAGAACGGCAGCCCCGACCACGGTTTCTGGTGGATGTTCTACTCCCAATTGCTCTCCGAGATCGGACTTAAGGACGACGCCATCCGCGACCAACTCGTCGCCGCCATCCAGAATTCCGGCAACTGGGACACGATTCGCCCCGGCACCGCCGAACAGCTGCACGAGATCGGCGAGCGCTACCGGATCGCAGTNNTGCTTCCGCACCATCACCGACTCCGGACTCGTCGGCTACGAGAAGCCGCACCCGGAAATTTTTCGCCAAGCCCTAATGAGCATGAATGCCGCGCCCGAAGAGAGCCTCTATGTCGGCGACGTCTATTCCGTTGACTATCTCGGCGCGACCGGCGCAGGCATGCACGCATTGTTGATGGACGTCCCAGGCGCCTACCGCGACAAAGGAGTGCCGCGAGTTGAATCGCTCGCGGAGTTGCAAATCGTTCTGCGGCGAAGTTGATGGTCGGTGCCGAGCCCCCAAAAGTGTGTGCGTCAGAACTCGTTTTTGGGCAATCCGGTGGAACCAAATGCCTGAGGACCCAGCCCCGGAGGGGCGAACTAACTTAGCCCAGCGCTTCAGCGCTGGGTGAACATGGACCACTGCTTCAAGTCCCGGAGAGCCTGCCCTGAGCGAAGTCGAAGGGACCCCGTTCTCACGCACACTCTAAACGGGCGCCTGATTCCCAGTAGAGACGCGGCTCGCCGCGTCTATTTCGCAGCGGGAGACGGCGCCAGCCCTACTGCACCGCAATCACCTGGTGATCGTGGCAATCGGCGCGGATCGTCTGATACAGATTCGCAAGCAACTCCGGCCCATATCGCGCCACGAAGCTCACGCCCGCCACCTCGCGCTCCTGCAGCGCCTTATGCGGAAACAGGGCGTGGCTCAAGGCATCCGCGTGCCGCGTGACGACCTCATTCCGCAGCAGTTCGGCGCGCGACGCCCGCCGGTGCAGCCGGTTGATTTGCTTCCACATGCTCATCCGGGCACGGTCCGCCGCCTTGATGAGCGTCGAATCCAATCTGCCGATCGCTTCGCGAACCACCGCCATCGACTGCTCCGCACTCGCATAGGCTTCCGAAAAGCGGGCCTGCAAGTCCGATGGCAGCGAACGAGCGGCAATCGCTTCGCGAACTTTTTCCGGGCCGTGGAAAACATCGGGCAGCCCAAGTTGGTAGCGCGTCAGAATGCGCTCTGCCTTGGCTTCGAGCAACGTCGCCGAAAACCGCGGCAGGATCGGCGTCACGCGTCCCAGCAGTTTCTCGTAGACGACGGCGGCCTGCGCGAAGTATGCGACTTCGGCCGCTCCTCCGGTGTAAACCAGCGTAGGCAACAGGTAATCCTGCACCACCGGACGAAACAGAACATTCGGGCTGAACTTCTCGGGAGCCTGTTCAATCTGCTCAACCAGTTCCTTGGGCGAGATCCGCTCCTCACCGACAGCGAACTCACTGCCGTTGGCGCCATTATTTCTGCGATGCACTACAGTACGACTGCCATTCTTCAACGTAAAAAGCAGCGTGGTCGCCGAAGTCACTTTCACTTGCTGGTGATATCCCGCCGCTTCAAGCGCCTTGCCGCGCCCAAGGAGTGCCTCATCGAGCTCGGAGGCCCGTTCGATCGCCGCGCGGAACAGGGGTTTTGCCAGGTCATGAAAATCCTTGCCCGTCGAATCAAGGCCGGCCGGATCGAGCAGAATGACGCCCCAATCCGCAAACAGCCGCGTAAACAGCAGAGCAAACGCACTGCCCAGAGTTTCCCCGGGACGATAGGCCTGACGCAGCCATGTCGCGACCTCGGAATCCCCCAACAGCGTGGCGGCGCGCTCGACCACCGGCTCAATTTCCGCCCCAAATTTGACGGCGCCCACGGGCGCATCGGCGACGGCGTTACTTTCAGCTCGGCTTTCCACCGCGAATGTTTCCGGAAGGCCGTGTTCAGAAACGAGCGCGACATGGTTGACCTCGGCCAAATCGTGATCCTCGGTCGCCAGCCAAAAGACCGGAACGCAGTCCACTCCGGCCGCCGTAGCCTGTTCCGCAAGCTTGACCGCCGTCAGCGCCTTGAAAATCGAAAACAGCGGTCCACCGAAAAGACCAACTTGCTGCCCCGTAACCGCCGCCAGCGCGCCCCGCCGGAGCCGCTCAATGTTGGCCAAAGTCTTCGGAGAAGCGCTCCAAGTCCGATTCTGCCGCTCGAGAATTTCGCTAACTTTCGCCCGACGCGTGGCGTCGTAATCGACGCGCTGGGATTCTTCTTTTACCCACTCGGAAAAAAGCGGCGACCGCGGATACATCCCGCGAACGGAAGGAGCATCGGAAAGATAATCAAGGAAGAGGCGAGTGGTGTGCGGAATCTGCGCGAACGGCAAACACTGAGCCTTCATCGGCAGCTCTCCGCACATCTCTCGGCACACGGGCATATTCTTGCGATCCGCATATGCTTTCAGCCCCTCAGAAGCTCAAGCGCGGTAGCTCTTGCGCGCGTTCAAAGGTAACACTTCCCAGGCAGCCAGCACGAAACTCAACTACATCAGATGATGCGAAAGCGCTCCGGTTGCAGAGTTTGTCTCGTCAGGCGGACAGTTCGAAAGATTAATGCTGTCGCCCATCGGGGATGTTATCGCGCCTCTCAAACACCACGTCAATGTTGTCTTCATAAGCAACCCGCCAATCCCGCGGAAGTTCGCGGAGCAGGTTGGCCAGCGTCGAGTCGGTGGGCAAAAGCGCCGTCCGAATCTGCCAATCTTGCAGCACGCTCTGCCATCCCGGCTCCCCCTGAGTCAGAATCAGGTACTGGCGAATCCGGTCCGAGCCATAGAGATCGTGACGGTCATCGACTACGACCTTCCGCTCGGGATACATTCGATAGATGAGATAGCCTCCCCAGGCATCGGTCGAGAAAACCGGCTCCGCGCTCGGCTGCTTGTCTTTATTCTTGGAGTCTTGGAATTCTTTCTGCAGAAAATTCACCGCCGCCACCGGCATTTTCTTCGGATCAAATTGCGCGTGAATCAGCTGTCGCGAGCCCAGCCATCCCCCCTCAAGACAGATCGCGAATGCCAAGGCCACCGAGACCACCGGCCACAAATGCCCGCGAAGCTCCATTTCCTGCGCGCCCATGCGATCGGAGAACTTTGAAATTCGGGCCGCGCCGTTACGCACCCAGTGCCAGGCACCCGGCTTCTCCGCCAATGCAGCGAAGTTTCCCCACAAGATCGGCCCCGCGATCAGCACCAGCAGCATCGAAGAAACCGGAAGATTGCGCGACGAATAAAATCCCGCATACGCCGCCAGCAGCACGACCAGCAAGTGACTAAGCCGCACCTTCCCCCGATCGTCCGAAAGACGCTCGCCCGAAAAACGATCGCCCGCAAACGCAATCAGCACCAGCACCAGGATGACCGCAAACGAGCGCTGCGACCAGCCGTGAAAATCAGGCGAACGGAATTCGTCGATATGGTTCATCAGGTAGCGATCGCCCAGATAGCGATAGATGTGCGCGTGCAGCCGCCAGCCAAACGGATTCACGAGCGTTGCCACGGCCGAGGCCGCGAAGGCCGAAGCCATGGCACGGGCCCGATGCGAGGCGCGAATCGCGGCGAATGCATCTTGCGTGCGCAAACTTTCTACCAACGCCGCGAAGGTGTAGATTCCGAACAGCGCCATCCCGAATATCCAGCCGCCATGCAGATTTACCCAAAGCAACATCGAGGCGGGAAAGAACCAGGGGATCCATCGCGGCAGGCTTGAATGGTCGCATCGTTGGCCGCCAGTCGCTCGCGGTTCGCTGTTCGCATTTCGCTCTTCGCTGATCGCTGTTCGTCGTCCGCCAGGCCAACCGCGAACAGCGAACGACGAACAGCGAAGACCGACCAACGACCAGCACTCCCAATTCTCTAATACGGCAAACCAGAGCAGCGAAAAAAACCAGCTCACAATGTGCGGGCGCGCATAGAGATGAATTGTCGCAGCGGCCTCCGCCAGCAACATCAGCAGGATCGCCAGCAGCAGACCGGTCCCGCCCCGCAGCAGTTGCGAAAGCAGCAGCACGAAAATCGCGGCCACCAACAAGGCGCACAACCAAACCACTCCGTTCAGTCCGCAAGCCTGGTGAAGAATCCCGAGCAGAACGTCGTACAGCCACTCCCAGGCAAACCAGGGCTGGCCTTGCATGGTGGAAGAAAACGGATCGGTGCGGGTAAGCGAGTGCGTCGCCAGAATCCGCTCGCCGTTTCGGATATGCCACCCGATATCCGCATCCGCCAGCGGCCGATTCGACAAAGGCCCCGCCAAAAGAGACCAGAAAAGAAAAATGAAAATGATGTCGCGGACGGAAGGCACCAGAAAACGCAGGGCTAACGAACTGGGCTGCGCCGGAGTCATCAAAGTGGAAGCACGGTGCAAAGAAGCAAAGTGTGAAGAAGCAGTGTATGCGGAGGACGGGCGATGTAGCCAGCGGAATGGTGCGAAGCCGGCCCGCACGTGATGCGCCCTCTCTCCTTACCGATATAATTACCTTGTCGTGAAACGCGCCGCTGTCATCGTGTTTGTGTTTTGCCTGCTTCGCTGCGCGTCCCTTCGCGCCCAGGACAGCATCACCTCCGCTCGAAGTATGGCCGACCGCATCGTCGTCGGCCACACCCTGGTCGTCATTCCCTTCGAGAATGCTTCTCCCACGCCCGGCCTGGAATGGCTCGGCGAATCTTTTCCCGAAACCTTCCGCGAGCAACTCGATTCTCCCATTCTGTATGTGGCCAGCCGTGACGAGCGGCTCCGGGCCTACGATCGCCAGGGCGTTCCGGCCGGCGTTCATCCTTCGCGCGCCACCCTCTACCGCCTCGCCGAGCAGATGGATGTCGATTACGCTGTCCTTGGTTCCTATCGCTTCGACGGCGAGCGCCTGACTGCCAGCGCCCAGTTGCTCGACATGCGAGCTCAGAAACTCTCGCCCGCTGTCACCGAGTCCGCGCCCCTCGCCGATGTTGGCCGGCTGCAATCCGCGCTGGCGTGGGATCTGCTTTCCCTCATCCACGCCGATTTTTCCCTGCCCAAGGACAAGTACATCGCCAGCGTTGCTCCCGTGCGCCTCGACGCCCTGGAAAATTACATACGCGGCATGCTCGCCACTGTTGATGAAGAAAAAGTGCAGCGCTATCGCGAAGCCGTCCGCCTTAATCCCGATTATGCTCACGCCTGGCTCGAACTCGGCAAGACCTACTACCTCCAGCGTGCTTACGAACCGGCCATCGCCGCCCTGGGCCAGGTTCAGCCTTCTTCCGCAGTCGCTCGCGAGGCCAATTTCTATCTCGGTCTCGCCGCCTACGCTCATGGAGACTTCGCGAAATCCGAAAGCGCGTTCCAGTTCGTGGCCGCGCGCCTGCCTCTGGCCGAGGTCTACAACAACCTCGGAGTGGTCGCCGCCCGCCGCGGCCAGAAAAAAGCCGTCGACTATTTCGAGAGCGCGATTCAGAACGATCCCAGCGACCCCGACTATCACTTCAACCTGGGAGTGACTCTGACCCAGGCTGGCGATCGCGCCGGCGCGGCCCGCGAACTGCACGCAACGCTCGATCGTCGCCCGAACGACAGCGAAGCGAAAATGTTGCTCGACTATCTAACGCCTCCGCCCGGAAGTATCGTGCCGGCCAGCACGCCCTCGAAGGCCTCGATCGAGCGCATCAAGCGCAACTACGAGGAGAACGCCTTCCGCCAGATGACCATGCAAATGGGGAGCTGGGCCGAGCAGCAGTTTGTCCGCTCCGATCCCCGCGCCCACGCGCGTTTTCACCTCGAACTCGGCAAAGAACTCCTGGCCCACGGATTCACCACCGAAGCCGAGGCCGAATTCCGCCACGCCGCGGCGGTCGACCCCTCGAGCCCCGCGCCGCTCACCGCCCTTGCCGAAGATTATGACGCTCGCGGCGACGTGCTCGAGGCCCGCGCCCAGGCCGAGGCCGCCCTCCGCATTCGCGAGTCGGCGGAGGCCTACCTGTTTCTTGCGCGGCTCGATTTGAGAGAAAATAGAATGGAAGCGGCCGCCCAGAACATCGATCGGGCGCTGCAACTCGAACCCGGCAATCCCGCGGGCCAGGACCTGAAGCGCACCTTAGCAGCCAAGCTCGCGGAGAAAGCGCAGCCGCTGTCACCGCCATGAAATCAGCTCTCAGCTCTCAGTTCTCAGCTCTCAGAAGCGCTCGTGTGGGGACGGGCGTCCGCGCCCGTCCAAGCCGAGCAAAGCTCGGCAGTTGCCCGTGCCCACGGCACCGCTCGATTCGCCATGCGGGCAGTTGGATCGCCCTGCTCTTTCTGTTCGCCGCCGTCTGCTCCGCCGACGTCTTGCGGGTCGCAGTGAACGACGCCATTCAGCCTGTCACCGCCGAATACATTGGCCGCGCCCTCGCCGCGGCAGCCGCCAACCACGATCAAGCCGTCCTGATCGAGATCAACACTCCCGGAGGACTGGTCGATTCGACGCGCGAAATCATAGAAAAAATCGTGGCCTCGCCGGTTCCCGTCATCATCTACGTAACGCCCAGCGGAAGCCGCGCCGCATCCGCCGGCTTCTTCATCCTCGAATGCGGAGACGTTGCCGCCATGGCTCCCGGAACCAACACCGGCGCAGCGCATCCCGTCATCCTCGGCGAGAAGATGGACGACGTGATGAAAATGAAAATGGAGAACGACGCCGCGGCCCTGATGCGCTCCGTCGT
>PLHP01000263.1:5519-6474 GCA_003138955.1 Acidobacteriaceae bacterium | reverse complement strand
GAATAGGTCGGATCGAGCAGGTAGGAATACAGCATCGGATCATGCTTCACTCCGGCCAGCGCGATGCCATGCTCGGAAAAATGCTCTGAAAAATAATGCAGGGCCAACTTGAGATCATGAACCGTCTTCGGCAGAGCGGCATCTTCGAGCACGCTCTTTACCAGGTCGGCGAGCGCCCGGTCTTCCAGCGCGACCATCGCCCCCGCCCCCGGTGCATTCGACACGGCAATGCGCTCTGCACGTCCTGCACCCCGATCCACCGCATCCGCGGGCTGCAAAGCGAGAAACCCCGACTGAGCCGGCTGAGGCTCGCCTTCTTCAGCGCTGCCGTCAGCGTAAATGCGGTCGCTATAAATGCCGTCGTTATAAATGCCATCAGTGTCCTCGGTCGGAATTGCCAGCGCGAGCGGTGCGCTCTCGCCCACGTCTCTCAAATATTCCTCGAATTCAGCCTTCGACTTGATCTCCCGGTAGTCGCCCTCCTTCACCGCAACTACGGGAAGCAGTTCTTTCAACAAAGAAGTAAATTCCAGTTCGGCAAACAGCGCCCGCAAAGATTCAACGTCTGGTTCGCCCGCTTTCATCGCCGCAACATCCAGTTCGACCGCTACGTCGGTATCGATCGTCACCAGTTGCTTGCTGTAAAGAATATTGTCGCGATTGTTCTGCAGCGATTCCCGATAGGTCTTCTTCTCCACCTCAGCCGCATGTTCCAGCGCCTGCTCCACGCTTCCAAAGCGCTGAATCAGTTCCACCGACCCCTTGTCGCCGATCCCCGGCGCCCCCGGAATGTTGTCCACCGCGTCGCCGCGCAACGCCATTACATCCACCACCTTCGACGGAGGCACTCCGAGAATCTCCTCGACTTTCGCCGCATCGCAAATCAGGTTGTCCTTCGGCGGATTCAGCACCTGTACCTTATCGTTCACCAATTGCAGCATGTCTTTGTCGCTCG
>PLHP01000263.1:0-5456 GCA_003138955.1 Acidobacteriaceae bacterium | reverse complement strand
GTAATCGCTTCCGCCTGCTGATTGCGGATCGTCGGCGCGCCCACATCGAATACGGCCGCCAGATACTCGGGTGAAAAATCGTCCCGCAGCTTCCGCAGCATGTTGACGAAAACATACGTCGCCGCCGTCGGCACCCCAGTCTTCGTGGACATCGGCCGCTGCCGCGCCATCGCGTGATAGGCGCGAAAAATGAACGACATCGTATCGATCAGGAAAATCCGCCCCTGTTCCCCACGACGCAGGGCGGAATCGGGCAGCGGCCCAGGCGTGGCACTCCTTTGCGGCGATTTCTTTTTGGCAGGCAACCGGCCAAGTTTAACAGCTGTGGAAGATCGGGAGCCGGCGACGAATGGCGAATTGCGGCTCCCGAACAGCGAGCGGCGAACAGCGTACGACGTTCTTCCAAATCCCGGGCAATCGCGTATGATATGAAGTTTTGAGTCTCTCGACCCGCCGAGTGCTCAATGCTGAGTGCTGAATGCTGCCCTTCAAGCTCGCCTACAGCGACGACTACTACCTGCCCATCGGCTCCCATGTTTTTCCCTCCGAAAAGTACAAGTGCACTCATGACCGGCTGCTCGCCTCCGGGATGGCCGCGCCTTCCGATTTTGTCACTCCTAGTCCGGCCACCGACCAGGACGTGCTGCTCGTGCACACTCCGCAGTACGTCCACAAATTGAAAACGGGCACGCTCACCGCGCTGGAAGAGTTAGAGCTCGAAGTGCCGTACTCGCCGGAGTTGGTGCGCGCCTTCTGGCTCGCCGCCGGCGGTTCCGTGCTGGCCGCCGGTCATGCCCTCGACGATGGCGTGGCGATCAGCCTGGGCGGTGGATTCCATCACGCGTTCCCCGATCACGGCGAAGGTTTCTGCATGATCCACGACGTGGCCGTCGCCATCCGCTGTATGCAGCGTGACGGCAAGATTCGCACCGCGATGACCGTCGATTGCGACGTCCATCAAGGCAATGGCACGGCCGTGATTTTTGCCGGCCCGCGTGTTCCCGGCGATGCGCCCCCCGCGACGCTTGCCTCTGTGCTCAATTCCACGGACCCCATCGCGCACCCGGCCCCGCCCGGGAGGCCGAGCAGCGCCAACACCCGGGACGTCTTCACCATCTCGCTCCATCAGCAAAACAACTACCCGGTGTTTAAGCCCCCTTCATCGCTTGACCTGAATTTGCCCGACGGGATGGGCGACGCCGAATACCTGGCGTGCGTCGGCGACGCGCTCAGTTTGGGATTGAGCGCGTTCAAGCCGGAACTCATCTGTTACCTCGCCGGAGCTGATCCTTATCGCGAAGATCAGCTCGGCGGATTGTCGTTGACGATTGAGGGATTGAAGGAGCGAGATGCTCTCGTGTTCCGAATCGCCAAGGCCGAGCGCATCCCCGTGATGGTCACACTCGCCGGCGGCTACGCCCTGAATGTCGAAGACACAATCACGATTCACTGCAACACGGTGCTCGCCGCGAAGGAAGTGTTTGCCAGATAGAGGCGCGGCGACGCGCTCCAACCGCGCAGGTCCTTCCCCTTCGGCTGCGCTCAAGGTCAGGATGAAGCCGAGGATTTTGCGAACGGCGAACAGCGAACGACCGACGACAAACGACCAGCGACTCCCACCCCCGTCGCGACTGCTAAAATAGCTGCTTACGCTTATGTTTGAGAATCTCCAGGAAAAACTCCAGCGCGCCTTCAAGTCTCTCCGCGGACAGGCCGTCCTCACCGAAGAGAACATCTCCGAGGCGCTGAAACAAATTCGTCTGGCGCTGCTTGAAGCCGACGTCAACTTCAAAGTTGTCAAAGAGCTCATCGACCGCATCCAGGCCAAGGCTGTCGGACAGGAAGTGCTGACTGCGCTTTCGCCGGGCGAGCAGGTCATCAAGATTGTCCGCGACGAACTGGTCGCGACTCTTGGCAAAGATACGGCTAAATTAAAGTTCGCCTCGCAGCCGCCGACCGTTGTGCTCATGGCCGGGCTGCAGGGCTCGGGCAAAACCACTACCTCCGGCAAGCTTGCCAACTGGCTTAAAAATGGCGGACACCGCCCGCTGCTCGTCTCGGTCGACGTCTACCGCCCCGCGGCGCGCGAGCAGCTCAAAGTGGTTGCGGCGGCGATCAAGGCTAACCTTTACGAAGGCGAGGTCGGCGAAGCGAATACCGCAACCGTCGAGCGCCTTGCCAAAGAAGCGCGCCGCGAAGCGATCAACACCGGCTGCGACGTGCTTATCGTCGATACCGCCGGCCGTCTCCACATCGACGACCAACTCATGGAGGAGATGCAGTCGCTCAAACGGCTGCTCAATCCGCAGGAAATTTTGTTCGTCGCCGATTCGATGACTGGACAGGACGCCGTCAACTCGGCAGACGAATTCCACAAGAAGCTCACGCTTACCGGCGTCATCCTCACCAAGATGGACGGCGACGCTCGCGGCGGCGCGGCGATCTCCATCCGCCAGGTCACCGGCCAGCCCATCAAGTTCATCGGCATCGGCGAAAAATACGACGCGCTTGAGCCCTTCCACCCCGACCGCATCGTCTCGCGCATTCTCGGCATGGGCGACATCCTCTCGCTCATCGAAAAAGCCGAGTCGCAGATCGACAAGAAGAAGGCCAGCGAGCTTGCCTCCAAGGTGCTCAGCGGCGACGGCTTTTCGCTGGAAGACTTCCGCGACCAGTTGCGGCAGGTTCGCAAGATGGGATCGCTGCAAAGCCTCATGGGCATGCTGCCCAGTGTGGGCGCATTCTCCGGCCTGCAAAAAGCCGCCGACAAGGTTGACGAGAAGCAGATCAGCCGGGTCGAGGCCATCATCAATTCCATGACGGGGTACGAGCGCAACCATCACGAAGCCATCAACGGCAGCCGCCGCAAGCGCATCGCCCGCGGCTCCGGCACCAGCGTGCAGGAAGTCAATAATCTGCTTCGGCAGTATGCGCAGATGAAAAAAATGTTCAAGCAGATGGGCAAGCCCAGTTTTGCGCGGCGCATGGCAGGGATGAAGTTTCCCGGTATGTAGGACCAGCTCTCAGTTCTCGGTAAGACCCTTACCCTGGTCGGACGCCAGGGGGTCGTTTTGCAAACTTGAGATGTGTTCCACGTGGAACGTTATACTGGTATTTGTGTTAGTATCATTGTGTACTTACAATAGGACTCAAATGAAACAACGGAAACGAGTTACGAAGCGGGCACGGGCGTCGCGGAAAGTGACCAAAATCGAGGCGTCGGCGGGGTCGAAACGGCGTCCTCAGTACCTTCCTGAGGAGTGGGCTGGCATGTACCGGCCGGTGAAGAAGCCGGTCACGTTGCGGCTGGATGCCGATGTGCTGGCGTGGTTCCAACGGGCCGGGCGGGGCTACCAGACGCGGATCAACTGGACTCTGCGGAAGGTGATGGTGCAGGAGAGAAGGAAGACGCGGAAGTGACGCTGTAAGTCTTTGATAATGCTCAGGGTCGGATGTGGTTAAATAGCCACACGCGAGCACTTCTTACCCTGTAATTATTAAAACACCCATTATTTTGGCGGGCGGGACACCCGGCTTTCGCCTCGGGAGCTCCCGGCAATCTCTTCCTTCACCGGTACTTTGGGTCGAAGAACGGCGGCGTTGTTCCTCGCCTTGCTGTCATTACCAACTCCGCTTCGAAGATCCCGCCAGTGTTCACTCCGAACAGGCGGTGCTTGAGCTCGCTTTCCTTCAGGAAGATGCTGCGCAGCAGGGCCCCTCCTCTTTGCTTGAGAGTGGGCCGGAAGGTTGTCGTGCGGTGAAAGCGGATATCGTCGAAGCCGCAAATATCGAGCAGCGACTCCAGGTTTGAGCCGCAGAATCCGTACTCGTGGGCCAGCGTGACGAAGAGGCTGGAGTTCGCGCACGGGCCTTCCATGTTGGGGGTGCGCAGCATCAACATGCCGCCCGGCTTCAGCGCGCGGTAGAGCGCGTCCACCACCCACAGCAACGAGTACTTCGGTATGTGCTCGATCACATGGGAGAGGTGGATGAAGTCGTACTGCCCGGCTCGATCCGACAGGAAGTTGCCAATATTATCTTCGATCTCGTAGAGCTGAATGGGTCGCTCGCTCCATGTGCGGATGTAGTCTTTGTGCGCAATTCCGAAGTCGGCGCCGGAGAGTTCCCGGTACACCAGCTTCAGGCAGGCCGCCAGAAACCAGCCTTGTCCGAAGCCAATGTCCGGGATGGCGGCGTTCTTGTTTTGCGGCAGCAGGTCGCGCAGTTCGTGTACCGCCTGTAGCACCTGGGACTGCTTCTCCATCTCGGGCCACGAGATCGGCGGCTGGAAGCAGCGTGCCGCAAACTCATCCGCCGATAGACTTCCTTCACAAACGCATGCGGTTCCATGGAGGAGATTCTATCCTTATCGAGAGCCTCGGGACTGAACCCTTGGAATCAAAACAACTCGATGGGCGCGGTGTGGCCGGATGCGGAGGCGAGACGGCCGTCACGCGTAACCAGGCGCGCGCCCAGTTTTTCGGCGAGCGCAACGTATGCCGCATCATAGGCGGACAGGTTGTGACGGAGCTGCCAAATCCGGGGCAGCAGAACGAAGTGGGGATACCGAGTCATGCGCAGATCGAGCAAGTCTTCGATCGCCTGATCGGCGCGGTGCGCTGAGACCGCGCCTTCCCGCACCAGACGCCGCAGTACCTGGCCGACCTCAAGATCGAGCAGGTGAGGAGCGTGGAGGGATTCGTTGTGGGAGTAAATTCGCTGCTCAATCCGCTGTCCGGCGGATGTCTGAAGCAGCCAGTCAATGGCGGCGGATGCGTCGAGGACGATCACACGCGATCACCGGTCACCGGTCGTTGGTCATTAGTGATTGTGCCTGCGTTCTTCCTGCCCGTTCTTCCTGCACGTTCTTCCTGCACCAGGCGCGCAGTATCAAGTTGGACGGCAACCGGCTTGCGTTTGTGCAGACGGGCGCGTAACTCGGTCAAAGTCGGCCGCTCCGCGACTTCTCTAATTTCCGCTAATAAATAGTCCGACAATGACATGCCCGCCATGGCTGCACGGGCTTTCAGAGTGCGGTGAAGAGCGTCGGGCACATTGCGGAGCTGAATCATCTTTGACATGTGGTAAGCATACTTTCATGTGGAGCACATGTCAAATATAAGTTATGAGAGAAGTGTCAGCGCCAGTCCTGCGCACCGTGATAGATATGCAGGATTTCTACAGCTTCGGCTTTCACGGAATAGACCACGACGTAAGGAAGCGGCGTCAGCGCCAGTTCTTTTGTGCCGCTGCGGTGGCCCGGCCTGCCTCGGTTCGGTAAGATTTTCAGAAGGCGGATACTCTGGTAGATTGCCCGCACGGTCGGCTCTGCGAAATGTGGATAGTACTGTTGCAGATAGTTCTTGATGTTTTGGAGATCGTCAGCGGCAGGAACCGTCCAACGGATGCGCATCAGGCCTTGCGCGTTTTAAGCCTTAACAGCCCGTGGTGCAAGT
>PLHP01000171.1:2308-6173 GCA_003138955.1 Acidobacteriaceae bacterium | reverse complement strand
AACCGTCCCCCCTATGCCGATTGTGTTGTCTGCGACCTTGGTGCTTACGCTGCTGCATGTTGTTGATAGGCCGGGACGAACGAATCGGCTACGAAGGTTTCGAACTTCGTCGGCGTTGTGTTGCTGGCGGTGCGACTTTCCAGGGCGCGGATGTGTCCTGCGTTGAGGGCAGCGGCCAGCTCCAGGATCAGGCCGGCGAAATTTTCGGACATCCCCATTTGGACCATTGCGGCTTGAACCTGATTGTCGGGCGCCTGAATGTAGCCAAGATCTGGTTTGCCGATGGCCTTGCCGATAATAGTGGTGGCTTCGGTGTAGTCGAGATCACGCTGTCCCTGCAGTTCCTGCGTCTGCTTGCCTCGGAAGGCAAGACGGACGAGAGCGTCGGCGGCTGCCGCTCCGATGTCGCGGGTGGCGATCATGGGAAGTCTCAGATTCGCACTAACCGGTCCGAGCGTACTGCCAAGCATACGAATGGCGCCCGTTTGCGGCAGCGTGTTTTCCATGAAGTAGCCGGCGCGCAGGTGGAGTACGTTCGCGCTGTCGATCTGATTGAGCTTCTGTTCGAGGTTGTGGAGGCCGACTACGGGGCCGGTGCCGCTGGGCTTGTCGGCTCCGAAACTGCTGAGCGAAACAACATTCTTGACTCCCGCGTTTCTTACTGCTGCCGCGATCGCGTCGCTTACGCGGTCCTGAAAAGCGCGGAAGTCGTTGCTGGTAGGGTCGGGTGGAATCATGACGTAGGCTGAGTCTGCCTGGTAGAAGGCTTTGGTCAGGGCGGACGCGTCGGTGGCATCGCCGATGAATATCTCCGCGCCTTCCGCCGCGAGCGGTTGCAGATGAGCCGCGTTTCTTCCGACGACGCGAACTTTCTGCCCGCGGGCAAGAAGGTTCTTCGCCACTATGTGTCCAGTGTTGCCGCTTGCTCCAAGAACGACGTACATGTTGGCCTCCATTCTTAAATTGGATGCGGCGGGTCGAGTTTGGGCTCCAGACAGAAAGGAAGCGGTAGGGAAATGTGTTCTCGGAGTGGGAAACCATTTTTCGCAAGAGCGGGCTTTCCTAACCCGAACGTTGCGCCACTCAAACTCGCGATCCGCGCGGCGGAACTCAAACGCGCCGCGGCGGTTGCATTACGAAAGCTGCTGCCGTAGGATGGCGGGTGAAATCGCTCCCCAACCCCTTAATGGTCGCCCGAGCTTCGGGAGCGGTGAAGGGAGGCAGACCTATGAACCGTACATTCAACCGTTATTTCGGACTCATGTTGTTATTGGTGGTGGCCGTGGAATTGGCCTTGGCGCAACAGCCGCCCATCAAGATTGGCGAGCTCAATGTCCTGAGCGGCAGCTTCGCCGCGTATGGAAAATCGGGAAGGCAGGGCGCGCAATTGGCCATCGACGAGATCAACGCTTCCGGAGGCTTGCTGGGACGCAAGCTGGAACTCATCCAGGTGGACGACCAAGCCAAGCCTGACGTGGGCGTGCAGGAAGCCAAGAGGCTGATCCTGGATGAAAAGGTCAATTTCCTCGTCGGCATCGACTCCAGTTCGGTCGCGCTGGCGGTCGCTCCGCTGACCAACGAGTACAAGATCCCGCTGGTAGTGATGCACGGCGCCACGCCCGCGCTCACCGAGCAGTGCAATCCCTATGTGTTCCGCACCTCGAACAACGCCCGCATGGACGCCAACGCGGCCGCCGACCTGGCCGCCAAGCTGCCCTACAAGCGCTGGGCGAACATCGGGCCAGACTACGAGTACGGGCACTCGTCATGGAATGACTTTATCGCGCGCTTGAAGGAGAAGCGTCCGGACGTGGAAGTGGTCGGCGAGCAGTGGCCGAAGGGCGGCGAGAGCAATTACACGCCATACATCACGGCCCTGGTGCAGCAGCGGCCGGAAGCGGTGTTCTCGGCGCTCTGGGCTGGCGATCTGGTCACCTTCGTCCGCCAAGCCAACGCTTTCGGATTCTTCAAGCAGATCAAGCTGTTCGTGGACCCGATAGGCGCGGCCCTGGAATCCATCGGACCGTTGGGCAAGGACGCTCCCCTCGGAGAACTCTTCTCCACCCGCTACTGGTTCCTGCAGTCGCAATCCCCGACCAACAAGAAATTCGTGGACGCCTATCACAGCAAATGGGGCGAATGGCCCAGCTACAACGCCGAAGAACACTACGCCGGGGTGCAGATGCTGGCGGCCGCGGTCAGGAAAGCTAATTCGCTCGATGCGGACGCCATCAAGAAAGCCTTCGAAGCCGACGGCGGTCTGACCTACGAAGCCCCCGAAGGCAAGAAATGGATGCGCCCGGCGGACCACCAGGTGTTCGAAGCGCTGGTGTGGGGCTACACCACGCCTTCGAACGACTATCCGTTCGTCGTTCTCAAGGACATCACGATGGTCCCGGAGAGTGACACGGTGTATCCGACGAAGTGTAAGTAGAAATTGTTTTCGAGAAATAGCCGCGGCTCAGAACCAGTTCTTGCGGGCAGGCCAGAAGGCCTGCTCCACGCGCCGCGCTTAAGACTTTATCGGCCTGCAAGAATACCGGAGTTCGGGTGACTCTTCCGTTCTTCTTCCTTGAGTTCATGACCGGGTTGGCGTCGGCGGCCTCGCTGTTCCTGCTGGCGGTGGGACTGTCGCTGATCTTTGGCGCGCTGGGCATCGTCAATTTCGCCCATGGGTCGTTCTTCGCCCTAGGCGCGTATTTTCTTTTCGCCCTGACGCACGGCGACGCCACCGGCTTCTGGCACTACTTGCCGCTGGCGGTGGCGGCCAGCCTGGTGGTCGGGGCCGTGGTCGAGCGCGTGTTCATCCGCCGCGTGCTCAACCGCGCCGAACACTACCAGATTCTGCTGACTTACGCTTTGCTGCTGATCATCGAAGACGTCTCCAAGATCTGCTTCGGCGCCGACTACAAGTCCATCGGCATGCCTAAGGGATTCGAAATGCCAGTGTTCGTGCTGGGCATTCCCTTTCCTTCTTATTACCTCGGTCTGGTCGGGCTGGCGGCCGCGGCCGCGCTGCTGCTGTGGCTGTTTCTGCATCGGACGCGCTATGGAACGCTGGTGCGCGCGGTTGCCCAGGACCGCGAGATGCTGGAAGCTCTAGGCGTCAACGTTCCCCTGCTGTTCACGGTGATCTTCGCCGTGGGCATTGGCCTCGCCGGCTTCGGAGGAGCGGTCAGCCTGCCGCTCGAATCCATCTCGACCGGAGTCGCGATGGACGCCGTGATCAGCGCCTTTATCGTGGTGGTCGTGGGCGGACTGGGCAGCCTATGGGGAACGCTGCTGGCCGCGATTCTCATCGGCGAGATCCAGGCCTTCGGCGCACTGGTTCTGCCGGAATTCTCGATCGTCTTCGCCTACGTTCTGATGGCGGCTGTGCTCCTGTTCCGTCCCTGGGGACTGCTGGGCCGGCCGCCGACGGTGCGCACATGAGGACGAAGCTCGCCCTGGCTGCGGTGGTGCTGGCGCTGTTGCCGTGGTTGCTGCACGACTACGGACTACAGGTCGCAATTCAGGCGCTGGTGCTCGCTGTCTTCGCCATGAGTTTCAATCTCCTGTTCCGCAACACCGGACTGCTGAGTTTCGGACACGCCGCCTGTTTCGGCTCCGCCGCCTACACCACCGCGCTCCTGGTCAGTAAGCTGAGATGGAATTTCGCCGCGACCTTGCCGCTCGCGCTCGCCGCCGCTGCGCTGGTGGCGCTGGTGATCGGTTTCTTCAGCGTGCGCCTCACCAAGATCTACTTCACCATGCTGACCCTGGCGTTCGCGCAGATGGTGTGGGCGGTGGCGCACAAATGGTACGGCTTCACCGGCGGCGATAACGGCATCACCGGCCTGCGGCCGCCGGGGCTGCTGGGGAATCC
>PLHP01000171.1:0-2253 GCA_003138955.1 Acidobacteriaceae bacterium | reverse complement strand
GGATTCCTGCAGGTGGCATGGCAGCACTCGGTCTTCCCCGACCTGTTCTACTGGACGACGTCGGCCGAGGTGATCATCGCCGTGATCCTGGGCGGCAGCGCGCAGTTCTTCGGCCCGGCCATCGGCGCCGCGGTGCTGGTGGTGCTGGAGGCGGTGGTGCGCTCGCACACCCAATACTGGCCGCTGGC
The DNA here is from genome assembly GCA_003138955.1 of Acidobacteriaceae bacterium. Classification (GTDB taxonomy): domain Bacteria; phylum Acidobacteriota; class Terriglobia; order Terriglobales; family Acidobacteriaceae; genus Acidiflorens. The sequence goes on along the minus strand of PLHP01000171.1, from coordinate 2,065 downwards.
GCTGGGCATGGTGCTGCTGGCTATGGTGCTGTTCTTCCCCAGCGGCGTCGTCAGCCTGTTCCAGCGCCGGCAACGCCAGGAGGCTCCCCGTGCCGCTGCTTGAAGTTCACCGCGTGTCGAAATCTTTCGAGGGCTTCCGCGCGCTCAACGACGTCAGCCTGACGGTGGAAGAGGGCAGCTTGTACGCGCTCATCGGCCCGAACGGCGCGGGAAAGACCACGCTCTTCAACCTCATCACCGGCCGCTACACGCTGGACGCGGGGCGCGTGGTGTTCGCCGGACAGGACATCTCGCACACGCCCACGCATCGCATCATTCATTGCGGCATCGGAATCTCGTTCCAGCGCGCCATCCCGTTCCCCAGCATGACCGTGCTCGAAAACGTCACCCTGGCGGTGCTGGCACTGGATAGGAAGACCCGCGATTTCGCCCGTTCGTTGCTCTCGTACGGCGTCGCCGCCACGCGCGCCGAAGAGATCATCTCCTGGGTCGGGCTCGATGACCTGAAGCGTCAGGTCGCCGCGTCCCTGTCCCAGGGAGACTTGAAGCGTGTGGACATTGCGCTCGCGCTGGCCAGCAAGCCGCGGCTGTTGCTGCTGGACGAGCCGCTGGCCGGGCTCTCGCGCACCGAACGGGCGCAGATGGTCGGCTTCATCCGCGAGTTGCTGCGGTCGCTCGGCACCACGCTGCTCTTCACCGAGCACGACACCGAGGCCGTGCTGCAACTGGCGGGACGCATCATGGTGCTGCACCGCGGCTCGGTGCTGGCCGAGGGCACACCCGACGAGATCCGCAGCCACCCTCAGGTGCAGGAAGCCTTCCTGGGACGGGAAGCATGAGCGTGCTGGCGCTGGAGCAACTGGTTGCCGGCTACGGACCGATCCGCGTGGTGCGCGACGTGAGCCTCACCGTGGATGAGGGCGAAGCGGTGGCGCTCCTGGGACGCAACGGCGCGGGCAAGACCACCACGCTCAAAGCCGCGCTTGGCATGGTGCGCGTGTTTTCCGGACGCGTGCTGTATCACGAACGCGACGTTACGCGGTTCGCGACACATCGCCGTGCGATGCTGGGCATGGGCTACGTACCCGACGACCGCCGCATCTTTCCCGAACTCACTGTGCGCGAGAACCTGGAGGTGGGGATGAAGCGCGGGACGAAGAAGGGTTCCGGCTGGACCATCGATCGCATTTACCAGCTCATGCCCTGGCTGAAAGAGATCGAGCGGCGACGCGGCGGATTCCTCTCCGGCGGCGAACAACAGATGCTCACCATCGCCCGCACCATGATGGGCAATCCCGAGGTGCTGCTGCTGGACGAACCCACGGAAGGCTTGGCGCCGCATTTCGTGCGCCTGGTGAGCGATCTGATCAAGGAATTGAAGTCCAGCGGCATTGCCGTGCTGCTGGCGGAGCAGAACCTGCGCTTCATCACCCCGCTGGCCGACCGCGTGTACGTACTCGAGAGCGGCGAGCTGCGCCTGGAAGGTACGATGGCCGCAATGGCCGAAAGGCAAGATGTGCGGACGCTACTGGCGCTGTAAATCAGTTTTCAGTTCTCGGTTCTCAGTTCTCAGTAAGAACCTTGGGCTTCTGGCTCCCTTCTTGCGCTGCCAGAATTCATTCTTCAGGGATGCTCCCAGGCTGAAATGGGGGGGTGCCCCCCCCTCCCCCCCTGTTTTCTCGCAAAATATTGAAAAATAAGTACTTAACTCCAAAGTATTCAATAATAAGGACTTAGCGGCTGGCTTCTCTTATTTCCGGCCATTTAACATACTTTCCGCGTCACCGTTGAGTTGTCAAAGAGCGCTTTTGGATCCTTTTTTGCGGGCTCGAATGCCCGTCTCTGGAGACGGGCACACGTCTGGATGCTCCGAACTGATCGTTATTATCGCGCTTGGCGGGTTGGATGTCTGTGATGGCCTACACAGATGATTTGTGATGAAAAATCAGTACCCAGTAGCCAGTACTCAGTACCCACTGGGCCTCGATACTGTGGTGCGATTAAACGAATTACATGTCAATTTCTTGGGTCTGGCCACTTTAGGAGGATGCCCGTTAATTCGTAG
>PLHP01000122.1 GCA_003138955.1 Acidobacteriaceae bacterium | reverse complement strand
TAGTTGTACTCGTAGCAGTTCTGCAAGGCCAGGGCATCGATATCCACAATAGACGGAGTTTTGCCCGCCATCGAGAGTACGTTGGTGTAGTTCAGAATCTTGTCTTTCTTGACAGCCACCAGCAGCACGTCCATTTGCGGGCTGGTCGCGTCGTCGGAAAGAATCTGGTAGTCGAGGTTCACATCCGCCAGATCGAACGGGATGTGCTGCGCCGCTTCCTTCTGAATGGTCTCGGCCAGTTCCTGATCGCTCATCGAGGGCAGCGAGATTTTCTTCACGATCACCGAGTGTCCGCTGACCGCCGTGGCCACCGCCTTCGACTTGATCGCCGTGTCCGCGAACAGCTTGGAGATCGAGCTCGAAACCTGGCCCGAGTCCACGATCATGGAATCGACCACGAGGTCGGGCGGGATCGGTTCCAGTCCGAGGTGTGCCACTTCGATTCCCGTGCGTGTCTTCCTGAGCTCGACGGCCTTGATGCTCGAAGAGCCCACATCCAGACCCACTATCGTCTTCGATCCTCTTCCAAACATGTGCCCGCCTTTATTAACCGAGTTCGTTTACGTAGTTCCGGCAGCTTTCACGGCTGCCTTGATTTTCTTTTTGCCCCGCGGTTCCATTTCCATCGACTTCTCTTCCATCCACTCATCAAGCTTCGATTTTTTGAAGCGCCAGCGGTTGCCCAACTTGAACGCCGGAAGCTTTTGTTCGTTCACGTACTTGTAAAGCGTGTCCGGACTCACTCCCAGATACTGCGAAGCTTGGCGAATGTTCATCACTTCTCGCGANNTTGGGTTTTATGGGGGTTTTCTGGAATTCACAAAAACTGGACTTGCACTGTGTCTCTACCCGTAGCGTCGAGGCGTGGGGATGACTCTATATGTGGTGGTTTCTACACAATTTAGTGACCGGTCATCCGAGTTGAAGTAACTAAGGTACTAGAGACGGTACGGAAGTACTTGGACGGGCGCGCAAACCGCTGAAAATGCGGCAACTCGATGCCCCTCGCTGCGCGAATTTCTCTGTGGTTTTGTTCGCTTTTGAGCTTGCTTTTCTCGCATCCCGGCTTGTTCCGTTCGCTCGCACGATTCACTCGCACGATCTCCCCGCACGACGTGAGCCCCGTCACTTATCGTTCGGACAGGTTGCTGTAGGCTTATCTGTTTTCGAAAATCAGAAGGGATCTCAATGAAACTCCTCGTGATTGGTTCCGGCATGATGGGCTCAGCGGCGGCCTACGATATGGCCCTCCAGGGCCACGTCGACTCTGTCACTCTCGCCGACAACGACCTCAAGCGCGCCAAAAACGCCGCTGCCCGCGTCAACCGCATCGCGGGCAACAAGAAGGTCCGCGCTGCCGCGCTTGACGCCGCCAGCGAAAAAGAAGCCGCTCGCCTGATGAAAGACCATGAGGGCGCGCTCTCCGCCGTTCCCTACCGTCTGAACCTCGGACTGGCAAAAGCCGCCATCCGCGCGGGTTGCCATTTCGCCGATCTCGGCGGCAACAACACCGTTGTGCGCCAGGAGCTGGCGCTCGCCAGGCAAGCCGAGAAACGCGGCATTGGCCTCGCTCCCGATTGCGGTCTCTCGCCCGGCATGGCATCGATTCTAGGCGGCGAACTGGTTCGCCGCCTCGGCGGCCGCGCCGACGCGCTCAAGCTCTACGTCGGAGGCCTGCCCGAAAAACCCATGCCTCCGTTTCATTACCAACTCGTGTTTTCCGTCGAAGGACTCATCAACGAATTCGTAGAACCAGCGCGCATTCTGCGCCACGGCAAGATCACAACCATCGAGGGGCTGACCGAGCCCGAACCATTTCACATGGACGGCTTCGCGCCGCTCGTGGCCTTTCAAACCTCCGGCGGAACCTCTACTTTGCCGGAGACCTTCGCCGGCAAGGTCGGCGAGTGCTTCGAGAAAACTCTGCGCTATCCCGACCACTACAACCTGATCCGCGGATTGAAGGACCTCGGCCTGTTTTCGAGCGAGAAAATGCTTATCGGCAAAGTGGAAGTCGCGCCGCGCGCGCTTTTGGAAAAAGTGTTCGTGGACAAGTTCGCCGGCGAGGGCCCGGACGTCTGCATCATGCGCCTCGAGGCGCACGAATCCGTCAAAGCTCCCGGAGTCCGCGGCCTGCTCGGAGGAAAACTCAAAGGCCGAGTGGCCACCTTCACCATGGTCGACCGCTACGATCCGAAGAGCGAAATGAGCGCCATGATGCGCACCACCGCTTTCCCCGCCTCCATCGTTCTGCAGATGATGTGCACGGGCGCGGTGAGCAAGCGCGGCGCAGTCTTGCAGGAACGCGACATCCCCGCCGACTCTTTCCTCGCAGAAATCGGCCGCCGGGGAATCAAGATCGAGTACAGAGTCGAGTAGCGGCAGTTGGAACTATTCCCCGTTGACGGCAAGGGAATTCACCCACCTTTGTGTGGGGAGATCACCCAGTCGTGCTTTTAGCGGGAACCCGCCATTTTCTTTGGCGGGAACAGCCTGCGGAGAACAGCTTCCGATTCGAGACCCCTTTATTCTCTAGCAAATGCAACAAAGAACGGCGACGTACCTTGCAGTCTGTAATCGCGTCTTCAGCGAACATTCCTGGGCCCCGGGATCGCCGGCTTGAATTGCGCACGCTTTGGCCACTCACTTGCTTGTTGGGTAGATGATTGCGGCATCTCAGCATCAAGGGGAAGAAGCCATGTGGATGAGATCATGCGCGGTATGTAAGGCAATCATGATAAAGCTCCGCTTGCACGATACTGTCCGGTGCCGGTGTGGGTGGGAGTGGGAGTGGTAGGCAAGACGCAGAGATTTCACGAGATGAAGGGGAACTGCTATATGGCCCGCGTAATCAGTTTCTATATCCCTAAGACCTTCCGCAAAAAAGCGAAAACGGTTGCGCCGTCAAAACCTGGAAAAGTGATCGAGTTTTGCCTGTCGAACAAATCCGCGTAGCTTCGAGGTTGCGCCCGCTCGCTCGTCACTACTCGCGATTCTCTTCCCCAACCACCGTCACCTTCGTATCCGTCCGGAATTTCCTGTAATCACGGAAAATCAGGTTGATATCTTCGTCGTAGGCCTTGAATAGTGCGACCCGCGCGTCGAGGTGAATCTCAACCTGTTTGGGCAGCCAAACCTCATCGTTCACCCTGATCTGCTCAAAGAGAATGTGCGTGCCTTTGTGGATTCTTGCGAGCACCAAGCCAAACGAAATCGTATCGATGGCGGTGATGTCCAGCTTCACCCATTGGGCGTCGGTTTTGTCGATCCAGATGCGGCCTTTGAACTTGCTGAGCATCCGGGCATCGCGGCTCTTGGGTTCGTAGCCGGGACGAGGCTCGCCCTCCAGCACCCAGGCATCGCGCCCGTTGAGCGCTTCGGAGCCGAGCAGCCGGAAGTTAAACGCATCGGCAATTTCAAGCACAAACTTGCGATCCTCTTCGCGGCCTTTTTCTTCCTTCTCCAGCCGTTTGCGGCGGTCGTTTTCGGATTCGTTCTTGCGTTTGTCGATGATCTTCTGAATCTTGTCGTCTTCTTTTTTCGCCTCGCCGGCCGGCAGCGTTTTGTCGTCCTTGGCGGTCAAGCGCGCGACTGGTTCTCCATAAATATCGAGAATCTCCCAGGTCCGGGATTCGATTTTCTTAGCCTCGCCAGGTTCCCCGCCACGCCCGTTGAGTTTGTGCAGTTCCTCGCGTTCGATGTAGGTGTAGTCGCGCAGGCGCTTCTCGTTTTCCAGGTCTTTCTCTTCGGCGCGCCGCAAAAGGTCTCGAATCTGCTCCGGCGGCACGACGCCCGTGGCATCGGGCTTCAGGTCAATGGGTTTGAGATCGGGGGCTTTTAGATCAATGGCTTTTGCTTCAATGGGCCGTGAAACAGGCGTGGCTTGCGTGGCAGTGCGGGTTGAAGTCGAAGCCTGACCGAATACACAGCCCGCCAGCAGATCAATCGCGAAGATGAGACTGACACAAGAACGCATTACAGACATGGTTAAAGCTTTTTCACCGCCCGCTCCAAACACTCCGCCCGGAACAACCGCCCATCCACCCGATGCAGCCGCTTCGCCTGCGTGCTAGAGATCAGCCGATAGTGAAAAATGGTCAGCAGATACTCCGCCACAAACCATACCGGCTTCTCCGAACTCATCCAGTTCAGAGGATCGAAGCGCTTCATCTGGACGGGCCGCGAGAAGGTCCGCAACGTCCGCTCCCCGCGCAGATTGAAATAAAGGTTGAAGTAACTCAAAGCCAGTTCGCGCAGCGACCGGTACACCGGCTCGCGAAACCGGCATCCTGTGAAATTCGATTTCGCCACCGCTCCCCAATGCCCATCCACCTTGTATATGGCAAGCACGTGGTCGGTATCGTGCTCGGCTTCCAGATCAAGAAGCAGCGGAGGAAACCCGATAACCCGCAGCGCCGCCGCCGCAAACAGCGCGCCCTCGTAGCAATGCGCAGTATTCTCGCGCAGCACCCGCCGCGGAGACCACGCGCTGTCCTCAAGGTGGTAAGGCATGTCGTCAAGCAAGCGTTGAATGCCGTACGGAGTCTTCAATCCACGCAGCTTGCGAAGTTCGGCAGGGGTCAGGCCCCAGGAGTTAGCGTCGTTCGTCATCCGAAATTTTCCCGTAGAGACGCGGCTCGCCGCGTCTCCCGCGGATCGCACAGTACTTGAAGGTAGCAGGATCGGGCGATGATTGGGAATAGAGGAGCGGGTCCATAGTCGAGTCTCCTGCGCAGCGACGATCGCTACTCGGCAGTGGGCGGGCAGACGGTTTCGATAATCATCGGTTGGGGATTGGGGAAAAAACGACGTTGAAAGTGGAGGGCCACATTGACGAGTGTGACCATCACGGGCACTTCTACCAGGGGGCCGATGACGGCCGCGAATGCAGCTCCAGAGTTGATGCCAAATACTGAAACTGCAACCGCGATCGCCAGTTCAAAATTGTTGGAGGCGGCGGTGAATGCCAAGGTGGTGGTCTTGGAATAGTCCGCGCCCAACTTCTTGCCCATATAAAAAGACACCAAAAACATCAGCACGAAGTAAATCAATAGCGGCACGGCGATGCGCAGGACGTCCAAGGGGAGGCGAACAATGTACCCACCTTTAAGGGAGAACATCACCACAATCGTGAACAGCAGGGCAATCAGCGTCAGTGGGCTTACGCGCGGGACGAAGTTCCGATTGTACCAATCGTGCCCTTTGGCACGAACCAATGCAGTACGAGTCAGAAATCCGGCCAGAAACGGGATGCCCAGATAGATAAAAACACTCTTTGCAATCTCCGCAATAGACACATTGACGACGGTACTTCGAAGGCCGAGCTTGGCGGGGAGGACCGTAATGAAGAACCAGGCGTAGAGGGAGTAGAAAAAGACCTGGAAAAGAGAATTGAAGGCCACCAAGCCAGCCGCATATTCCGTATCGCCTCGGGCGAGTTCATTCCACACGATGACCATGGCGATGCACCGAGCGAGACCGATCATGATCAGCCCAGCCATGTATTCCGGATAGCCGCGCAGAAATACGATGGCTAGAACAAACATCAGAATCGGTCCCACAACCCAGTTCTGCACGAGCGAAAGGCCGAGCACGCGCTTGTTGCGAAAGACTTCATGCAGTTCCTCATATCGCACCTTGGTGAAAGGGGGATACATCATCAAAATTAATCCGGCTGCAATCGGGATGGAAGTCGTGCCGACGTTAAAACGATTCAGAAACGGTACGACTCCGGGCACAAGCCAGCCCAATACAACACCCGCGACCATAGCCGCGAAAATCCACGCTGTTAGATAGCGGTCCAGAAAACTGAGACGACTGGTTGCCTTCATGGGTGATCCCTGGTTTGCGGCAAACCGCCCGAGGCGGCAGCCCCTTTGTCGACTACTCGCGCGGGACAGGCGTCGCCGTCTGACCGATGCTGTCGAGCTCCCTCTTGAGTGCGAGGCCGTCGAGACTCTTCAGTGGAAGGCAGAGAAACAGACTGATTCTGCGATCCAAGATAATAAACGCCTCGCGAAACGCCCGTTCCACGTCGGCCTCGCTGCCGTGAACTGCCGCTGGGTCAGGAACACCCCAATGGGCGGTGATCGGCTGTCCGGGCCAGATGGGGCAGACCTCTTTCGCTGCGTTGTCGCAGACAGTAAAGACAAAATCAAGGTGAGGTGCGTCGGGCTTTGCGAACTCCTCCCAACTCTTGCTCCTTAGACCGTCCGTTGGCAGATGAGCACTTTCCAGCTGCACGATGGCTTCCGGTCGAACTGCTCCCGAGGGATGGCTGCCGGCACTGTAGGCGGTAAAGTTCGGTCGCCCTCTGTAGTTCATGATCGCCTCGGCCATGATTGAGCGAGCCGAATTCCCCGTGCATAGGAACAAAACGCTGTAGTGCATGTTGTTTCCTCACGGGCAGCAAGTTGGCACGCAGCAAGTTGCATCTCGCCGCGGCTTCACGGCCCGGACGAAGGCGCTCATGAACTTGCCGTCCACCTGCGGCGCAATCGCATCTACGTCGATGTTTTGCCCGGAAAGGAACTCGCGAGCGTCCTCGACGCGATAAACTCTGGTCGGCTCAATCTCAATGTTCTCGAATCCGGCAGACGCCAGTTTGCTGCGATATTCGTTCTCTTCGAGGGCTCCCGCGACGCAACCAACCCAGAGGAGGACACTCTTGCGAATCTCGGCAGGCATCTCACCTCGAGTCACAACATCGGACACAGCAAGGCGTCCGCCCGGCTTCAAGACCCGGAAGGCTTCCCTAAGCACCCGGTCTTTGTCTGCTGAAAGGTTGATCACACAATTGGAAATGATGACATCTACAGACTCATCGGGTAGGGGTATGTTTTCGATTTCCCCCTTCAGGAACTCGACATTTTGGACTCCGGCTCTGCGCTTGTTCTGGTTAGCCAGCGCCAGCATCTCATCCGTCATGTCAAGACCGTAGGCTTTGCCAGTGGGGGCGACTCTCTTCGCCGAAAGCAACACGTCTATGCCTCCGCCAGAGCCGAGGTCCAAGACAACTTCACCCGGATTTAGATTTGCCAGAGCGGTTGGATTCCCGCAGCCTAACGAGGCGAGCAGAGCTTCTTCAGGAATTTGCTGTGCTTGGGATGGGTCATAAAGATTGGACGTGATCGGATCGCTACAGCCGCTGCCGGGTGTCGCCCCACAACACGAACTGCCGCCGCTCGTCACTCGCAAGGCCGCTTGGCCATATTTCTCTTTGACGACTTCCTTGATGTCCGGGCTATTCATGCGATTCCTTCTACCGACAGATTTGAACGATCTCTTCGGGTTTCACAGCTTGGTTGCGAGTGCAGCATTCGGCATATAGAAACTGAAGCAGTTCCTGAAGCGCGTCAGTGTTTGCGGTGTAGCGGAGAAAGGTACTTTCTCTTTGAACGTGGACGAGGTCTTCCGCTTTGAGCTTGTCGAGATGATGCGACAGGGTGGAATTTGGAATATCCAGCTCTTCCTGAATCTCACCGACTACGAGACCTTCAGGGTGCGCCGACAGCAACAACTGCATGATCCGTAGCCGCGGCTCTGTTCCCATGGCGGAGAACATGTCGGCGTAGTTGACCACCTGCTCGGCGGACTTCCTGGATTGGCCTGCCTTCATACTTCGATATTTGCAGAAATATGGACCAACTGTCAAGCAGCCCCTGTCGACTTATGCACAGAAGAGATTGGATTGTTGATGCAATCGGGCGATTTCACCACCTATCCGCGCCAGTCCAGCCCCGCTACCCCAACAGCTCGTCCATATCCCGGCGGCCATGCACCACACGAAGAATGAACAAATCCTTATCCTCCACAAGGTAGACGATGAGATGCTCACCGACAGGAAAACTACGCAGGCCAATGCCAAGATCGTCGTCGCGAGGACGTCCCAGGTATGGATAGCCGGCCAGCAGCAAAAACCGCTCCGTGATGGAATCAACGAACCGGTCGGCGGTCTCGACGCTTCCGCTCTCGATGGCGACGTAGTACCAGATATCATTGAGGTCGGCTGCGGCTTGCGGCGCTAAGCGGTGCGCCATCAGGGTGGTGTTGATGGATTGGCGGCCAGGCGAGCTCGACCGCGCTGTTTCACTTCCGCAGCAAGGTCGCGCATCGACTGCTGCGTGACGACGTGTCCCTCGCCGCGGGCAATGGAGGCTTTCGCATCATCGAGCGTTGCGAGGAATTCCGCCCGCTTGCGCTCACGTTCTTCCCAAAGCGACAACGCTTCCTCCACCGCATCTTCGGCACGGCCAAATCGGCCAGCCTCAATGGCGCGGCGGATAAAAGCTTCCTGATCGGGAGTTAAGTGCACTTCCATCGCTTTTCAGGGTATGAGCCAAGTAACCCGGTGTCAAGCGCTGGGATCAATAGCCTCACGTCTGCTCCTACCCCAACAACTTCCCCAACTCGCGAGGACTTTCAACCAGCACATCCGGAGGCGCCTCCTCCAGCGAATGCGGAGCGAACCCATACGTCACGCCGCAAGTCCACAAGCCGGCGTTGCGGCCCGTCAACACGTCAACCGCCGAGTCGCCAATGATCAGCGCCTCGTCCGCCGCCACGCCAGTTTCCTGCATGATGGTCCGCACCCCCAGCGGATCGGGCTTCTTGGTCGTAAAGCTGTTGCCGCCGTATACNNGACCGGCTTGTTCGAGAGCACCGCCATCTGCCGCTGCACTCCATCTGGCGGCACTGCGTTTGGCTGCACTGCATCTGGCGGCACTGCATTCGACTCCACGCCATTCGAAGAATTCGCCAGGCGCGCCAGCACTTCCGGAATCCCCTCATAAACCGTGGTGTGGTCGAGTTTGTGCTGGCGGTAGTAGCCGAGAAAATACTCCATAGCCTTTCGGAGTAATACCTCGTCGCCGGTGTCGCCGAGCGCGCGGCGCACCAGCGCCGGAGCGCCATCTCCCACATAGCTGGCAATGACGTCGCCGTCCAGTTCGGGACGTTCGATATGACGCAACATTGCATTCACGGAGTGAATCAAATCCAGCCGCGAGTCAATCAGGGTGCCATCGAGGTCAAACACCAGCAAGCGAAGGCGGCGCGGATCGAACGGGCGGAGGAAGCGAATCATGAGAGTTCAGGATAACGCAGGTTTCAGCTCTCAGCTCTCTCTCAGCTCTCAGCTCTCAGCTCTCAGCTCTCAGCTCTCAGAGGCTGGGCTTCCTACGAAGGGACAGTCAATAGCGTCTCGGATGCTCGCGAAAAGCCCAGGGACTCAAGATGAGGAGGTTCTGCTGAGGACTGAGAGCTGAGAGCTGATTTACAATAATGCGGGGCTGGAACTCAGTGGGGTGAGCGGCACACGATGGCCACGACTAAAGTCGATCCCAAGCTGAACGAAAGCGACATCGCGAAAACGGCCAAGACCTATCAGGGCCTGACGAGTCAGCAACTGATTGATGCTTATCGCATCATGTTCACCTCGCGGCGCGTGGACGACCGCGAGATCCTGCTCAAGCGCCAGCAGAAGGTCTTCTTCCAGATCTCGGGCGCGGGCCACGAAGCCGTGGGCGTCGCTGCCGCCTTCGTGTTGAAGCCCGGCTACGACTGGTTCTATCCCTACTACCGCGACCGCGCGCTCTGTCTCGCCCTGGGCGCAACTCCGTACGAAATGCTGCTCGGCGCCGTGGGCGCGGCCGACGACCCCTGTTCCGGCGGCCGCCAGATGCCTTCGCACTGGGCCTACACGCGGCTCAACGTGGTCACGCAATCGTCCGCCACCGGCACCCAGATTCTGCAAGCCGTCGGCTGCGCCGAAGCCGGACGCTACTTCGCCCAGCACCCCAATGCCGCCCGCAAGGCCGAAGGCGATTACCGCCAGTTCAAGGACGTCCAGTTTCAGGGCGACGAAATCACCTACGTCTCGCTCGGCGACGGCACCACCAGCGGAGGGGAATTCTGGGAGGCGCTGAACACGGCCTCCAACCGGCGTCTGCCGGTAATTTTCTGCGTGGAAGACAACCAATACGCCATTTCCGTACCCGTCGAAGTGCAGACCTCGGGCGGCAATATTTCGCGCCTGGTCTCCGGTTTCCCCAACTTCCATTTCGAAGAGATTGACGGGACCGACCCGGTCGTCGCCTATGCGGCCTTCAGGCGTGCGGCCGATCATTGCCGCGCCGGCCATGGGCCCGCGTTTGTCCATGCCCATGTCATCCGTCCTTATTCCCACTCGCTCTCCGACGACGAGCGCCTTTACCGCCCCGACGCCGAGCGCCAGGCCGATGCCGCGCGCGACCCGGTCCACCGGTTGCAGTTGTTCCTGCTGCGGGAGGGAATTCTCGACGAAAAAGGGATCAACAAAATCGAGAAGGAAATCGATGAGCAGATGCAGGCCGATACCGACCGCGCCCTCGAAGCCGCGGTACCGCAGCCGGAAACGATCTACAACTTCGTGTACTCGCCCGATCTCGATCCCACTTCGGAGGCGTTTGAAACTCAGCCTGCACCTGCCGCCTCCGAGACGGCGGCCGATGGCAAGCGCGGCGCCGACTCGCCAAACAAGACGTCGCCAAATAAAACCATGGCGGACCTCATCAACGCCACCCTGCGCGACGAGATGAGGCGCGATGAGCGCGTCGTCATATTCGGAGAGGATGTCGCCGACGCCAGCCGCGAAGAGTATCTCAAGCAGAAGCTAATCAAAGGCAAGGGCGGAGTCTTCAAACTAACCTCTGGCCTGCAACTCCAGTTCGGCTCCGACCGCGTTTTCAATTCTCCGCTGGCCGAANNATTCAGTTCTTCGATTACATCTGGCCGGCGATGATGCAGTTGCGCGACGAACTCCCCCTCGTCCGCTGGCGTTCGAACAACGCCTTCTCGGCGCCGGTGGTCGTCCGGGTTGCGATTGGCGGATATCTGACGGGCGGCGCGATTTATCACTCGCAGTGCGGCGAGAGCATCTTCACCCATACCCCCGGATTGCGCGTCGTCTTCCCTTCGAACGCACTCGATGCCGCGGGCCTGCTGCGCACCGCCATCCGCTGCGACGACCCGGTCTTGTTCCTCGAACACAAGCGCCTCTACCGCGAAACCTACGGACGCGCGCCCTATCCCGGCCCCGACTACATGGTCCCGTTCGGAAAAGCGAAGATCGTGCAGCCCGGAACCGACCTCACCGTCATCACCTACGGAGCAGTGGTCCCGCGCGCGCTGCAGGCCGCGCAAAAACTGGAGCGCGAACACCAGGTCAGTGTCGAGTTGATCGACCTGCGCTCGTTGAATCCGTTTGACTGGGATGCGATTGCCGCCTCGGTGAAGAAAACCAACCGCGCGCTAATCGCCTACGAAGACTCGCTGAGCTGGGGATACGGCGCCGAAATCGCCGCCCGCATTGCCGACCAACTCTTCCATGATCTCGATGCCCCGGTAAAGCGAGTCGCGGCGACCGATACGTTCGTCGCTTATCAACCGATTCTGGAGAATGCCATCTTGCCCCAGGCCGCCGACCTGTTCCGGGCGATGAAAGAGCTGGCGGAATTTTAGATCAGGCTCTTAGCTGCTGGCTCTTAGCTCTCGCGCTTGGCTCTTGTGTAGAGACGGGGCTTGCCCCGTCTCCGCGCATCAGCCCTCTTAGCCACTTTTCGTTTTCCGCGCACCGCCTGCCCTCCCGCCAAACGTCGCTGCCCACGGCCCGCCGTCAAAACAAAGTAGCGCAAACGCGATCGCAGCCAGCGCCAGCGGAAATTCAAACCCGCAATTGCCCGTCAGTCCGTTCTTAAAATGCACCTTCCAAATGGCCACGCCCATCTCGATCGCGAAGGCGAGCGAGAAGAAGCGCGTAAACAATCCCAGCACGATGGCGATGCCGCCGAAGAATTCCGTCCCCGTGGAAAAATACGCCAGCCAGCGAGGAAGGCCGAGCGAACCCACGAACTCCATGTGATGATGAAAAGGCTGACCTCGCACTAATCGGCGGTCAATAGCTCGGGAGATGCTCCCAACACAACTGGTGACTCAAGCTGAAAAGATCTTCTTGCGGCCCGACAGCTGCCACCTGAGACCTGCCCTGAGATTTTCCTGAGAGCTGAGAGCTGCTCTACCACTTCGAGTACGCGATGCCGTCGCTGCCAACCTTGTCGGAACCGCTGTGGACGCCGATGATGCCATCCGTGTCAGTTTGTTCCAGCGACAAGATCGCGTCTGCCGGCTCCGTCTGCCAGGTATCGTTTTTGCCCGTGATGTCTTCCGGAATTATGTCGAGGTACTTCGCCGCCTTCAGTTCTTCCAGCGACTGCGGCGCTTTTTTCTTGTCCTGTGTGTACTGGTAGATCACCTTATTCAGCGTTTCCAGGTTTTGGCGAAGATTTTCCTCCCGCGCCCGCGTGATGCTGTGGCTGTAGATAGGCAGAGCTGCTCCTAACAGGATCAGAATGATGCTGATCACCACCATCATCTCGATCAGCGTGAATCCGCGGTTCCGTCCTGTCGCCCTACCGTTCATCTCCGGACCTATTGCTTCCAACTCGAATAGGCATCGCCGCGAGTCGAGATCTCATCGGAACCGCTGTGCACGCTCCCGATGCCGGGCTGGTTCGGATCCCACGCATCTTGCGAGTCTTCCGGCTCCGTCTGCCAGGTATTGCCGCCGGTGATGTCCTCCGGGATGAACTTGACGTATCCGGGCACCAGTTCGTCCAGCGACTGCGGCGCTTTCTTCTTGTCGAGCGAATACTCCTCGATGGCTTTATTCAGCGTCGACAGGTTCTCATGAAGTTTGGCTTCCCGGGCGCGAGTGATGGTCTGGTCGTACCTCGGCAACGCGATCGCCAGCAGGATCAAGACCAGGCTGATCACTATCACCATCTCAATCAGCGTGAAACCGCGATCGCGAAATTTGGGACTGCGCCGGGACCTGAACTTCATCTACCAATCCTTATACTTCGTGCCGTCCAAAGCGACTTGGTCGCTCTTGCAGTAAACATCGAAAACGTTCTGCCCGCCCCAGGAATCAGAATCTTTATCATCCTGCATGGAGCGCATTCCCCATTCCTGTTTGGTGATGGGATCCACCGGAATCCGGCGGATAAATTTCAGTTTCTTGCCGGCAACATCCACGCCTTTGACCAACGTCTCGAGATCCGGAGGATAGTTTTGGCTGTCTACCTTGGTCTGGAAGGCGCCCCGATCGGCGGCGTCTTTGTAGCGATCGATCGCGTCGCGGATCGTCCACAGGTCCTCCCGCAACTCGTGCTCGCGCTGCCGAACAATGCTGTTTCTGTACACCGGAAACGCCATCCCCACCAGGATGACCAGGATGGCGGTCGCAACGATCAACTCGATCAGGGTAAACCCGTGTTGTTGGCGCATAAAGCACTTCTCGGTTCTCAGTTCCCAGTTCTCAGTCAAAAACCAAACCCGGTTCTCCACTGAGAACTGAGAACCGGGAACTGAGAACTTCTTATTGAATGGTAATGGCCGCCTGCGCTCCGCTCACCCCAATCGGCTGCATCGCCGGGTCCCGTGCTCCGCCCCGCGTGATGGTCAGCGCCGACTGGCCCGCCCCCTTGGCCATGAATGTCAGCGTCAGCACCGCACCCTGTCCCGAGACGCCCCCGGCGCCCGGAGGCCGCGTGGCTGTGACTTGCAGCGTGCCGGTCACTGGATCGTCGCGATGCACTAACGCCACCGCTTGCCCGTCCTGCGACAGGAATCCGCCGTTCGATACGTTGATCACTTGCACCAGATTCGGATCGTAGCTGAGTTGCACCGGCACGGAGTACACGTTCTGCCCGCCGGAAAGCATGACGTTCACCGTGAAGGTCGAGCCCTTGGCTTGGTTCAGTATGGGTGGATCAAACAGGAACGTTCCTGTGCCGGCGCCAGCTTGAGTTGGCGGAATCTGATTCTGCGCAGGCTGTGCTTGCCCCTGGGGAGTTGCCGCAGGCGGCGCGGCCTGGGTCCCTGGGGACGAAACCGGCGCACCCGTACTCGCCGGCGGCGCCGTCCTGGTACTGGTCCGTCGCAGCGACAGCGCATTGGCTGTGCCCACGTCGAGCATATCGGCGCCGCCATGCGAAGTGTCAAGCCCGCGGATGATGTGCGGAATCAGCACGAACACGATTTCGTTGGAAGAGTGGTCCGAGGTATCCTGCGAAAAGAAATATTTCAGGATCGGGAGCGAAGCCAGACCCGGGATCCCGGTCAGAGACTTTGTTTTCGAGTCCTCCATCATGCCGCCCAGCAGGCTGACTTCGCCATCTTTCAGGCGGATTTCGTTCTCGATTTTCCGCTGCCCGATCACCGGTTGGCTGATGCCGCCAATGCTCACGTAGGAGTCCACGTCCGAGACATCCATCGTCATCTTCAGCGAAACTTCCCGTCCCGCATGAACCCGCGGCGTGATGTCGATGTTCACCCCCACGTCGAGGTATTGAAATTGCGTGTTGACCAGCGGGTTGATACCGACTCCGCCAATTCCCGGCTGGAACGATCCCGTCGCCACCGGCACGCGGTCGCCGATCTTCAAGGTAGCCTTCTGCCCGTCCAAAGCCCGGATCTGCGGACTCTGGATGACCTTGGTATCGGAGTCGGTCATCAATGCCGTCGCCGTAGCCTGCGGAATCGTCACCTGGAAGTCGGTGGCATTCAGGTAAGCCAGGGTATTCAGGCTGAGGCCGCCCGATGATGCGGTAGTACCTGTGGTCGTGGTGCCGGGAGTGGTGGTCGGAGTAACGGTGCTGACATTGGGCTGCAGTGCAACCGAGACGCTGGTGGGAGGGTTGATGCCAAGCGTGTGCGCCTTGTCGCGGCTAACCTGCATGACCGACACTTCGATCAGCACTTCCGGCTTCGCCTTGTCGAGATCGTCCACCAGTTTCTGAGCCAGCGCCACCTGGTCCGGCGTGCCCCGCACCACAATCGCCCCCTGCGAGGGCAATTGCTGAATGCGGCTGACTTCGAGAATGGTGCGCATGGCGTTCACGACATCCTGCAATTCGGTAGGCTGAGAAAGATTGGAAAGATAAAAAGTCTTGATGACGTTTTGTTCCAGCTCTTTCCGCTTTGCGGGATTGTCTTGCGCAACAAAAATCGTGTTCGACGTCACCGGACGCCAAAAGGTTTTGGTCTCGAACGAAATGATCTCCAGGGCCTCTTCGAGCGTCACGTTGTTCAGTTCCACGTGCACCTGGCGCGGCGTGTAATCGGGGTCGAAAAGCACGTTGATCCCGGCCAGCTTGCCCACCGTCTCGTAGATCACGTTGGATTTCTCCGTCACCTTGAGCGTGATGGGCAGGTTCGAGATCGGGGCCAGTTCCACCGGGCCCAGCGCCGCTTCCAGCCGTTTGCGCAACGCGCTCGTACCCGGCGACACCGCCTGCGGTTGCGGGTTCTGGACCTCCCGGATCATCTGCTGCGTGCGCTTCACTTCCTGCTGCGCGATGAACGAAGAAGGATCGATCTCCAGCCCCTTCTGGAATTCGACCAGCGCCTCGTCGAGCTTGCCGGCGTCGCGCAAAACCTGCCCGCGATGCACGTGCGACGAAGCCGCCAGGAAGCGGGTCCGCTCGTAGGCCGTGCGATACCTCAGGTCTTTCGGTTTCAGGTTATAGGCCTGCTTGAAATAGTCGAAGGCCAGTTCGTAGTTCTGCCGCGCCTCGGCGTCGGTGCCCTTCCCGTAGAGCGCTTTGGCAGAATCACCCCGGGCAAAAACGGGAGGCCTCAAACAGAGCAGCAGCAGAACAAAAAGAGCCGAAAGGATCAGACGTCTCATCAAGCAGTCCTCACAAAATTTTCTCTGGCCCGCGAGCGCACTAGCCATCGCTCACCCGGGCTATGCCGCATCCGAGTGCCCGAAAAGCTAAGCGACCCGGGCATCCCGGCGCTGTCACCCAGCAAAAAGTACTCGGAAAATCGGATTATAACATCGCCTCAACTTGCACCCGAAGTTATTGGTACATCGGTGTTTACCCTCATGAGTACGTGAACCGTGGTGCGAGTCTAAGGTCTCAGCAGGCCGTGGTAAAAGTCTTGATTCGTATCAGGGCACGCCTTCAGGCGTGCCGCAAGTGCCATGTTATGAATGCGCCTTTAGGCGCTGGTTCTTGGCGCCAGAGTTTCACCACACGCTGCTGAGGGCGCGCCGAAGAAAGCGCTCCAACCCGGTGGAACGAAGCATCCAGCCCCGGAGGGGCGAGCTAACTTAGCCCAGCGCTTCAGCGCTGGGAAAAGTGAGAAGAATGAGCTAAGTCCCGGAGGGACGACCGAAAATAGCCCGGCGCTTCAGCGCCGGGCCGGGAAACGGCAACAGATGTAAGTCCCGGAGGGACGACTGAGCCGGGTCGGGAGGCTTGTTTCCAGTTCCGGCTTCAGCCGTGCCGTTCAGGGCTGGAAAAATGCGGCCCTGAGGGACGTGCCCAACCAAACTGAAAAGCAAATCCAGCCCAATCAGGAGCGCATTTGAAGCAGGCAGAGATTGGCATTATCGGCGGCAG
>PLHP01000077.1:33976-39099 GCA_003138955.1 Acidobacteriaceae bacterium | reverse complement strand
ATGGACAGGGACCGCGTGATGTACCAGGATTTCGCGCGCATCGCGGAGTTGATCGCCAGCGGAAAAGTGGCCGAGGTGGTGCGATAAAGGAGGTTCTCTCATCCGACAAAGGTCTTGCCTAGGCGGCTTGGCTGCCGACCCATCCAACCCCAGTTCGCGGGCAATCGCTTTCATGGCTTCGATGCAGAAAGCGATGTGCGCTTCGAGATCCACGCTGAGGTCGGCCGCGCCTTCGATGATGTCTTCGCGGTGGACGCTGCGGGCGAAGGCTTTGTCCTTCATTTTCTTGCGCACGCACTTGGCTTCGACTTCGGCGAGCGATTTTCCCGGCTTGACGAGAGCGCAGGCAGTGATGAAGCCGGCGAGTTCATCGCAGGCGAAGAGGGTCTTTTCCATCGGCGAGAGGCGCGCCACGCCGCTGTACTGAGCGTGCGACATGATGGCGCGGCGCACTTCTTCTGAATAGCCGCGTTCCTTCAGAATCTCCGAGCCTTTGTAGGGGTGGTCGTCGGCGGTCGGATATTTCTCGTAGTCGAAGTCATGGAGAAGGCCGACCAGGCCCCACAATTCTTCGCCGGCTCCGGCTTTGCGGGCGTAGGCGCGCATGCAGGCCTCAACTGCGAGGGCATGTTTTCGAAGACTTTCCGATGAAGTGAACTCAGTTAGTAAACACCATGCGGTATCGCGTTGATTCATGCTTTTTCCCCGTTTCCTGGCGATTTCCGCCGCTTAGCCATGGTTTGTTTCCATAAATATATTTGCTTCTCGCACTTTTGTCTTGACTTCCACAGGCCCAATCCAGCAGATTACGCTCTAGTTGGCTTTGAGAGTAGCCCCCCGCTCTGGCACTCGCAAAACCTGAATGGCTACCACACTTACCCCCGTGGACTCACGGGAAGTTGTACGATGCGATCATTGTCTTTTGGTGCAATTCCGCACATCAAATAGCCTCTGCCGCCGTTGTCATCTGTCATTGGATGAGGACGAGGCGGAGATCGCCGCTATGACGGCGGCGCCAGAAGTGTTGCCGGTGAACGTCGATTCTAACGGACGCGGGCATCTGAAGCTGGCGTACTCGATTCGATCGCTGCGACTGCGCAGCGGTTTGAGCCAGCGGCAACTGGCGCTGCGCATGTCGGTGCCGCGGACTTACGTGTCGAAAATCGAAAACGAGAAGGCGACGCCGACGCTGTCTTCACTGGAGCGGCTGGCGAGAGCGCTCGAGGTCAGTGTGCCGGATTTGCTCTCCGGTGGAGAACGGAACCGGCAGGAGGAAGTGCGCGAGTTGATGGAAGATCAGTTCGTGGCCGAAGTAATGCCGTATCTGTCGCAGCTGAACGGAATGCAGATGTCGAGCATTCTGGCGCAGGTGCGGGACTTGACGGTGCGGGTGCGACGGAGCGCGTAACCAGCCACTGGCTACTAGCCACTAGCTGCTGGCTGCTAGCTGCTAGCTGCTGACGAGACGCAACGTGCGCGGCTTTTGTTTCGCCTGTGCAGACGCTCAATTTTTTGGCTTTTATCCGGGCACACAACCAACTGGACAGCCGGGGCCTTCGGGCTCCGGCTTTTTTGTGGCCTGCGCGCAATGCGATACGCTCCAAGCTGTTCCAGTTGAACGTGCGACCGTGATTCGGTCTTCGCCCCCAAGCCAACCGGTCGGTATGAGAATTTCGTGATTACTGCCGGTCGTGCTTAAATGAAAAGTTGGGCGCCGATTTTTGCGCAATCCCCGCGCGCGGCATCCAGCCTCAAGTCAGACCGAACTGTAGATCCCCTCGCTCCCCACCCCAGCAAGCAAGAGCGGCTGGCTGGGGGCCCCGGTGCTCGGGATGACAATCTGTAAAAGCTAGCCCTGTTGGAGATGGAGGATCTTTGGACTTCCAGTTGAACGAAGAGCAACTGCACCTTAAAAAGAGCGTGCGCGAGTTTGCGGAACGGGAGATTGCACCGAACGTCATGAAGTGGGATGAAGCCTGCGAATTCCCGCTGGCGACGATCAAGGAACTAGGAAAGCTCGGCCTGATGGGCACGATCTTTCCACCCGAATACGGCGGCGCGGGTATGGGATATGTGGAGTACGTCACGGCCATCGAAGAACTCGCGCGCGTGGACGGTTCGGTGGGGATCATTGTAGCGGCGCATACATCCCTTTGTTCGAACCACATTTATGTGGCGGGAAACGAGGCGCAGAAAAAGAAGTATGTCCCGAAGCTAGCCACCGGCGAGTACATCGGAGCATGGGGGCTGACCGAACCCTCGGCAGGGTCGGACGCGGGCAGCGCCCGCATGGCGGCGGCGCGCGTGAAGGGCGGATGGGTGCTCAACGGCACCAAGACTTTCATCACCAACGGCCACTATGCCGACGTGGTCGTCGTGCTGGCGGTAACCGATCGCGCGGCGCACACGCACGGGCTTTCGGCGTTCATTGTCGAGAAAGGCACCAAGGGATTCCGCGCCGGGAAAAAAGAAAACAAGCTCGGCCTGCGCGCCAGCGATACGGCGGAGCTTATTTTCGAAGACTGCTTTGTGCCGGCGGAAAACCTGCTGGGTGGGGAAGGGAACGGATTTAGAGACGCCATGCGTGTTCTTGACGGCGGCCGCATCTCGATCGCCGCGCTTTCGCTCGGCATGGCCGAGGGCGCATACGGGGCGGCGCTGAAGTACTCGAAAGAGCGCCAGCAGTTTGGCAAAGCGATCTCGGAATTTCAGGCGATCCAGTGGAAGCTGGCCGACATGGCGACGGAAATCGAGGCGGCAAAGCTTCTGACCTTGCGCGCCGCCGCCATGAAAGATGCCGGGATGAAGACCACGCTCGAATCGTCAATGGCCAAGCTTTATGCGAGTGAAGTAGCCGTCAGGTGCGCGAATGAAGGGGTGCAGATCCACGGCGGCTATGGGTTCATCAAAGACTATCCGGCGGAGAAGTTTTATCGCGACGTGAAGCT
The DNA here is from genome assembly GCA_003138955.1 of Acidobacteriaceae bacterium. Lineage (GTDB taxonomy): Bacteria > Acidobacteriota > Terriglobia > Terriglobales > Acidobacteriaceae > Acidiflorens. The sequence goes on along the minus strand of PLHP01000077.1, from coordinate 36,151 downwards.
GTGCACCATTGGCGAAGGGACAAGCGAAATCCAGCGCCTGGTGATCGCGCGGCAGTTGCTGAAAGACTAGAACTCGACTGCCCCGGGGTCAGCGCTTCTTCCCCCGCACGAACACATCCATGCCAAAAATCACGCTCCGCCCCGGCATGGCCACGCCGGGAATCTCCTGGTATCCCGTGTTTGTCAGATTTGAGAATGCCAGGTGCGCGTCCATCATTTTGAACTCTCGCCCGACGCTTGCATCCCACAGCGCGTAAGGACCGGTCGCATAGCGCTGCACCACGCCGATCCGGCTGCGGGCAACGACTTTCCCCGGCAACATTCCTTGCCAGCTCACCACCGCGTCGTGCGACGGATATTGGAAAGCGTATTCCGATACAAAACCCGGGAGCGGCCCCTGCGCACTGTACACGCGGGTGTAGGCCAATTCGATGCGCTGGTCGTGCAGCCGCACTCCGAACGACGCTTCCGCTCCAGTGAAGTTCAGGCTCGCGATGTTTTCCACTTGGTAGGGATTGTTCTCCGAAACCGGACTTGACTTAAGCGCAACCCAGTCGATGTCGTTCGTATCGCGCCGCTCGAAGACTGTGACCTCCGCCTTATAGCGCCCTCCCTGGTCCCACAGCAGGCCGCCCTCGTAGCCCCAGGATGTTTCCGGGAGCAGGTTCGGGTTGCTCTTATTGACGGGATCGGAATAATAGAGGTCGGTGTAGCTGGGCAGCCGGAAGGCGCGGCTGGCGCTCGCCTTCAACTTCCAACCCGGCTTCAGCCAGACCCCACCGGTGAGATACGGACTGAATTTCGATCCGTTGGTATCGAAGACCTCTTCCCGCGCACCCACCGAAAACGAGAAGCGGCGCAGCGCCCTGACATCGTAATCTATATATCCGGCGGTCTGGGTGCGCCTGTGGTCGCCCAGGTTGTTGCTGTGGATCGATTCGTAAAATCCCTCGCCGCCGTAGAACAAGCTTGTGTTCTGTCCCAACTTCTCCGTGCGGCGAACCGCTCCTTGCAAACTTTGATCGATGTGGTTGTTCTCATAGACGGAAGGATCGTCTCGCACAAGGATGAACTCGTCCGTATGGCGGCGGTAGCCGAAGTCGAACTCCGTCTTCTTGCCCAGATCCTGCTTCAACCCGGCGAACCATGACTTCGTCCTCTCCCATTCAGGATAGTCGCCATAGAAATCGTTTGCGCCAAAAGGCTTGTCGCCCAGTCCCAGCATGATCAGGCTGCGGCCCAGGGCGGTTCGCGCTCCGGTGTTCGAGAAAATTGTCAGACTACGATAATCGCGGTCCGGCATGAAGCCCGTGGAAAAATCCCGCGCCACATCCAGTTCTTCGTCCAGCCGGCTGGCCACAAAGCCGGCCGAGAAAGTTTCCTGGTTGGTTCCGAAATTGCCAATCGCAGCGCCCGTCTGGGCTTCCGAGTACTGCGGCGGCCCGGTGATGAAATTGACGGTTCCAGCCATGGCATCCGATCCATAGAGCATGGAACCAGCTCCGGGCAGAACTTCTATTCGCGCGATCGCGCCGGTGGGCAAGGGCAGGTCGAGATCATGGTGACTGGTCTGGACGTCATCCATGCGTAAACCATTCAACAGGACCAGCGTTTGCTCAAAGGTGGAACCGCGAATGGTAAGGTCGGCTTGTACCCCATTCGGGGCGCGCTCCTGCAAGTCGATCGAGGGATCCAGTTGCAGGTAATCGACCCAGTGCGTGTAGAGCAACGGCTGCTCGCGCGTGTCGATCACTGTAATAGATCGGTCGATGTTCTCGACCGGCGCGGGTATAAACGTTCCGGTGACGGCGACAGTTTCTTTCCGGGCTGGAATTTTTCCGTTGTCGCAATTCGCACCGGCGGCGTTTGGTGACTGGGTCGATTGCCCCGCCTGGGATTGTCCTGCCTGGGATTGTGCAACTTGCGGGCAGGGAGTTTCCTGCGCATCCGCTTCACCTGCGTTCGACAAACCGTAAGTTAGAAAAAGAAGTAAGACAACCAGGATCGCTTTCAACTAGCCTCCGAACACGAGTTGAAATCATAACCCAACGGTAGTGTCGCCCAGTTGAGCTGTTACTGGCCCCGCGCCCTGGCGAATGCACCTTAACGTTCTACGGAATCAAAAGCTGGGCCAGATGAGTGGGGAGTACACGGTTCACGAAGGGACGTGCGAAA
>PLHP01000077.1:0-33857 GCA_003138955.1 Acidobacteriaceae bacterium | reverse complement strand
GTGAAGTGTAGCGCGGTGAAAGAGGTGCGCTGGGGCAGTCTGACCACGATCCTTCTCCCCGGAGGCGGGAAGATCAGGCTTTACCAGCCAAAGCACCCGACTATGGTCGGGCGTTGAGATTGGATCAACGCGGATTCGCGCGGGTTGTTACACTATTCTGCTTGACTCCTACGAGTGCAACTGTTGTCGACCATCTCCGCTCCGGCGATCCCCGCGCTCTGGCGCGCGCCATCTCCACGGTCGAGAACCGCGCTGCGGGTTGGTCCGATCTGCTCAAGGCTCTGTTTCCGCATACGGGCAAGGCGCGCGTCATCGGCCTGACCGGCGCCCCCGGATCGGGCAAGAGCACGCTGGTCGATCGGCTCGCTAAGCACTATCGCAAAGAAAATCAAACCGTTGGCATTATCGCCGTCGATCCGACCAGCCCTTACACGGGCGGAGCGATTTTGGGCGACCGCATACGCATGCAGGATCACTATAGCGANNATTTTCATCCGCAGCATGGCCACGCGCGGATCGCTCGGAGGGCTGGCGCGCGCCACGGCCGATGCCGCCACTGTGCTCGACGCTTCGGGCCGCGACCTGGTCATGATCGAAACGGTTGGCGTCGGGCAGGACGAAGTCGATATTGTGCGGCTGGCGGATGTCACCATTGTGATTCTTGTGCCCGGCATGGGCGACGATGTGCAGACGATCAAGGCCGGGATCATGGAAATCGCCGACATCTTCGTCATCAATAAAAGCGACCGCGAGGGAGCTGAGCGGGTGGAGCGCGAGATTCGCGCCATGCAGTCCCTTTCCACGCGCCACGACCGCTGGACGCCGCCGATCGTGAAGACCGTCGCCAGCGAGGGCGTGGGAACCCAAGAGTTGGCGGAAGTGATCGCAGGTTACGAGGCGTACCTGAAGAAAGAGAACCTGGTCTTAAAGAAGAATGTCGAGAACTGGCAGGAGCGCTTGGTCGAGATGCTGCGCGATGCCATGCTGGAAAAAGCGCGCGCGCAGATGGATGGAGGCAGCCTCGAGCGTTATGCGGCGGAAATCGCCGAGCACAAGCGCGACCCGTATTCGCTGGTGGAGGAGATTGTCGGGGCATTGAGAAACACGTAGGGGCGGACGCATTCGTCCGCCCCGCGGAGCGCAACTCCGCAACATAGGCGAGCTGTGCTCGCTTGCCCGGACGAATGCGTCCGGGCCTACGCGATTCTTGCTTGGTCTTACGTGTGGGAGGAGCTGCAGAATGTTCCAGATTGATCATCTTGGCATCGCAGTAAAGTCGCTGGCGGCGGCGAAGTCCATTTACGAGAAGCTTGGGCTGAGCGTTTCTCCCGAAGAAACCGTCGAGCAGGAAAAGGTTCGGCTGGTCATGGTGCCCGTGGGTGAGAGCCGACTGGAGCTGCTGGAAGCGACTTCGGACGATTCGACTATCGCCAAGTTCATCGCCAAGCGCGGCGAGGGGCTGCATCATGTTTGCATGCGCGTTCCGGACCTGGCGGCGGCGGTTGCAAAATTGAAGAGCGACGGCGTGCGCCTGGTATCGGAAGAGATCAAGACGGGCGCGGGCGGGCACCGGTATGTGTTCGTGCATCCTCAGAGCGCGTCGGGCGTGTTGCTGGAATTGGTGGAGGGGCGCTGAAGGAAGGGAGGGAGCAAGATGTCTGAATCGTTCGACCGCAAGAGGGCAAGCGAAAACGATACGAGCATCGCTGACCAATTTAGGCGCAACTGGTTTGCCTCGATTTTAGCACTTTGCTGCGCTGTGGCTGGAGCGACGTGGGGCGTCGAATATCAGGTACTCGTGTCGCCCCGCGATCTGATAATCCATAATCTGGAGCGCGAACTTGCGGAAAAGAACACTCCACCCACGAGCGCCTCAGAAAAAAACACAAGTCCAAAAGTTGTTCTGCAGCGGACTTGGGTGTCTGAGGGAAATTCTCTGACGGTGGACGACGGAAGTTGCTTCATTCACGTTGACAGCGTAAGCGTCGATGACGTTGACCTAGCTATAACCGTTGGAGCGGAGCAACCTCGGAAGTTTAGAAGCGTGCGGTCTGGAACACGGCTGACCGTTTCAACACAAACGGCTGTGTATTACATTGACATTCACGAGATTCATGAAAAACAAGTGGGGATCGAAGTAACGCGACAGTGGATTCCTATGCCGACGAAGAAATGATTCTTCTGCTCGCGGTTGACACTTCCGGGAAGAACGGCAGTCTGGCGCTGGCTCGCCTGACGCCGGGTCAGAGCGATAGCGAAATCAGTGTGCTTGAAGTTGTGCCGCTCGCCGGCGGCGCGTTTTCGGCGCAACTGGTACCGCAGATTGCCGCGCTGCTGAAAAAACACGGATATAGTAAGACCGATCTGGGAGCCTTTGCGGTCGCCAGCGGTCCGGGGTCGTTTACGGGGCTGCGGGTGGGCTTGGCTGCCGTTAAGGCCCTCGCCGAGGCGCTGCAGAAGCCAATCGCCGCAATCTCATTGCTGGAGGCGGTTGCGTGGAGTAGTGCAGCGCGTGGCCGGGTTCTCGCAGCGCTCGATGCGGGCCGGGGCGACGTGTATGCCGGCGACTACGAACTCGAGCCTCAGGTGCGCCGCTGCCGCATGTACAGTGAACGCCTGCTGAGCAGGGAAGAGTTTCTGGCCGACGCTCGAGGGAAGGCGGTCGTCACGCCCGATGCCGGGTTGGCGGAGACGGTTCGAGCTGCGGGAACCGCTACCGGAATTATTGTTGAACTGATTGACTATCCGAACAGCGGGGCGATTGTCCGGCTGGGTTGGGAGCATCTCCAGCGGGGGCAGACGGTTCGTCCCGAAGAACTGGAAGCTAACTACATACGCCATTCCGACGCTGAGATTTTCTCGAAGCCGGCGCCGTGAGTCTCTATGCCCGTGGACATTCGATCCGCCGCGTTGAACGACGTCCCGATGATTCTCGCCATCGAGCAGTCGGCGTCCAGCGCAGCACACTGGACCACCGAGCAGTACAACAGGTTGGTGGATGGCGGCGTCGTTCTGGTGGCCGAGGAAGCGGGCAATCTCTGCGGATTTATTTGCGCGCGGGCTGTCGCGGGCGAATGGGAGATCGAGAACGTGGTGGTGGCCGCCGAGTTCCTGCGCCGCGGCATCGCCAATGAGTTGATGCGCGAGTTGATTCAGAGCGCGCAGAATGAGGCTGCGTCGGCGATTCTGCTCGAAGTCCGCGAATCGAATCTGCCCGCCCGCGGGCTGTACGAAAAGCACTGTTTCCGAGAGGTGGGCCGCCGCCGGGCGTATTACAGGGATCCGGCGGAGGATGCGATTCTGTACGCGCTCCGGTTCGCCGCGAGCCCCATTGGGGAGAAGCTGCGCGCCACAAAACGCTGAGACCGCAGGCCGTCAGGCAGGGGTCAGAGTCTTTCGATGACGTGTGGGCCAGCAGTTCAACGGATGCTGCCAAAGAGTGGAGAGTGTGGAAGGAGCGCTGGCAGAGCTACACTCTGCCAGCGCTTATTGGAGAGGAAGTCCGTGCGAGGACTGTTGTGGAAGGTCGCAGAGTTGGAACTCCAGTGAATGGGTTTTGTTTTCGTCTCCGATGGTAATGAGAGCGTCGAGGATGCATTCGAGGGCCGCGGCGGAACCCGACCAGACGCGGGAAAAGGACTCGCGATGAACCGCCAATTCGCCGACCAGGCGGCCGATCGCGTGGGGGCCAAGATCGAAATCGGCCAGAGTCGGGTCGCTGCCAATGGGCAGCGGAGGGTGGTGTGCTGGAGGCAGGTGGAGGCTGGCCCGGGTTAGCCAGTGGGCGATGAGCGCTCTGAGATGCTGCCGGCAACAGACGCTCTTCATGTCCTTCTGCGAGGCGAGCGAGGAATGCCAGGAGAGGATCTTCAGGCGGTCGAGCCAGCGGTTCTCGACCACCAGGAACCAACCGGTGCGGCGAAACGTGTCGATGCCGCAAACGGAGCAAGACGAGCGTTTTGTGATTGCGTAATCCATCGGGGTCCCTTTGAAAATCAGCAAGCGTCGCCAGCTGCGCGGGTGAGGAATCGTGGACCCATGCGCTCGCTGAGGGGGACCGTCAGCATCCCCAACGTGGTGTCGAAACGGAGCGTGAAGTGTGCGGAGCAGGTGTCGCAGAGCCAGAAATGTTCACGACGGCGGAGTTTCCGCCGGTTGCCGTTGAACGCAGAGTTGAGGTCCGTAGGACAAGTTTCCGCCAGGAACAGTTTGCCTTCGCGCAGGGAACGGAACGGAATCGTGCACGTTGGGTTGGCGCACTTCTGCAGCATGGCTGGGTCCGATCTTCTCTTCGGTGGAGTTGTTGCCAGAGAGCTCTAGGGACATTGCACGTGAGAGGCCGAACATGTGGCCACCACATTAGAAGTGCCTAATCAGTACCTACAGTGAGTTAGATTGTGGAAAAGTGATATGGATCACGGTGCGCCGTGCGGCGCCGACGGAGAGCAGTCGCGTCCGCCGAATGGCCGTCATGGATTGCGAACATTTCAGCTGTGATGGCGATCACAGGCTAATTGGTTAAGGCATTTAGGAAACCAACTCTAATCAGAGTTTCACTAGCGCACCATCCAAGTCGAGGCGGCGACGAGAACTCCTGCGGTCGCCATCAACAGGCCGAAGTACCAGAATATTCGGCGGCCGGAGAGCAGGGTGATCGAGGTGACCACCAGGGCGATCTCCAGGAAGACTTCGCCGAGATCGAAGCGGTCGGCTTTGCGGTGGGTGAGGGCGAATTCCTGCTCGAATTCGCGGGCTTTGGCCTCGAGCTCTTTCTTCTCGTCTTTGTAGCGGTCGGCTTCGGCGCGGACTTTGCCCTCCAGTTTGGCGGCGGCGGCAGCATCCTTGGAGGTGACCACGCCGGCGAGATCGGCGAATAACTCGTCGGTGTGAAGGCGGATGTTTTTGGCCTGGTAGTAGGCCCACTGGTCGGTGACCTTGTTCTGCAAGATGATTTCTTCGGTATGGGTACGATGGCCGAGCAGGGACACGGCTGCTACCAGTACGGCCAGCACCGCCATGGTCAGCGTGATGGGGGCGAGATCGGGATGCTCCCGGGCGTGTTCGGCGTTCTCGTGCAGTTCGGTGAGTTCTTCGGTCATGNNGACTCGTTTGTCGCGCTGGCCGTCGAATTCGGCGTAGAAGATCTGCTGCCAGGGGCCGAAGTCCAGCTTGCCGTTGGTGACCGGGACGATGACTTCGTGGTGGATGATCAGCGATTTCAGGTGCGCGTCTCCGTTGTCTTCGCCAGTCTGGTGATGCTGGTAGTTCTGCCGGAAGGGGGCGAGCGTTTCCAGCCACTGGTCGATGTCTTTGAGGAGGCCGCTCTCGTTGTCGTTGACGTAGACCCCGGCGGTGATGTGCATGGCGGAGACCAGGATCATGCCGTCTTTGATTCCGGACTTCTTCAGGGCGCTCTCGACTTGCGGGGTCAGGTGGATGTAGGCGCGCTTGGTTTTGGTGTGCAGGGTCAGGTACTCGGTGTGGATTTTCATGCTTTTACATCTACCACGGGGAGGGGTTGGCAGGGAGGAAAAGTTCCCGCGCCTCCGGCTCGGCGCGTTCAATTGTACGTACAATGTTCCACGTGGAACACTTGTGCAGGTTATAATGTACGTATAGGTGTATACATACATGACGCAATTGGATGGCCATTTGTTACGCTGAGCGGGTTTGCAAGTCATTGATAATGCTGGGGGTCGGGTGTGGTTAAATAGACACAAGCGGGTACTTATTACACTGTAATTATTACAAAACACATTATTTTGGTGGGCGGGCGTCCCGGTTGAGGGTCGGTGAAGCCACTTCTCGAAGCGCGAGAAGTGGTGCATCCCCTGATTGATTCGGTCGAGGTTCAGCGAGAGATCCCTCTTATGCTTCCCCGTCGATGTGGCCTACGCCACGACAAATGACATCATTTGATGCTATAATCCGTGCCATGAGGACGACGGTTGCGCTGGATGACGATCTTGTACGCACCGCCCAGGAGTTCACCGGGGTGGCGGAAAAAACGGCGCTGATTCGTGAGGCGCTCAAAGCTCTCATCGAGCGGGAGAGCGCCCGCCGATTAGCATCCCTGGAGGGCACCATGCCGAAAGTGAAGAATATTCCTCGCCGCAGGCCGGGGTCGGATTGATTCTCGCGGATACGTCGATTTGGATCGACCACTTTCGTTCGGGAAACCTTCATTCCCGAAACAAGGAACTGCGGAAGCATCTGAACGAAGGGCAGATTGTGATCCATCCGGCCATCATTGCGGAACTCGCGCTTGGATCTCTGGAGGACCGCAGCAGGACGCTTGCACTGCTGGACCTTTTACCTCAGGTGCAAGTGGCGCAACTGAGCGAAGTGCGGCGAATGATTGAGGCTCGTCGTTTGTACGGACTTGGCATCGGTCTGACCGACGCCAAGCTGATAGCCTCAGTCTTTATCAATCCGTCCACGCTTCTGTGGACCAGAGATAAGCGCCTCCGCAAAGCCGCAGAGGGGCTTGGCATTCACGCCCGTCTGGGTTAGAGAATCTGAGGAGGCAATAGGGGAACATACCGTCTGTTCCCGGTTTGTTTCCTGGTTCGTCCAGGGCCGAAGTACGTATTATTCAGCTGTCTTTTTTTCGAGGCTTCGGTGGCAGCGCCATTTCGATGAAGTCATAGCTTCCCGGTGTCGCTGCATCGACTTTGGCCGCGATCGTCGCACCGTGCTCACGCACGATAGGCCAGATGTTGGAACCGAGCACGACCAAGGCGAGCCTCCGGCCCATTAGGTTTTGCTGATGCCGGATGTTTTGATCGGACGTAACCAGTACGTTAAATCCCGCCGCTTCAGCAGCCTTGAGAAGTTCGCCGTTTTCAAGCTGGGGATGCCACCGCATTTCGACGAACGTGCGCAACTCATGGCCGGACACGAAGCGACGCGCACCGACAGGAACGTTCTTGTCAAACAGGATGCGCAACGCGGTGGCTCTGTGCGTACGCCAAAATCGCCTGGACGCGATCGGGCGGCAATTCAAACTGTTCGGCGATTTCGGAGACGCTCATGCCATAGTCGAAGTTATCGACAATCGCGTTGGCTGGCATCCGTGTGCCCCGAAGCACGGAAGCGCCGCTGTGCACTCCCGGCTTGATTTCGACTAACGGGCATTCCGACCAGTCGATCTTATCTTGTGCAGCCATGGCAGCCTCCCGGCCATTATCATTCCATGCTTTCGCCCAAAATGCCAGTGTTAGCGCGGCGAGGTTGTGGCAACCGCGGTGGAAGCCACTGCTCGAAAAGCGCGACAAGTGGCGCACCCGGCATGGAGGAATCATGTCATGCATACTCGTCGTTCCTACAACGCAGAGGACGCCGTAGCTGTTCTCTCTCATGTGCAGAGATTCCTGAAGATGCTGGTCTCCAAATGGTGTAGTGAAAATATGAGGACAAACATTGAGTTTGAGAAATTCAGGCGGGTGGGGCGGGTGGGCCACTCGCCAACCTCCTAATTCATTTGCAGTTTCCAAGGCACTCCCATTTGTAAAGCGTGACGGTAATCGTATTGGGTTTGGTTGCTCTGTCTGTAGCCGCCTCGCTTGTCCGTCTCACGCTTCCTATCATGCCTTCCACCCCCGTAATCGGCCCTCGTTCGTCGCGTACCACGAATCGAGCATTCGGCTGGTGTAAGTCGCAATCAATGGTGCCCGCCAAAATCCTTGTCTTAACGCAGGAAAATCCTCTGAAGTCTACAAGTGTGAGATACCGAATGCGCTCGATTTTGCTCGGCGGATGCCATGCCGACATAAACGGCGGTATCAGCCTTTAGCTGAAAACGCCACTTGCCTTGCTGAGGAATCGGAAAGGATTTGTTTTCTGTTGCATTGAGGGCAAAGGTTTCGGAGCCAGCCGGTTTCCAGCCGAACTTCGGTTGGTTGGCGGCAAATAGCAGCGGAGACAGTAAGAGAACAAACAGAGCGCTTTTCACTGGGTTTTAACCCCTAGCTGGCCATTTTGCTGGCGACGTGAGGGTTAGACAAGTTACCGAGGTAAGAGTTGGGCGGGTGCGCCACTTCTCGCTTTCGAGAAGTGGCTTGTCGAACCGCCGCCAGCGTTCGGACTCCGCTTGACCTCGAATTAGGGGCCGGAGGTTGGATCTCTTATATACGAGCGAATCCAAAGATTGCTGGGCCCACCGGTAACGGCCGAGCTGCGCCCGGCTTGGACGGCCGGGGGCGGCCGTCCCTACGCGATCTGGGTACAGCGACTCTAAATGCGGCCTAGGTGCGCTCATTTCGGGCTTGCGCGGCGTGAAAGGCGAAGCCCATGGTGCGATCGGTCTGCCTCCCACTCTTGCGCAAAGAACGCGCAAGAATGGGGCACCCCCGGCGCTGGTTGTGCGAGCGAGATCAACGGCGTCGGCCACTCGCCTTTGTAGGAGCATTTTGCGTCCGGTTTATCTTGACGGAATTTAGACGGTTGCTGGGACCACGGGCGGGTGCCGAGCTTTCGCTCGGCCGGGACGGGGCAAAGCCCCGTCACCACACGCGCTTACTTAGCGCATTGATTCTTCTGTTTCCGAGATCCAGTTGGGGCGTTTTAGGACTTCTCTTGGCTTGGGGCCGTCGGCGGCTCCTACTATTCCGTCGCGCTCCATCAGGTCGATCAGGTGGGCGGCTCGGCCGTAGCCTATGCGGAGGCGGCGCTGCAGGAGGCTGGTGGAGGCTTTGCCGAACTCGACTACTAAGCGCACGGCATCGTTGAAGAGAGGATCGTTGTCATTATCATTGTCGCCGGCGGAATTTTCTCCGGAATCGTCGTTGGCGCCGGGTGACGACTGGGGATCTTCTTTGGGGGCTTCCAGGAATTTCTCCTGGTATTGCGCCACGCCCTGGGCCTTCCAGAATTCCACCACGGCTGCGATTTCCTTTTCGGTTACGTAGGGGGCGTGGAGGCGGTGGACGCGCGCGGAGCCGGAAGGCAGGTAGAGCATGTCGCCGCGTCCGAGGAGGGATTCGGCGCCGTTGGCGTCGAGAATGGTGCGCGAGTCTACTTTGGTCGCTACGCGGAACGAGACTCGGGCGGGGAAGTTGGCTTTGATTAGTCCGGTGATTACATCGACCGACGGGCGCTGCGTGGCTAGCACTAAGTGGATGCCTACGGCTCGGGCCATCTGCGCTAGTCGAGTTATCGATTCTTCCACGTTGTGGCCGTCGAGCATCATCAGGTCGGCTAACTCGTCGATGATGATTACGATGTAGGGTAGGGGGCCGTCGTCGGAATTGGAGTTGGAATTGGAACTGGAGTTGGACTGCTCACTGAAGAGGCTGGGCGTGTCGTCGAAGAGGCGGTTGTAACTGTCGATCTTGCGGACGCCTCGGGCGGCGAGCAGTTTGAGGCGGCGCTCCATTTCGCGGACGGCGTTGCGCAATGCGTTGGCGGCGAGTTTGGGCTCGGTGATGATGGGCGTGTAGAGGTGCGGGACGCCTTCGTAATTGCCTAACTCGAGGCGCTTGGGATCGACTAACACTAGCCGCACTTCTTCGGGAGTCGATTTGTAGAGAATCGACATGATCATGGCGTTGATGGCCACGCTTTTGCCCGTGCCGGTGGAGCCGGCTATGAGCAGGTGGGGCATGCCGGCTAAGTCGGCGGCGGCTATGCGTCCGTTGATGTCTTTGCCCATGCCGATGGTGAGCTTGGATTTGGAGCCGAGGAATTCCTGCGACTCTATGTTCTCGCGCAGCCAGATGATTTCGCGCTCGCGGTTCGGGACCTGGATGCCTACCGTGCTTTTGCCGGGCATGCGCTCGACCAGGATGCTTTCGGCGCGCAGGGCGAGGCAGAGATCGTCGGTGAGGCTGACAATGCGGCTGTACTTGATGCCGGCTTCGGGCTTGAATTCGAAGGTGGTGACGACCGGGCCGGGGTTGATCTGCGTGACTTGGCCGTGGACTTCGAACTCCGCATACTTCGCGGTCAGAACCTGGGCGACGATTTTGAGCTCTTCTTCGTCTACGGATTGCTGCTCGTCGGGGCGGTGGAGCAGGCTCGAGGGTGGGAGCTTGTAACTGCCCGCGATTTTGGGGAGGATCGTTTTTGGGCGGTGCTCAGCGTCGGCTCGGCCGGTGACTTCGACTGCGATTCCGGCGGGCGGATTCTGGGGCAGCGGGGTGAGGGCGGAGTTGTCTGCGCCTTCCTCGGCCATCATGCGTTCGATGCCGGTGCGGGGGACTAGAGCGGCGGACTGCACGCCGGGGATCTCCTGCGCGATTTCGTTGTCATGCGGATTGCGCGGGGCGTCCTGGCGCGGAAATTCCGGGCGCGGCGGCGTGGGACGCGCGGGCACGAGTTGGGCGGTGACGGTGGGTTTTTCGGCGCGGCGTTTTTCGAGTTCTTTCTGTTGACGCTTGCGCTCGCGCTCGTGCTGCCAGTCCTGGAAACGATCTCTGAGCGCCAGGACGAAGGCGAAGCGGGTGGGCGCCCAGAGTTCAATCGCCGAGAAGGAGAAGGCGGTGGTGAGGTAGAGCGCGACGGCTAGAACAGTGGTGCAGACGATGTATGCGCCGGCAACGTTGAGGTAACGGATTAAGACGTCGCCGACGATGCGGCCGGCCAAGCCTTCGATGGGGATGGCGCCCATCCAGCGGACGTGCCCGGGCAGGATGGCGAGCAGAGCGGGCACGAACATGAGCAGCCAGATTGCTCCGAGGGTCTTTGCGACCGGAGATTGCACGGGCCGCGAGCGGAACCAGCGCAGGCCGAGCATGCCCATGAAGATGGGCAGCAGAAACGATCCCACTCCCCAGAATTGCAGGATGAGGTCGGAAAGATAGGCTCCGAAGATGCCGATCCAGTTGCGGGCGGCGTGCGATCGGGTGAGGATGGAGGCGCTGTTCAGCGAAGGATCGAGCGGCGAATAGGAGGCCAGCGCAAGGAAAAGAAGGAGTGCGGACACGCACAACAGGAGTCCGACGAGTTCGTTCAGCCGGCGGTTCCTGGATGGCGCAAAAATATTGGAGAAAAATGTCATGGGGCAGCGACGGCGTTGCCGGGGCAAAGCTTGCCTACAGCGCCGATGCGAGGCCAGAGCCTAATAATTATGACAAGAAGCGGCGGCTCCTACAATGCGGGAAAGGGGGCGGGGTGGCGAGTTGGGTACGGGGCGTATCCCCTGCAGATTCCGGTATATTTCTGGCGACGGCTGCGATCGCGCGGGCCGCCGGGACTTGCTATGGCACTGTTCTGCTCTTCCGGAGCCGTAGGATCACCGCGCTTCACCCATCAATTCTCGCCTAGATTTTAATAGTGCCCGATGAATCCCGCAGCCCAGGCCAGCACCAAAATTCCGAGCACAATGCGATACATGGCAAAGGGCGCGAAGCCACGCTTGCGGACATAACCCATGAACCAGGCGACGGCTCCGTAGGCGACGATGAAGGAGACGACGAAGCCGATGGCGAGGATGACCCATTGGTGCGAGGTGATTTCGTGGACGCCGATCGGGTTTTCATCTTTGCCGGTAAGCGACTTTAGAAGGGTGTACAGCGTGGCCACCGTCATGGTGGGGATGGAGAGGAAGAAGGAGAACTCGAGCGCGGCGGGGCGTGACATTCCCATCAGTTGTCCGGCGGCGATGGTGGACATGGAGCGCGAGGTGCCGGGGAAAACGGCGGAGAGAATCTGGCAGGCGCCGATCCAGATGGCTTGGCCGCCGTGGATGTCGTCCATCTTCCAGGTGTGAATGGGCGAACCGGCGGCGCCCGGGCCGGCCTTTTCCCAGGGCGCTTTCATGGCGTCGATGACCCACATAACGATGCCGCCGACGAGCAGCGCGGTGCCCATCACGTAGAGACTCTCGAGGTTCTTGCCGATCACTTTGGTCAGCAGAAAAGACGGGATCGCGGTGACGACGAAGGCGATCATGACCAGGCTCAGCGGATGGGTCAGGTAGTCGCAGTCTTTTTTTTCGCCTTGGGGAAATGTGGAGATGAGCTTCGAAATGTGTTGGCGAAAATAAATTGGCAGAACCAGGATTGCGCCGAGCTGGATGACGATCGAGTACATCTTCCAATAGCCGCTGTCCAGCGGAACGTTGAGCAGGACTTCGGAAATGCGGAGATGGGCGGTGGAACTGACGGGCAGGAACTCGGTGAGGCCTTCGACAATTCCTAAGATCAGGGATAGAAGATAGTCGTTCAAAGTGTTCTCTCCAATTTAGAGACGCGGCTGGCCGCGTCTTATTTCGGTGCCCAGCCCCTAAAGGGTGTGCGAGAGAACTGGGTCGTCCCTCCGGGACTTAGGTCATTCTTCCCACTTTTCCCAGCGCTGAAGCGCTGGGCTAAGTTCGTTCGCCCCTCCGGGGCTGTATTCTCGAGCCCTTCGTTCCACCGGATTGCCAAAACGCTAGTTCTCACGCACACGCCTAGAGGGGCGGCTTATTTCGACGACTACCGGCATCGCTAAAGCGACGCCCTGATGCGCAGCGCTCGCGATTAAGAAGGTGCCGCGTCCTAAAAAGACGATGCCGTGTCTAAAAAACGGAGACGGGGCGAGCCCCGTCTCTACGGGAATTCATTGTGCAATCTTGACAGGTTCCGCGTATCTGCGGAAGAAACTATCTGGCTTCCACTCGGGGCGATGGTCGCCGTTGGCGATGTTGATGAGCAAGGCTCTGACGATCTCTTCGTATTTCGCGGCGGCGGCGAGGTCGACCGGCTGGTTTATGTCGTCGGAGGGGGCGTGATAGCGCTGGGTGAGCCAGTCTTTGAAGATGTTCACCTCGGGCGTTCCGGGCTCGGGAGCGACGCTCATCATCACCGAAGGAACGCCGCGGAGGATGAAGCTGTACTGATCGCTGCGGATGAAAACATTGCGCAACGGCTCAGGGTCGGGCTGAATTCTTACCCCGATGGTTTGAGCGACCTCGCGCGCGCGATTACCGAGATCGGACTCATCGAGGCCGAACACGGTAAGTAACTTCAGAGGCACGATGGGCAGAAACATATCGACGTTAACGTCGGCGACGATGGACTTCGGCGCAACGGTGGGATGAGCGGCGAAATACTTCGAGCCGAGNNATGCGGTCGCCGTTGATGGGTTCTCCGATGCCGATGTGATCGAGGTGGGCGGAGAGCACGACGTATTCATCTTTCAGCGCGGGATCGGTGCCGGGGAGTTTGGCAACGAGGTTGGCCGACTCAATCTTCGTGACTTCAACTTTTGTTTTCGCTGCGAGCGAAACCGCGAGCGGAAAGTGGGGGAGCGGTTTGCGATCTTTACCGAGCGCGGCGATCTCTTCGAAGGTGTGGCCGGAGCCGGCCAGAAATTTCTCCGCGCTAGCGGGATTCACGATGACGGCGAGCTTTTCGCCTTCGGTTTCGTTGAACTCGGGATAGTCGAGATCCATGGTGGGGTGAGCGCGGTTGAGCGCTATGCGGGACCACGGGATTTCCATGGCGGCGGGGTTGATCAACGAAACGATGCCAAGGGCGCCGGCGGCGCGCAGCCCTTTCCAGCGCTCGGCCGCAGTCTGGTAATGCGACGCGAGCGCGCCCGGAATTTCGGAGGGCGATCCGGCGAGAATCACAATGATCTTGCCGCGGACGTCGATGCCGGCGAAGTCGTCATAATTTTTCTCCGGAACTTTAAGGCCATAGCCGGCGAAAACGAGCGGCGCTTCGACATCGGGCGCGGGCATGATGCGTGTGCTAATGATGGCATCTTCACCGAGGATGAGCGGTTCGCGTTTGTCTTTGTCCGTGTCCCTGTCCCTGTCCCTGCGGATGAGGGTGAGGCTGCAATCTTTTTCGACGATCTGGCGGGAGACGAACTTGACGGGCTGGTAGAAGCCGTTTACTCCTGCGGGTTCTGCGCCGGCGCGTTGGAGCTGCTCGACGGCGTATTTTTGCGCTTCACGCTCGCCACGGCTGCCGGTGTCGCGGCCTTCAAGTTTGTCGTCGGCGAGGAATTTGATGTGATTCCACCAGGTCTGGCCGTCGAAATGAGAAGTGGGCTGGGCCGTGGCGGAAATCGCCAACAGCACGGCGAACACTAATGCGGATGACTTGATTTTCATGAACCTCCTCACAGCACGAAGGTTTCTAGGATAGCAGGCAAGACGGAGGGAGATCATCTCAGGGAGTATAGTGTGTGCGTGAGAACTCGGTCGTCCCTCCGGGACTTGATTAATTTCTTCCACCTTCCCCAGCGCTGAAGCGCTGGGCTAAGCTCGGACGCCCCTCCGGGGCTGTATTCTCGGACATTTCGTTTGCCACCGCTCTGCCGCCACGGTTCCATGTTCTACCGGCTTGCCCCAAGAACAAGTTCTCACGCACACACGTATAGAGCGGCTTCGTTTATGGATTTGGGGGGAGCGGGACGGGGTTCGGGGGTTCCTATATTTGACACGAGTCTTTGTGCCACCTACGATTTGCGTGATCATGCAGAACTCCGGAAATCACTACTGCCGTCAAATTTGGGCGCGTAACGCGAACAGCGCTGCTGTGAGGAGATTCGCCATTCTCCTCACCCTAGCGCTTGCATTTCTTTCGCTGGCGGCGGCACCGGCAATTCCTTCCGCCGATCCGCATCGCTTTCTGGATGACATCAAGGCGCTGACCACGCCTGCCATGGAGGGACGTGGCGCCGGCTCGAAAGGGTTGACACGGACCGAGCACCTGATCGAGAAGCGGTACAAGAGCCTGGGGCTCGAACCCGCCGGTACAAACTCGTACTTACAGCCTTTCACGGTGATCACGGGGGCGCAGTTGAAGGGGAAGAACAGTTTCGCGGTGCTGACCGGCGACCGGAAGGTGGAGTTGAAAGCGAAGCAGGATTTTGTTCCGTTCAGTTTTTCCGCTTCGGGATCGGCCCACGGGCCGCTGGTGTTCGCGGGCTACGGCATTTCGGCGGACGAGTTTCATTACGATGACTACGCCGGGATCGACGTTAAGGACAAGATTGTTGTCGTTTTGCGCTATGAACCTCCTTCGTTCGGCGAGAAGGGCGGCAATCAGGGCATGACGCAGCATTCCCAGTTGGTGACCAAAGCCATCAACGCCCGGAACCACGGCGCCAAGGCGCTGGTGCTGGTGAACGGAAAGCTGGGAGACGGCGAAGAAGACCTGCTCACGCGATTCGGCAGCGTGAGCGGACCGGAAAATGCCGGGATCATTTTTCTTCAGGTCAAGAATGACGTGACCGAAGGGTGGCTGAAGGCGGCGGGCAAATCGCTGGCGGAGTTGCAGGAGCAGATCAATGCTTCGTCCAAGCCCGCATCGTTTGCGCTGACGGAAAACCAGACTGCGGCGCTGACCGTCAGTATCGTAACCACGCGGGCCACCGTGAACAATGTGCTGGCTTATCTGCCGGGCAGAACGGACGAATACGTGATTATCGGCGCGCACTACGATCACCTGGGACGAGGCAATTTCGATTCTCTTGCGCCTTCGCAGATCGGACAGATTCATCCGGGAGCGGATGACAACGCATCGGGCACGGCGGGAGTGCTGGAGTTGGCGCGGTTGCTGGCGCCACAGAAAGGGCAGTTGCGGCGGGGAATTCTGTTCGCGTCCTTTGCCGGCGAAGAGCTTGGGTTGCTCGGTTCGGCCGCGTGGGTGAGGGATCCTACGCGTCCGCTGGATAAGGCCGTAGCCATGCTGAACATGGACATGATCGGCCGCATCAAGGATCAAAAAGTCTACATCGGAGGCGTTGGGACCGGCTCGACGCTGAAAGCTGTGGTCGAGCAGGCTTCGGAGAAATCGGGATTCAAGATCGAATATTCGCCGGGGGGATATTCATCGAGCGACCATACGTCGTTTGTGGCGAAGAAAATTCCGGTGCTGTTTTTCTTCTCCGGGCTGCACTCGGATTATCACAAGCCTTCGGATACGTGGGAGAAGATCGATCCGGTCGCAGCGACGCGGTTGCTTGACGTGGTCGGGGCGACCCTCGAGCAGTTGGCGGATGCGGAGGAGCGTCCGGCTTTTATTGTGGTCGCGGAAGACAAGCCGGCAGGCGCCCCGGGAGGCCATGGCTACGGTCCATACTTCGGATCGATTCCGGATTTTGGCGAAGTGGAAAACGGGGTGAAGTTTTCCGATGTGAGACCGGGATCGCCCGCGGCGAAGGCGGGACTGAAAGCGGGAGATATCCTGGTGCAGTTCGGCGACAAAGCGATCAAGAATCTTTACGACTTCACGGATGCCCTGCGCCGCAGCAAAGTGGGCGACGTGGTGGAGGTCAAGGTGCTGCGCGATGGGCAGCCGGTTACGGCTTCGGTCAAGCTCGAACAGCGCAAATAGGTGTATCAGAGCGGCTTTACCCTGGCCATCTAAGCTGTTCGTGAAGCGCCGGGCGTCCCCCCCGGCGGACGGGCGAGGCACACGTCTCTCCACGCTCTCAGCGTCCGGCTTCGAAGCGGTAGCCGATTCCGCGCAGCGTTTTCAGATAGCGGGGATGCCGTGGATCGGGTTCGATCTTCTCCCGCAGACGGCGCACGAAGACGTCAATGGAGCGCGGGGTCACGAAGGCGCCTTCTTTCCATACGGCGTCGAGGAGTTGGTCGCGGGTGAAGACGCGTCCCCGGTGCCGGGCCAGATATTCGAGGAGCCGGAATTCGCGGACCGTGGTGAGTACTGCTCTGCCCTCGACGCGCACGGTCATCGAAGCGATATCAATTTCCAAATCTCCGAGCTGAATAATCTCGCGACTGTGAGCCTCGGGCGGAACGCGGAGAACGTTGCGGATGCGCGCAATCAACTCACGCGGGCTGAAGGGTTTGGTGATGTATCCGTCGCCGCCGACGTCGAATGCCTGGAGGCGGTCCGGCTCCTGAGTTCTGGCGGAAAGAAAAATGACGGGCGTCTTGGCCAGTTGTTCGTGCTGGCGGATCTGGCGGCAGAGATCGAAGCCGCTGATTCCGGGCAACATGATATCGAGAAGAAACAGCGCCGGTTGCGCCATGGCTGCCTGGGGAACGACCGGCGCCCCGGAGAAAAATGTGGAGACCTCGTAACCGGCGGTTCGCAGGTTGTGTTCGATCAGGCGAGACACATCCGGATCGTCTTCCACCACGTAGATTAGATCGGGGTGACGCGGTTTGTCTGCTGCCTGCAAAGGATCCATGATCGGAAGGAGAGCCTCACGCGCTCTCGGAGTGCTTGGCTTAGAAAGAGTCGGCGGCCCCAAAAGGGGCGTCTGATCTCGAAGATCCTGCGGCATCGCTCAAGCGATGCCCTGATACGAAACCAAACTTTTATGCAGCTGCTGAGGCATTGCTTTGATCGTCCCCTTCTGACAGTAGAGGGACTGTGTTGCAGCAATGTTGCGCCAGTGTTAAAGGAGAGTTAATTCGCTCCGGATGTGCTTGACCCAGGTGTGCTTGAAAAGATCGCCCGCGCTTTTTGCTCTGTACTCTACTCACGCGTTACACTGCGAGACATGATTACAGCGAACCAACCGAATGTGAAGTTTGCGCAAACTCCCGATTATCGCGAGGCCTATGCCAACAGCGTGCAGATCCGGGTGAATGTCTGGGATTTCTTCCTGGTTTTCGGGACGATGCAGCAAAGCTCGGAGACGCAGGTGGAGTTGCGAAACTTTCAGGGGATTTATCTCAGCCCGCAACAGGCCAAGGCGCTCATGGCACTCATGCAACAGAACGTGACGAACTACGAAGCCGCGTTCGGCGAGATCAAACTTGATCCGCGCGCGCCGGGCGGGCCCGTTCACTGATGCACCGGCCGTTGGTGTTGATGTTGATGTTGATGTTCTGGGCAACGAAGGCTGGGCGGCCGGCGGCGGAGTCCGATCTGAAACTACCTTCTCGACCGGCATCTTCCGCTTGGGTGCAGCAGCTTTTTCTGTTCGCGCTGTTCTTTGCGGGATTGATGCTTCTGCATGCGCCACTTCTTCGCCTTCCTTATTTCTGGGATGAGGCGGGCTATTACGTTCCGGCCGCGCGTGATTTATTTCTGAGCGGAACGCTCATTCCGCAGTCGACGCCATCGAACGCGCATCCTCCGCTGGTGATGGCGTGGCTGGCGCTGGCCTGGCGCGTCTTCGGATACTCCACGCTAGTCACGCGCACAGCCATGCTGGCGCTGAGCGCATTCTCGCTGCTGGGACTGTTTCGACTTTCGCGAATCGCCGCGAATCTGCCGGTGGCGTGGGCGACAACTGTGCTGGTGGCGATTTATCCGGTGTACTTCACCGAGAGTTCGATGGCGCAGGTGGACTTGCCGGCCGCTGGATTTACGTTCTGGGCGCTGGCCGCGTATATAGAAGACCGTCCGTGGAAGCAAGGGCTCTGGTTCTCGCTCGCGGCGTTGGCGAAAGAAACTGCGATCCTGGCTCCGCTGGCGTTGTTTGGCTGGGAGCTGATCGGTTATTTCATTCGCCGTCGTTGCGAGGAAAGATGCGAGGAAAGACGGAACGAAATATGGGACAAGATTCTTCCACCTGCGGGCAGACGCACGCGCGCACTTTTTCTGATGCTTACTGTCGTGCCGCTGGCGGGCTGGTACGCCTACCACTACGCGAAGACCGGTTTCCTGCTGGGCAACCCCGAATTCTTCCGCTACAACGTTGCCGCCACACTCAATCCTCTGCGCGTCCCGCTGGCTCTGGGGATGCGGCTCTGGCAACTCTTCGGATATTTCGGTCTGTATCTGCTCACTCTGGCGGGATTGCTGGCAATGGTTCGTCCGGCGCAGATGGAAAATGGCGTTGCCCGATCGCGAATTCTATTCTGGATGCAGGCCGCATTTCTTTCCGTGGTGCTCGCTTACCTTGCCTTTATGTCGGTAGTGGGCGGAGCGGTGCTGGCTCGCTACATGTTACCGGTCGTCCCGCTCGTGGTTTTGGCGCTGGTTGCGACTCTCTGGCGGCGCGCGCGGTATTGGAAATTGATTGTGGGAGCGGTCGCAATTGCATTTGTCGCGGGGCTGTTCAGCAATCCTCCGTATGGATTCTCTCTTGAAGACAATCTGGCTTATCGCGATTACATCGTGATGCATGCGGAAGCCAGCCGTTTCCTGGCGATGCGACATTCGGGTGAGCGCGTTCTGACCGCATGGCCCGCGTCGGACGAGCTTACCCGGCCATGGCTTGGCTATATTAATCAGCCTTTCCGCGTCGTGCGCATCGAGGATTTCTCAGTCCCCCAGATCGACTTGGCTGCGAGGGCTCGCGACCGGTTTGACGTGGCTCTGGTCTTCTCCACGAAGTACCAGCCGCCGCATCCGCTGTTTGAGAACTGGGATGCCTGGCAGCGCGTCAAGGAAAAATTCTTCGGCTACCATCGCGACTTGCTGCCCGAAGATATTGCCCAACGTCTTGGCGGAAGGATTGCGTTTCACAAAGAACGGAACGGGCAGTGGATCGCGGTGATTGCGGTGGCAAGGTAGCGTCGTCTGGGGCCCGTCCAAGCGGGGCCCTTCGGCTAGGCTCAGGGCAGGCTCCGCCCGCTTCCACACCTTTACTTCACATCCCCATCAAGTGGCAGGAGTGCGTCTTGACCACGACCCAGACGGCTTTGCCGGGGCCCAGTTGGAGAGCGTCGCGCGCCGCCAGCGTTANNGCCGCGACGATCACGTCTCTCTGCTCGAGTTGCCGAATCGTTCCCGGCAAAACGTTGCGGGCGCTTAGCCCGTGCGGATGTTCCGTGGCCAGCAGCAGATCGCCGGCGCGAACGCCCACGCGCAGGTGCGAGCCGACCTCGGCCCGAACCAGCGGCGTTTCTAGTTCCACCTCACTGTTTCCCAGGCGACAGGCCATGGTGCCGCGAGCTTCGTGCAGCTCGAGCACCGTGGCGTCGAAGATGTTTTCGAATCCTGAGAGGTGCGCGACGGTTTCCAGTTGCGGAGCCCGCATGACTTCATGCGGCTGGCCTTGGGCCACGATTATTCCAGCGTCAAGCACAATGACCTCGTCGCCGAGGGCAAACACTTCTTCGCCGTTGTGGGTGACGAAGAGAATGGGAACGCGGTGATGCTGGTTCCACCGGCGCAGATCGCCGACCAGAGACGACTTCGTCGGACGGTCCAGCGCAGCCAGTGGCTCATCGAGCAGCAAGGCGCGCGGTTCGGTCACCAGCGCGCGCGCCAGGGCGACGCGCTGGCGCTCGCCTCCGGAGATTTGCGCCGGTCGCCGGTCGCGCAAGTGAGCGATGCTAAACGCCTCAAGCATCTCGCGGCTGCGCGTTTGTCGTTCCGCCGCGCTCAGTGCGCGGAGACCGTACGCGACGTTTCGCTCGGCGGTCAGGTGAGGGAAGAGCGCGAGATCCTGATGTACGTACCCTATGCGCCGTTTCCAGGCTGCGACGTTCCGCTTCTTCTCCGAGTCGTAAAGGTCTTCGCCGCCAACGGCTATGCGCCCTTCGTCCGGATCGCTGAGCCCGGCAACGCAATCGAGCAGCGTGGTTTTTCCCGCGCCCGACGCGCCGAAGAGAATCGTGAAACCGGCCAGCGCGCGGAAGTGGACATTGAGGGTGAAACTGCCTTCGGGATTAGGAAAGCGTTTGCGGATGCGGACTTCGAGATCGGCAGAGATTGGCTGTGCCGTTGTTTGTGGTGCGGCTTGCAGCGCGGCCGGTGGCGCGGGAGCTGTGTTTGGATCTGCTCTTACCTCCATGGACCCACCGCCCATGGACGCCGGTTTGCGCCGTACACAATCGACAACACAAGGAATGAGATGATCAGCAGCAGCAGGGCTGTCTGGTTCGCACTGGAATAATTCGCCGTCTGCACCTGATCGTAAATATCGATCGAGGTGGTGCGGGTCACGCCCGGAATGTTGCCTCCCACCATGAGCACAACCCCAAACTCGCCCAGCGTGTGCGCGAAGCTGAGCGCAAATCCCGTGACCAGCCCGGCTTTTGAGAGGGGAAGCACGACGCGGCGAAAAGTTTGCAACGGCGAATGACCGAGCGATGCCGAGGCGCGAAGCAGTTGGCGGTCGACCGCGCCGAATGACGCCGCGAACGGCTGCACGGCGAAGGGCAGACTATATAACAATGACCCGATCACCAGCCCTTCGAAAGTGAAAGCCAGTGTGTGGCCGGTGAGCGATTCCCACCAGCGGCCGAGCGGGCTCCGCGAACCGAGCGCGACCAGGACATAAAAACCGAGCACCGTCGGCGGCAGGACGATGGGAAGCGCGACTGCGGCTTCGACCAGGAATTTCCAGCGCCAGCGCGAGTAAGTCAGCCAGTAGGCGATGGGAATTCCGATCGCAATCAGCAGCGTCGAAACGATGGCTGCGAGACGCACGGTCAACCAGAACGCCTCCCAGTTCATTTCACTCTTTCTCCGTTGGAATGCTTCTCCGCGGGCAGGCTGAAACCGTAGGTGGTGAGCAGGGAAGTGGCCTCGGGGCTGCGCAAGAAGTCCAGGAACCTGCGCGCCGCATCCTGCTGTTTTGATTTCGAGAGGACGACGGCCGCCTGGTTCAGCGTGGGATAGGCATCGAGTGGGACCGTCCAGTAGCGGCCTTTGCCTTTCATTGCGGGTGCGAGCGCATGGGAGAGCGCTATCAGTGCTGCCTGGGCGTTGCCCGATTCGACGAATTGCGCGGCCTGCGACACGTTTTCTCCCAAGACAAGGCGGCTCGAAACCCGATCGTAAATTTCGAAGTGCCGCAACGCCGCCGCTGCTGCTCGCCCATAGGGCGCGGTCGCGGGATTCGCGATTGAAATCTTCTTGACGGATGGGTCGAGCAAAGCCTGCATACCGAGCTTCGATAAATCCAGTGGCGAGTCGGCGGGCACCCACAGCACCAGACGGCCGACGGCATAGCGGTGAAGCGTGTCTTTGGATGCCAGCCCCTCGGCGATTAACTGTTGCGGGTACTCTTCGTCAGCCGAGAAGAAGACATCGAAAGGCGCGCCGTTTCGTATCTGATTGGTCAGATTGCCGGATGCGCCGAAGGAAAGCTTCACCGTTTGGCCGGTTATTTTCGTGTAGGCCTCGACGAGTTGCGGGAGGGCAGCGCTCATATCGGCAGCAGCCGCCACGGTGATCTCCTGGGCGGTTGCGAAAACCGCTGCGAACGGGAGAAGTAGCGCCAGCAATTTTCTCATCGCCGATCTTCCGAGCCTCCCGATGGCCGGCCCCTCAAGGGGCGCAACGCTAAAGAGTGTGCGTGAGAACTGGGTCGTCCCTCCGGGACTTGGGTCATTCTTCCCACTTTTCCCAGCGCTGAAGCGCTGGGCTAAGTTAGTTCGCCCCTCCGGGGCTGTGATTCTCTAAAACGGATCATTGGCCTCTGGCCGACCGCGGTGCTCCGGTCAAAAACAGATGCTGCAGAATTGATTTCCATATCCTAATCGCAGAGTGCGAAATCTGGAAGCGTGGAAGCGGCTATGGGAGTGCGTTTTGTGGAACTCCCTCGTGATCCCCGGAGCCTGCCCTGAGCGAAGTCGAAGGGCGCTCTGTGGTTGGCAGGTTTCTCTGAGCGCACGTCATATAATCGTCTGTCATTTCATCGTCTGTCATTCCGGGAGGAATTTTGGCCTACGACGATCTGCGGGACTGGATCAAAGCACTTGACCGAGCGGGCGAACTGAAGCGTGTCCGCACGGAAGCGGACCCAATTTTGGAGATTACGGAAATTACCGACCGGGTTTCGAAAGATAAAGACCGGCAGGGAACTATCGGCGGGAAGGCTCTGCTCTTCGAGAACCTTAAGGGCTATCCCGGCTCGCAACTTCTTATCAACCAGTTCGGTTCCGCCCGCCGTATGCGGCTTGCGCTCGAAGTCGATGGGCTCGACGAAATTGCCGAGCGCATCCGCGGTTTCATGGACGTGAAGTCTCCGCAAGGGTTCCTCGACAAAGTGAAGATGCTGCCGATGCTTGCCGAGATGGGCAAGTTTTTTCCCAAGACCGTGGCCACCGGCCCATGTAAAGAGGTGATCAAGCGCGACAACTTTTCTTTGCTCGATTTCCCCATCCTCAAATGCTGGCCAAAGGATGGTGGACGCTTCATCACGCTGCCCTGCGTGATCACGCGCGATCCGACGACCGGGAAGCGCAACGTCGGCATGTACCGCATGCAGATCTATGATGAGCGCACGGCCGGAATGCACTGGCAGCGGCAGAAAGTCGCAGCGGAACACTATCGCGACCGGATGCGGCAAGGCGTTCCGAACGATGGAGGCGCGGGCGCCCCCGCCCGCGCGGCGGTCGACATTATGGCAAGGTCATCGGGAGGCGCGATGCTCGCCACCGGCGATCGCCCCTCCGGCAGGATGGACGTGGCTGTAGCCATCGGCACCGAGCCGGCGCTCACGTTTTCCGCCATCGTCCCCGCGCCGCCCGACGTTGAGGAGTACATCATCGCCGGATTCCTGCGGCAGAAGCCGGTCGAACTGGTGAAATGCGAGACGGTTGACCTCGAAGTTCCGGCCACTGCCGAGATCATCCTTGAAGGCTACGTCAATCTCGACGAACTGCGCACGGAAGGCCCCTTCGGCGACCACACCGGCTTCTACTCGCTGGAAGACGAGTATCCGGTGTTTCACGTTACCTGCATCACGCACCGCAAAGACCCGATCTATGCCGCGACTGTTGTGGGCAAGCCGCCGCAAGAAGACGCNNTGGATGGGCAAGGCGGTCGAGCGCATTTTCCTGCCGCTCATGAAGCTGACCATCCCCGAACTGGTGGATATCAACCTGCCCATCGAAGGCGTGTTCCACAACCTGATGATCGTTTCCATTCGCAAGTCCTATCCGGGACAGGCGCGCAAAGTGATGAACGCCATCTGGTCGCTGGGGCAGGCGATGTTTACTAAGTGCATTATCGTGGTAGACGAAGACGTGGACGTGCAGGACATCGCCGACGTTACCTTGAAAGTGCTGAACCATATCGATCCCGAGCGCGACATCCAGTTCACGCTGGGCCCCGTCGATTCGCTCGACCATGCCTCGCGGCTTGCAGACTACGGATCGAAGATGGGAATCGACGCCACGCGCAAGTGGGCGACGGAGGGATTTGGGCGTCCGTGGCCGGATGAGATCGTGATGGACGCGAAGACGCGGGCGCTGGTGGATGGCAAGTGGAAGGCGCTGGCGAAGGAGCTGGGGATGGAATAAGGCGGGCGCTTGGTTGGTTCGGTTTATCCCACCTTGGACCATGCGCCAGCGCCACAAAAGATCGGCCTTGAGCCTCCTGCCAACTTGTGTTCTCATTAGGGAACGACGCGGCCCGTGGGGGCCTGTCTGCGCGCTTTAACCTCAACCCTCAGCCTCATCTTTGAGCGGAACATCATGAGCGGAACACCCGAGGAGAAAATTATGAAAAAAGTCAGCTACATTCCCAAGGGATACAACACCATTACGCCGTACCTGGTAATCAAGGGTGCCGCGAAAGCGATTGACTATTACAAGAACGTTTTCGGGGCGACCGAAGTCATGCGCATGGCTGGTCGCGACGGCAAGGTCGGCCATGCCGAACTGAAGATAGGCGACTCGCACATCATGCTGGCCGACGAAAACCCCGCCATGGGGTACCGCAGCGCCGAGAGTATCGGCGCGTCTCCGGTGAGCCTGCTGGTGTACATCCCCGATTGCGACAAGGTCGTCGCCAAGGCGGTCGCGGAGGGAGCGAAGATCCTGAAGCCGGTTGAGGACCAGTTCTACGGAGACCGCTCCGGCTTCATCCAGGACCCGTTCGGACATTTCTGGTCGGTCGCGACTCACAAGGAAGACTTGTCCCCGAAAGAGATGGAAGAACGCGCCAAGAAAGCGATGCACGCCGCTTGACGGCAGATCTTGGCTCTTCGCTGCTCTTAGCTGAGCCGAAGACTGACGGTTTCTGTGACCTCTGTGTCCCTGTGGTTGAGAATTGGATACTTGAACCACGGGGGACGCAGAGGAACACAGGGAAGCGCGAATTTGGCTTAAAGGCTAAGATCTCGGTGATGGCGCTCGCGCTTGCCGTGCGCGCTCGTATAATCGCACCCACAACCTTCGAAAGGACACTCTCTATGCTCGCCGCTGGCACTCCGTTTCCGAATTTTTCGCTTCCTAACCAGGACGGCAAGATCACCAAGCTCTCCGATTTCGCCGGACACTGGCTGGTTGTCTACTTCTATCCGAAAGACGACACGCCCATCTGCACCATCCAGGGCAAGTCGTTTACGGCGACCAAGGCTGATTTCGACGCTGCCGGGATCAAAGTGATTGGCGTGAGTGCGGACGACGTTGCCTCGCACAAGAACTTCTGCAACAAGTTCGCTTTTACCATCGAGTTGCTCTCCGACACCGATTCCAAGCTGATGAAGACCCTCGGCCTCGGCCAGATTGAATGGAAAGGGATGAAGCTTTGGGAGCGAAGCAGTTTCGTGGTCGATCCCAAGGGCGTGATCCGCAAGGTGTACGAAAAGGTGAACGCCGAAGGCCACGAGAAAGCGCTGCTCGATGACATCGGGGATCTTTCGGCAAAGGCGGCGTGATGGGCGCTCGCAAAGGCGGACGCCGGGAAGAGGATTTTTCCGCGCCGCAGTCTGACCGCAGCGGCTAAAGGCGGACCTTAGAACAAGCTGGTGATCGCAACGCCTGAGAGCATGAAACGTAAACTTCGCCGCGAGTTCGGGTGAAGCAGACGTCAACAATCGATCTCGCACTCCTGCTTTAAATCCCGTGGCGCGAACGAGTGAACCAAGGTATCAGGGATGGCCAAGCATGTCTTGGCGAGAACGCGGTCAACGATCTCTTCAGCGCAATCGTGGTACAACGTGTGCAACGTATTGCGCCAGCCCGCGAGGTCGCCACGCAGGAACTCGGTCTCGTACCCTGCGGGGTCTTTCTCGTACTCAGCATGGAAGGTCTTCAGAAGAAATTCCCCCTGTGCTACCAGCCTATCGATGGTTTCTGAATTTTGCATTAGATGCATGGTTGTCATCCTTACGCGAACGCATTCGGTGAACATCACTGTGAGCAATTTATAAAGGGCGGCCCCTTTATCGAGGCCACCCCGTACACGGGCGGACAGTCCCCGTTACGCGGCTACAGCGACCTGATGAAAGGTCGAAGTGACGGCTTCAAACGTCTGAACCCTGGGCTTTCCATCGATGATTCTTGACAGGGTCTTCAACACTTCTGGATAGGCATTGGTGTTGTAGGCGTCTGCATTGGCTTTGTTCTCCCACAGACTGATCGCGATCACATCCGCGCTGCCGGGATTCGACAGTGTGATTTCGTCCTTAAAGCCCTTCTGCTTGCGAAGTAAAGGCAGAATTTCGTTCTCAAGGGTCCGGTTATAGTCAGAAAGCATGTTCGATTTCAGATGAAAAGAGACATTGCGTGCAAACATATCAACCTCCTAAAGGTTGTAGTCGCTAACGCTAAGAGGAGAGAACTTCAGATGGGCTGACTTAGTTTCAGGGAACCTGAAAGAGGAGACGGAAGCTCACTCCACCCAACTGTTGCATTCAGTTGGCCCTCTGCATCAACCGCGCAACTTATTGCTTCGATACGTCAAACCGCAGATTCGACCCCGCAGAGTCTGGAGTTCCGTCGTGTACTTTTGGCGGAAAGCAAGCACAAACGGCGACTTTTGAGGGAATGACAGGCACAACGGGCCGCGGTTTTGTCAATTATTGAAACACCGCGATTACGCATTTTGACGGGGTTTTGAGTGCTAACGCCAACGTTCGAAGAAGAAGAAGTGGTGACTTGTTCTGGAGTCCGATCTTCTGCTTCTAGCGTGCTGCCTCCACCACCAGCACGACGAACGAGTTCGGCTCCGCCTTTCTCTCCGGACGCGGTCCCACGTTCGCCGTTACGGTGAAAAGTTGATGCGTCTTTGCATCGAGCGTCATGGTGCGCGCTGCCTTCTGGGTCGTCACTGTCTGTGCCACGCTGAACTTGTCTTTACCGTCTTCCCGAAGCACCGTGATCGTACCGTCCCCCGCCGACGCAAACGCTAAACCAAGATCGGCATCGAACGCGGTCGCATCGCATCCCTCTCCGATGGCGGGACTCGCCAGCACTTTCCCGCTGTCCGCATCCACTACTGCCATTTTCTTGTTCCCGCCGCAGCCGGCAAACAGCCGCCGGTTCTTCCGGTCGATCGCGAGGCCCGTCGGCTCTTCGCAGTCCGTCAGCTTCCAGCGCGACTTCACCGCCAGCGTCTGCGGATCGAGCGCCACCAGTTCCGACGTGTCTTCAATATTCACGAACACCGTGCCCTTTTCGTCGGTCGCAGCAAATTCCGGCTTCCCGCCCAGTTCGATCTTGCCCACCACGTCGCCCTTGGACGCATCCACAGCCGTCGTGTCATGGCTTTTTGAGTTGAAGGTAAACACACGCTTTGAAAACGAGTCATACAGAATGGCGTCGGGTCCGCTGCCGACCTTGATTTTTTTCTCGACCGCCAGCGACTTGAGATCGAAAACGCTTACCGTATCTTCGCGGCCATTGCTCGTAAATCCGCGCCCGATTTCGTAATCCAGCGCGACCCCGTGGACGCCGGCTGTGTCCGGAATTTCGCCCACCTGCTTGCCCGACTCGGTATCAATGACCATCACCCGAGTGGCTCGCGCAATGAACAAGCGATGCCCATCGCTGTCCGCGGTCAGGTAATCCCATCCACCATCGCCCCCCAGCTTCCATGTTTTAACTACCTTATAGTCCGCACCGACGGCCAGCGTTGCCAGTGCTGCCGTGGTTGCCAGTAGGATTAAAGAGAGTCGAACCCCTGTTTGCATTTGCATGTCTGTCACCTTATCGCAATTTTGGAGTAGCGGCCGAGTTTGCATCTGCCAGCCTCTATAAATCCGGGAGATGTTTCTTGAATGGTACGACAATCGCAATGGGGTTTTGCGCGCGCATGTTCGGCCGCGGAGTCTGCCGCTTGGGAAAGAGGCCCGCCAGCGCGGGCACTCACATTGCGCGGCCGCTCTCGCGAGTCTCTCCCCGCGGCGGGGGTGGGCAAGGATCACCGCGAATCCGTGAGTTGCCCGTCTATTGCAGCGTGGCGGAGTTGGTCAGTCCCTGATAGATGAACAATCCCGCAATGACCAGGATCATGAGTCCCGACAAGGCGCCGAGCACCTTAACGATGGGTGTGATCTTTCTCATCTTGGCCAGAACTTCCACTTGATCCTTATGCATCTGGGATTCGCTTTCGTTG
Organism: Acidobacteriaceae bacterium; assembly: GCA_003138955.1. Lineage (GTDB taxonomy): Bacteria > Acidobacteriota > Terriglobia > Terriglobales > Acidobacteriaceae > Acidiflorens. The sequence goes on along the minus strand of PLHP01000077.1, from coordinate 5,751 downwards.
AGGAAGATCGAATCGTCTTCGTGCATGGTAAGGGTACTTTTATAGATCAGGAGAATGATGAGAACCCCGGTCAGAATACCCCACGCGATTAGCAGCCCAAACATAGGAGACATATGCCACCTCGGAGCTTAGATCGGGCCCATCCCGACGTTGCCATCTTGGGCCCCAGCGCAAACTGTCCTGCCATCCGCTGGCGTTCGGGTACAGGCCCCTACTCCGCACGATTATAGACCCCTTGGCAAGAGGGGGCAGCGACTTCTTGCCTAGGCGAAGCATCTAACGAGTAAATCCGGGAAAAAGCGCCGGCTGGCGAAAAGCCTTGCCGAGCCGGTTGCAACGTTTGTTATAATAAGGAATTCAAGGAGATCAAAACAGATGGCGACCACTTCCACACCCGATGTCCAGCCCGATGTACAGCCCAAAACCGCACCAGTTCTGACCCCGGCCGCTGTTGGCAAGGTCAAAGAGATCATGGCTTCGCAGACGCCGCTTCCGGCGGGATTGCGGTTGTCCGTAGTCGGCGGCGGTTGCTCCGGCTTTCAATACTCCATGGCGTTCGAGAACGGCGCCGGCATGATGGACAAGGTTTTTGACTTTGACGGCTTGAAGGTTTACGTGGATGCCACTTCCTTGATGTATCTTGGCGGAGCCCGTGTCGATTACGTCGAGACGCTGGAAGGCGCCGGGTTCAAGTTCGAAAATCCGAACGTGAAGAGCACCTGCGGCTGCGGCTCCTCGTTTAACACTTAAGTATCAATGGTTTCACGACTAGCCCCGCTTTCGATGCGGGGCTTTTCTCTGGCTGCTTTTCTGCCGGGCGAATGGTGCCGGGAATGCTAAGTCTACTGCTGGGGCGTCGGCGCCGGCGCCGGGGTCTGCGGAGTTTGCGTTTGAGGACCTTGGTTTTGACCGCTGTTCGGCGTTAATCCCTGTCCGAAACCTTGTCCAAATCCACTTTGCCCAAATCCACCTTGCGTCGGCGTAGCTCCCCCAGCCAGCCCGGGAGCGGCGCCGTTTAAGTTTGGAGTAGTGGGCGCACTAGGATTCACCGGCCCGGTCAGTGTGGTGCCCCGGTCGGCCGTTGGCAGGTAAATAAAGAGCCAGTCGTTGTAATGATTCTTGCTCCAAAACACGCGGATGGTCTTCGCTTTGCTTGTGCTGGCGACTCCGAGGATCGGTCCTCCGCCGAACGTCTGCCCGCTGAGGCCGGAACTGGAATTTGGATTGGAGCTAGAGGACGACGACCCCGATGAAGTTGAATTCCCCGGCGCACCCGACGGACTGCCCGAAAATGGACTGCCCGAAGATGGATTGCCGGAATCACCATTCAGATTCTGCACGCCGCCCGTCTGTTGAAGACCGCCCTGCATCGCGCCCAACGCTCCTTGCAGGGCCGCGAGTCCGCCTTGTCCCTGCAGTCCGCCTTGTCCCGGGAGTCCAGTCTGGCCGGGCATTTGTCCCAATACGGGCCCGACGTTCAGGTTGATGTCGGTCTGATGCAGGAATTTGAAGTCCCTTTCCTTGCCTGTGGTCCGGTCAATGTTGAGCGGATCTGTATAGCGCTTGCGAATGAAACGGAGGTTGTTGGTATTCTCCAGTTCTTCGACGCGGTTTGGGTACCGTCCAAACTTTTTGTAGAAGTGCTGGATTGCACGCATGTACGACGTGCCCCGATGCACCATCTCCTCTTCGCGGTCGCGCTTGATCTGCTGACCAATTTCGGGGAGCACGGCGAGCATCGCAATCGTGATGAGCGCGAGGGCCAGCATCAGCGTGATCAGCATGTAGCCGCGCTGGGGATTTTGCAATTTTGTAATTTCGTAATTTCGTAACTTAAAACCACGCTGCATAACGCTCGCCTTCAAATTGCCAAACTCTAGATTACAAAATCCAAATCTATCCTGGAGCTCCTTGCGTTAAGGGCAGGCTCTGCCGGTTATTGTTGACCATGTCTTCGACGTCCACTGCTGTCGCCGAGATGTGCAGGACACGATAACGCCGGTCCACAATGTCGCCCTCACCGGCGATAAAAATGTCTTCGCCCTGGGACAAGAACACCTTCTTCGTCTCCCCGGGCCGGTTGGCAAAGCCAAAAAACTTGAGGTTGATCGGCGGCGGCGGCGGAATGGGCGGAGGCATGTGAAGGCTGGCAGCCTGTACTGTATCGGTGGTGCCGTTTCTCTTGGGCGTTGGGATCTTGGGCACCGACCCCGCGACAAAAATATTTCTTCCGTTGCCCGCGTACTTGATTTCCTCGCTTCGGCTAAGCAGTTTCAGGTCAAGCGTAGGATCCAGCCGGGGCTCAACCACAGGCACCAGTCTTCCCGAAGACGTGCGCCGCGTGGCGGGCTTGGCCGGCGTTGTTCCGGTTTGCACCGTGGCGGGCGCCGCCGATGGCGACGAGGGCCAGAATTCATAGGCCAGCATCCCCACCGCCAGCCCGCCCAATACAGCCAGCGCGATAACTTGTTTCTGGTTTTCGATTCCCGTTTTCACTCAGGCACCCGACCGCAGATAACTGTGTATCGTGATTCCCAGCTTGACCGGTCCCGCGCCTTCGCCCGCCAGTTCCACGCCATCGACCATAAAAAACATCTTCGACCGTTCCAGCGTATTGATGAACCGCACCAGTTGCAGATAGTCTCCGGAAAAACCGCCATGGATTTCGACCGGAATGATGCCGGAGCTTTCCGGATCCTCCTGCTTGTAGGTCGCCTGCTGGATCCGGATGCCATTTTCCGTCGCCAGCTTCCCCAGTTCATTGGCCAACTCGGAATCGGTCGCGGCAAAGCGGTCCTTGTAGAACCCGCCGATCTGATCCTTCGCCAGCACGATCTTCTTGTCCATGCCGCGCAGCGGAGCGACTTCGTGGTTCTTCTTCGTCAGTTCGGCCCTGAGTTCGAGGATTTGCAGCCGCCGCGACTCCACCGAACCCACGAGCGGCGAGAACAGAACCGCCACCGCGATTACATCGGCAGCCAGCATCGCCCCAATCGCAATTTTCAACTTGCGCCGCGATTTCCCCAAATCCGGCATTACTTTCCGCTCCCGTCGGGCGAGTCAGGTACATAGACTGAGATCACCGAAGCGGTTACAGCCGCTCCGGACTCTCCACTCTGCGACTCTTGCACCAGTTGCGCTCCCTGAAAATGCCTCGAGCCTTCCATGCGATGGACCAGTTCCACGGCGGCGGCGCGCGTCTCGCAAACCACTCTCATCTCCAGTTCCATCTGGTTCTGATCATTCAATGCCGGATGCAGCGAGACCACATGCAGGCTCGAGGGCATGACCAGTTCCAGTTCTTCGAAAACGCGGGTCCACGAGAATGCCTTGCGCTGAATCAGTCCATTCAAGAACTGAGACTGATCCCGCGTGCTGCGGTTGGCGGTCATATCGAGGTAGGCTTGCGCCTTGGCCCGTTCGGTGTCGCGTTCCACGATCTGTAGCTGCAGTTGCGCGATCTCACGGCGATCTCTTCCAGCGTGAATCCAGCCGCGCACCGCGAAGACCAGCAGAAGCACCGTCAGCAGGCCAAGCAGCCCCACTCCCAATCCCCAGCGCGCCCAGAATTCACGGGCATCCTCATACGGCCGGGTCGCGAGATTGATATCTAAACGCATATTAGCCTTCAGCCATCAGCTTACAGCTCTCAGCTTTGGGTCTTTAGCTGAGGGCTGAGGGCTGCTCTACGAAATTAATGCTCCCACCACTCCCGCCATGCGCCAGCGCGGAACCGTGCCCGTGGTGGAACCGATCTGAGACGCTCCCACCAGTTCCTGAACTTGCGCGCCAGACTGATTTTTGAGCGCCGGCGCGGCGCCACCCGTTTCCGGGAGCCCCGCCACATACACGTGCTCGATGTTCAGGTTGTAGGTGTCCTGAAAAAACACCACCGAGGGATAGACTTCCTCCGCCAGTTGATCGCCGGTGATGGTTACGCCCCGCATATTTTCGAGCGTGCGGAACAGCAGCAGTTGCTCCTGATCGAGAATCGCGATGCTGATGGTGCGCGCATCAACCTTGACCACGAGGGTTGGCCGTTCCGCGTCCGCGGCTCCCAGCGCCGCCAGCATCGACGGCATCACCATCCCCGGGTTGTAGCCCGCGTCGCGAAACGCCGACTCATACTCCAGCAGAACCGTGTTCAGCACCACCGCCGCCACCGCCCGCACACCTTTACCCGAGGACTGCGCGTGATACGAGATGCGGGCATCGTTGAGATCAAAAGGCAGCGACTTCTTCAGGCGGAAGCGGACCACGGCTTCGGCCTCATCCCGCTTCGAGGGGAGCGTTTCGAAATCCAGCAGCACCACGCGCACCGAGGTGTCGGGCAAAATCGCGATCACGTCGCGAGACCGCGCGGCGACGCTGCCGAGCGCGCTTTCAATTGCCTTCCGGATCGCGCTGCCATCGCGCAGATTCGCTTCCATCAAATCGGGAACTACTGCGCCCGGCGCCAGTTCCCGGGCCGCCGCCATTTCCACCATCCGACCCGCATCCGCGGCGCGGCCCGCCAGGACGCGGTCAGCCGCGATTTCGCAGGCGAGCGTCGGACGGCGAGCGTGTTTGGACGTGGAAGTCATCGGCTGCTCGAAATTACCTCGGACGGTGGATCGCCGGGCGTGCCCGCCTGGCAGGACAGGCGAGACGCCCGTCCCTCCATCGACTCCAAAACTTGATGATATCCCGCACTTTCATGAAGAGAGCAGTTACCTATGGGGATGCCGGGACTAGACTAGCAGATAATAACTAGTCTTTGGCAATCAGCCTCTGCTACCCAGCCTCAGCGCATGGTCTCGATAAAGGTGACCTTGTTGATCTCTTTCAGAGTGGTGACTCCGCCGCGCACCTTGTCGAGCGCCGATTCGCGCAGGAAGCGCATGCCCTCTTCGCGGGCCGCTTTTCTTATCTCCGAGGTCGGTCTCCGCTCCAAGATCATCTCGCGGATACGGTCGGTCAAATCCAGAAGTTCATGAATCGCCGTCCGGCCGCGGAATCCCGTCCCCGCGCACTCGATGCAGCCCTGCCCCTCATACAAAGCAACCTGCGACCACACTTTCGGGTCCAGGCCGCTGGCCTCGAGCACGTCATTCGGATAATGCACGGCCGTGCGGCAGGAATCGCAGATGATCCTCACCAGCCGCTGCGCCAGAATACAGTTCAGCGCCGAAACAAAGTTGTAAGGCTCGACGCCCATGTTCAGGAAGCGCCCGAGCACGTCCACCACATTGTTGGCGTGGACGGTGGTGAACACGAGGTGGCCGGTCAGGGCCGACTGGATGGCGATCTGGGCGGTTTCGTTGTCGCGAATTTCGCCCACCATGATCTTGTCCGGGTCGTGACGCAGTATCGAACGCAGGCCGCGGGCGAAGGTCAAGCCCTTTTTTTCGTTGACCGGAATCTGGGTGATGCCGCGGATTTGATACTCGACCGGGTCTTCAATGGTGATGATCTTGTCTTCGTCGGTCTTGATCTCGTTGACGGCGGCATAGAGCGTCGTGGTTTTGCCGCTGCCCGTCGGCCCGGTGACCAGCACCATGCCGTAGGGTTCCTTGATGTAGCGGCGAAAGCGGCGCAGGTCGTCTTCGTCGAACCCGACCACGTCGAGCGTGAGCTTCTTGAACTTCTCGCTCATCGACTCTTTGTCGAGCACGCGGAGCACGGCGTCTTCGCCGTGGATGGAGGGCATGATCGAAACGCGGAAGTCGATGGCGCGGCCACTGTATTTCACGCGGAAGCGGCCGTCCTGGG
>PLHP01000135.1 GCA_003138955.1 Acidobacteriaceae bacterium | reverse complement strand
CGTCCGCCGCTGTGCGGAGCGTGACAACCGGCGCAGCCACGGCCGCCGTTTTCGTGCGCGCCCATGACGTCAACTGTCGGAATGTATGCTGTGTTGCCGCTGATGATCTGAGCCATACCGAGGCTGCCGACCAGAGCGACGAACAGAACAAGTAACGCTAGCTTCTTCATATAGATAAAACCTCCATTGAATGTGCACATCTTTTGAATTTTGTACAAATATTTGCTACGTATTGCGATTTGCTACCTCGAGGTAAAGCATTTGGCTGCCCGAAGGTAACCAAAATCTTGTGGCGGCGGGACTGCGCCGCTGGAATCCTGGTGGACCGGGTTTGAGACTGTGGGATCATACCCACCTATGCATTTGCACGAGCCTCACCTTAATTCTGGGAAGATGGCGATTTCTGGATATGGTTGTAACTTATTGTTGCGGAAAGAGTTACACTGTATTTCAGGAAGTGTTGCGAAATTCCATAGGGGTATTTTGTGATGCAGATGGGCGTTCTCCCGCACCTAATTGGTGAAATGACCCAAGTAATGCCAGAGGACCCAACCCCGCCATCCCAAGGTATCGACGCCAGATCGGCCAAGGAAGCTGTGGCTGGGAGCGGGTGCCGAGTTGTGCTCGGCTTGGACGGGCGGGATGCCCGTCCCCACACGACCTTAAAAGGGTAGACACCCCGCCTCCGTTTACCGGAAGCGGGGTGTAGTGTGCCATTCATCCAACGGAAGATCATCGGTTAGGAGGAGTGGTTGAACTCTTATCAGGAGGAGTCGCACTGGGTGCACCTTGCTGCTTCATGACCTGCCAGGGGGACGGTGCCGGGGCGGTGGACGGCGCGTCGCTAGTCTTAGCGCTGCCAGTCTTAGCGTCGGCAGTCTTGGCGTCGCTCGCCTGCACATCCGCGACGGGCTTGGTTGCCGCGCTCCGATCCAGCGCCTTCTTCTCCAACTCCGCTTGACGCCGCGCGCCCTCAGCCTTGGCCTCGGCGTTGGTCGTATAGCGGTACATCTGCACCCGCCCCAGCATTTGCTCGGAGGTGAAGACGCGGTTGTTCTTGTCGATGGTGAGGCCGGTGAGGGCCTGGAACTGCGCCGGCAGAATGCCGAATGAGCCAAAGGCAAGGAGCAAACCGCCAAGCGGAGTGAACACCTGAACGCGATTCAACATAGCGTCGGCCACCCAGACATGCCCGTCGGCATCGATGGCAATGCCCTTAGGCCGCGCGAAGTCGCCGGGACCATCGCCGTTCTTGCCGAACGTACGGATGAAGGTGCCATCGGCGTCAAAGATCTCGACGCGGTCGTTCAAGGTGTCAGTGACGTAGAGGTTGCCTTCCTTATCCAACGCGACATTGGTCGGCTTGGAGAAGTTTCCAGGATCGGTGAGGGTGTGATCCTTGCCGGTGGTTCCGATGCGGCGCAGGAGTTTGTAAGTATCGGCATCGTAAACCAGGACCTGGTCCAGTTGCGTATCGGCCACATAGAGGAAGCGGTTTTCGGCGTCGATGGCCATGCCGTTCGGGTCTTTCATCACGTCGTCGCCGAAGCCGGCTACCAGTTTGTGGGTCGCATCGAACACCAGCACGTGATGGTATTCGCCGTCAGAAACAAAAAGGTTGTCGTTGTCATCCATGGCTAAACCGAAGATGGATCCAAACTTCGCATGCGTGCCATGCTTGATGAGTTCAAGGTCATCGGTGTCGGTGTTGAAGACGAAGATGGCACCGACCTTGGTGTCGGCCACGTACAGCCGGCCCTTGGAATCGACGGCCACCCCGTAGGGGGCAAGCAGCTGGAAGCGGGGTTTCGCAACGTTAGGGTTCTTGCTAGAGTCCGCCGAGACACCCGCCATACGATCCATCCAGGAGACCTTCACCTTCTCTTTCTTGGCCTGTGAAGGAGCCTCTTGCTTCTGGGCGGAGAAATAATCCAAATACTTCAGCCGCGTTATGGCAGGCGGGGAGGGGAATACGACATTAGAAAAGTCTGGCGTTTTCACCGGAGCCGCGGGCGCTGCTGGGGTGGCATCCTTCTTCTTATTCTTGTCACCACAGAAGGCCAACGGGGCAGCCCAAGTCAAGGCCAACACAACCAGCAGCGCCGCTGCCGCCGTTCCTTTGCGCATCAACTTCTGTCGAAGGCTAGACATTTCTACATCCCTCCTCTTCCGGCGCCAGAAGGAATCATACCCTTGTGACACGTCCTGCAAAACGCCTGGTTATTGGCCTGATCGTTGACCAGCAGGTCGGGCTTTGCCGAAGCATGCGGCTGATGGCAGGTCAGGCAATTCAACTTGGTCACGACCTTGGTCAGATCGTTTGGATCCACCAGGTCCGCGACCGGGTGACGTTCCACCGGATGGCCGGTGCCGTATTTCAGCGGCAGAATCGGGACCCGGACGAAGTAGTCGTCCGGCAATTTTACCTTGCCGTCGAAGATGGTTACCAGGTGCTCGCTCTCTAGTTTCTTCGGCTTGGAGTCGGGGCCGTGACACTCGAGACAGAGTTTGTTGGGCGTCGCCGCGAGCAGCAGGTGTTCGTTGTCATTGCCGTGTCCGTCATGGCAAGAGTCGCAGCCTTGCACGAAAACGGGCTGGTGGTGCACAGTTTTCTTGCCGAGATCGGCAATGTCCGTGTGGCAGCCCAGGCAAATACTAACCGCATTCGTCTTGGGAAGGAACGGCTGTTGGCTGGCATGGGGGCTATGGCAGTCGGTGCAATCGCCCGCCGCGCCCGGATGCTGCACTTTCGCCTTCTCGATCTGCTCGGCCTTGTCGGAGTGGCAGGTCACGCAAAGCGACTTGGCATCGGCCTGCGTCAGCACCACTTTTCCGTCCTTTGCGGGAGCGTGGCAAGTGTCGCACTGCTTGTCGGCGAATGGCGGGTGCATGAACTTGGCCATCAGCTTGGAATTGTCTGACTGGTGTGGGTCGTGGCAGGTCAGGCAATCTGCTTTCTCGAAGGGCTGGTTCTGGTGCGCCTTTTGTAAGTCCGCACCCTTCACATCATGGCAGTCCAGGCAGAGGGCTGGCGTCGCCTTGGTCAAATGGAAATCAAACTCGGCTTTTCCTGCCTCGCCGGTCTTATGCGTGGTGTGGCAAGCGTCGCAGCCCGAGTCGAGTGCGGCGTGCCGGCTGCCCTTCGCTGGAACATTTGTTCCCTGGGTGTGGCAGGTGAGGCAAAGATTTTCTTTTTTCTCCCCGGCGGTTGCCTTCAGCAACTGAAACTTGTTGGCGGAAGTATGCGGATCGTGGCAGGTCAGGCAATCGCGAATCGCCGGCTGGTGGACGTGTCCCTTGATCTGCGAGGCATCTTTGTCGCTGTGGCAGGAGAGGCAGAGCTTATAAGGAGTGGCGGTAATCAGCTTTACGCGGGTGGTGTCCCTGTTGACCCGGACTTCATGGCAGCTCAGACAGCCCATAGCCATAGCGGAGTGGACGGCCTTGCCTTTCGACTTATCCTCGTGGCATTCGAGGCACTTGGCGCTGTCGATCTTCGGATCGAGCGGAACGGGGTGAACGGCGGCGCTGGCGCGCGAGAGGAGCAGCGCGATCAGCGTGACCAAAATGAGAACGACAACGGCAAGCGGGCGGTCGCTATGAATTGCGACCTTTTTGTGGAACCAGATGCGAGGGGGGAGCACTTTCAAATCGCCTCCGAAGGCTGCGTTTGCACGAACGTAGCCGTATCACAGGAACGCGGTTACGAGTCACAAAGGGCCCGTAACTGATTGAATAAAAGTAGGTTGAGGAACACACGCGATCTGCTACGAAACCTCTGAGCATAATTATGGCCGCCGAATGGGCCTTCTGCCACAGCCCGTTGGTGAAATGACCCAGCGTGGACGCGTCGTCCTTTTCTGCAAAATACTCCCTGGTCTGGAACGTTTCGGTGTCTCACCCTGTCATACCAGAGACTATTGGAACTCGGCAAGCGAATGCCGGGAAGGCGCGCCATCACTGGGGTGTGTGATGTTCGTCACATTCCATGGTCTCGCATCCGGAGTCGCCGCGGCAGGCCATCACAAGGGTGGGTGAGCGGCGTCACGACACTCGTGTGATGTGTGAAATCCCCGCCGAACTGGTTGAGAGTGCGCGATATAGCCCAAACCGGCGCTAGTCCCCATCGCCATCGCGTCTGCTAAGTACCACAAAATCTGTTGCTTACAGGTTACGATGTGTCTGGCGGGGAACTTGCACTTCAAGCGTGGGAATGGGGTAGGAAAATGTCCTTAAATTTGCGCGCGCTCGCCCACAAGACGTGGCGCACCATTGCTTCGATCCAGACCGGCGTGGTTCTCTTGATCCTGGTCGTGATTCTCTCGGCGGTCGGAACCATCGTGCTTCAGCGGCCAGCCACCGAGCCCGACGAGATGCAGAGCGCCTACTCCCCGCATGTGCTCCGCATCCTGGATGCGGTGGGGTTGACCGACGTATTTCACGCCTGGTGGTTCCTCGGATTGCTGTTGCTGGTCAGCCTCTGCATCGTAGCGGCTTCCATCGATCGTTTCCCCAACTCGTGGCGCTACTTCTCGCGTCCGTACAAATATCCCGACGAAAGCTTCCGCCGCGCTTCACATCCACAGAAATCGCTGGCCATCGCGGACGAAGAGTCGGGGTTGGTGGCGGCTGAGCGCGCACTGCATTCGCTGGGATTCAAACCCGAGCGGGTGGTGCGCGAAGACCACTTCGGAATTTTCGCGGAACGGCACCGGATCTCCGAACTCGCGGTGTACATCGTCCATGCCAGCCTCCTGCTCATTTTCTTTGGCACGATCGTGGACGGTATTTGGGGCTGGCGTGGATATCTCAGTCTGAATGAGGGGCAGACCTCCAACATGGTCGAAATACGTGGCGGCAGCACGCGCACGCTCCCGTTTGCCATTCGCTGCGATGCCGCCGGTCAGGAAAACTACAAGGACGGCACTCCGAAGAAGTGGTGGTCCCAGCTGGCCGTGGTGGAAGACGGACGGGATGTACAGAAAAAAGAAATTGTCGTGAACGACCCGCTTCTCTACAGCGGTGTCCGCTTCTACCAATCGAGTTACGGCCTGAATGGCAAGGTCGACAAGTTCCTGCTGGTCGCGACTCCGAGCGGCGGTTCTGGCGAGAAGAAGGAAATCGGGCTGGCGCTGAACGACACCGTTTCACTCGACGCCGATACCACGGTGCGTTTCGCCGAATTTCTTCCCGACTTCGCCGTCCATGACGGGCAGGTGTACAAGAAGTCGAACTATTTGGAAAATCCGGCCGCCCACTTGGTCGTGACTTCGAAGAGGGCCGGGAAAGACTTCGACGTGTGGATCCCACAGATGGACGAAGTCGCCGACAACTCGAAGGCGCCCTACCAGTTCCAGGCCACCGATCTAAAGATGGGCCATTTCACGGGATTACAGGTTTCGCACGAGCCGGGACAGTGGGGAGTCTGGTCAGGTGTAGTGCTGATAGGCATTGGACTGGCATTCGTGTTCTACGTGGTGCACACGCGATTTTGGGTGGTGCCGGTGTGCGACCCAAAGACGGGCAAATGCTCGCTGTGGATCGGGGGCAGCGCGAACCGCAATCGGGACGCGTTTGAGCAGCGCTTCAATCATCTGGTGGAGTTGGTGGAAGAAGAACTGAATCCCGTTCCCAGGACCTCAGCAAGCGAACAGGTCGCTACCGTCCCAGGGAACTGAACCGGCTTATTGGAGGATGTAAATGGCACGAGCAAAAGCAGAGCCGCAGCAACCAAACACCGGCATGACCCTGATCGTGCTGGTGGGATTGGCGATCGCGTTCCTGCTGTTCATGGCATTTCTGAACGTGGTCAAGAGTGGCAATCTCTTGAACGAGACAAACCTGCTCTTCGCCACACTGATTTTCTACTCCGGCGCCGGCGCGCTGTATCTGGGATTTGGAGTCACGGGCACGGAGTCGTACGTGAAGTTCGCGTCGCTCGCCACCTGGCTCGGGTTGCTCGCCAATACTGCAGCCATTGCCCATCGCTGGTACGAAAGTGGACACGTGCCGTTTTCGAGCGTTTACGAAATGCTGCTCAGCTTCGTGTGGACGCTGGCCGTGCTCACACTGGTGGCCGAAAAGAAGTATGGCGTCAAGGTCATTGGCACGGTCACGATGCCTGTGGCGATTGTAGGCGTGGTGCTGATGCAGTTGCTGCGGACCGAAGTTCACCCACTGGTGCCCGCGCTGCAATCGACCTGGCTGCACGTGCACGTCGCACTGGCCATGCTGGCCTACGCCGCCTGCGCCCTGAGCTTTGCTCTGGCCATGATGTTCCTGATCCAGGACAACACCAAAACCGAGACCTTCCTCGCCGTGACCAGTGCCAGCACACTGGCTATTTACGCGAGCGTCGTTTTAACGCGTTTCGAGAAGTGGGGCGGGCTGAGCCTGGTGGCGTGGAATCCGGAACAAAAATCGGAGGTCTTCCTTTCCAGGGGCGTGCGGTTGTTCGTCACCGTTCCGGACCTCGGCTGGCTGATGACGCTAACGCTCTTGGTGGTCGCATCGCCGCTGGTCTTCTACGGTTTGGCGCGCTGGAAGAGGAACGATAGCTTCCTGACGCTCGCCAATCGCGCCGTATTCCTCAGCATTCTCCTCCAGGTGATGGCGGTGGTGATGTTTATTCTGCGTGCCAGCGATGGCCGCTATCCATCGCTCGACACCGACGGATTATTCCCGACAAGTCTCGCCGCCAGCCCTTTCATACTGTCGGGCTTGGTAGGCGGCGTATTCATCTCGCTCCTTTATCTACTGCTGCTTTGGCGGCGACCGGACTTGGCGCGTTTGCTGCCCAGCGCGGACAACCTCGACCGCATCACCTACAAAACCATCTGTCTTGCTTTCCCCTTGCTTACTCTGATGATCGCCTCCGGAGCATATTGGGCGAACCAGACCTGGGGCTCGTATTGGAGTTGGGATCCAAAAGAAACCTGGGCCGCGATTACCTGGTTGGTGTATGCCGGCTATCTGCACATGCGTGTCACTCGCGGATGGCGAGGGCGCCGCGCCGCTTACTTCGCCATCATTGGTTTTGCCGTAGTGATGTTCACTTTCTTCGGAGTGACTTACCTGCTGCCGGGACTGCACGCTTATGCCTAACCCCACTTCATCCGCGGCGAACCTGACGGGGCCTTTCGCAGAAACGGTCCAACCGACTGCCGCGGCCCGTCCTGCTGGGCCGAATGGAATCGAGCGCACAATGTCCACAGGTTCGTCGTCCGCAGGTTCGTCGACCGCACGTTCCTCGTCTGCGGGTTCGTCGCAGGTGGAAGACTTGGAGTTGAGTTCTATCCGCTTCAATTGGCAGCTCAAGGCACTGTTGCCGGTAGTGTTCGTACTGCTGGCAGGGCTGCTGCTTTTCCTGGTGGCGACCGTATCTTTGCGGGACCCGGTACGCCACACGGTGCTGATCGGCGCCGGCGCGGTCGCGGTCGCCATATGTGCAGTATTGATTGTCGCGCTTGCCTATGTGATTCAACGTCCCATGGTCGAATTGCAGGAGAAAATCGCGCTGGTGAGTGACGGCAACCTGGATGTGGCGGTTAGCTTTTCCCGACGCCACGATGAAATCGGCAGCCTCGGCCGCAACTTTAACCACATGATGCAGCAGTTGCGGGAGAGCCGGGAGGAGATTGAGCGCCTGCATCGCACGCAAGTGTCTCGCGCCGAGCACCTCGCGACGCTCGGCGAACTGGCTGCAGGCTTGGCCCACGAGATTCGCAACCCGCTTGCCGGAATCGCGGGCGTTATCGAAATCATCGGCCGCGATCTGCCTTCGACCAGTCCGGCGTGCGCAGTAGTGAAAGATGTTCGCCTGGAAATCGTGCAGATCAATCGCATATTGACGGATCTTCTGGAAACAGCGCGGCCTCACCCGCCGCAGGTTCGCCTGAGCGACCTCAACACCACCGTGGAACACGCCGTGATGCTGGCTCGCCAGCAGGTGCTCTCAAAACCAATCAAGATCGAGCTGCAAAAGGCGCCCGATCTGCCGGAAGTCGAGCACGACAGCGGTCAGATCCACCAGGTGCTGCTGAATCTGCTACTGAACGCAGTGCAGTCGATCGAGGGCGCAGGCCTAGTGCGTGTCGAGATCGGTTGGCGAAACGATCACGCCACTGTGGTTGTCAGCGACAACGGGCGTGGTATCTCTCCGCAGCACCTGCCCAACATTTTCCGGCCCTTCTATACCACCAAGGGCAATGGCACCGGTCTCGGGCTCTCTCTCGCCCGCCGTATTGTGGAAGAACATCATGGCCGCATCGAAGTGAAAAGCGTGGTTGGAAAGGGAACCGACTTTGAGGTGGTGCTTCCGTTGTCGATGCCCGCCGCTGAGGTTGCAGTTTCCTAGCCGGGCCTGTCGATGGAAGACGTGCTGAGCAGGATTCCGCTGACAATGGCGGGTTCGGCTATGGATACCTGGTTGTGCTCATCACTCTGAAGAGGTTGTATCGGAATGTCATGCCAGTTTCTCGTTCCTGAGCTCATTTCCTATCACTAAGGAAACTTCCACCACAGAATCGCCAGCGCACAGTAGGGGACCAGGGCGGAATGGCGGGCTGCCCATCCCGGTATGCCGGTGCGATCCACCAGGCTCAGAAGCGGCCCGACCAGGAACAACAACCCGGCGGTAATGGCGGGAACTAAAACGCTCGACTTCAGCATCGCAGCAAGAGCGGTGCGCGGCTTCAGCAGCTAGTAGAGAGTGCTTGACGCAACCCTCGGACGCGAGCATGATCGATTTGTCCTAAGCTACTTAGATATCCCAACTTTGAGGTTTGATATGCTGACAACCAATAAGATTCCTCGGTCCTCGGTCATCGACCTTATGATTAGCAAGAACGCCAAGTTGGATCGGTCGCAGCTTGAGAAGCTGACTGACGATGCATTGGTAAAGCAGGCGAGGGCAGATGTCCCTGAGCTTTCAAGTTTGAGTGTTGATATGTTACAGGGCGTTCGAGAGTTCCCTCTAAATCCCAATTTCGGGCGGCAATCTCGTGTTGCACGTCCCGAGGGCTTGGAAAATATTCTCGAAGAGGCGGTTCGAAGTTCCGCGCCGTATTCCAAAGGTTCCAGTGATCAGGCGATGCTGGTGAGCTATCCATCCAACGACTTGATCAACAAACACCACGACGTGGTCATCCGAAATCTATTCACTCCAGAAAGATTCACAAAGCGGGAGCGGTTTCCGCGCCTGATGCGAGTCGTCAGGAAAACAAGAGACTTGCTCTGGAGATGAGCACGGCTGCCGGACAAACGCGCAGAGCGTCAAACTCTTGCCTGGCGAAAAATCGCCTCTCTAACAAACGTCGGCGATGTCAAGCACTTTTCAGAGCAGGCGAAGGCGGATGTCCCTGAGATGAAGTCATTCAGAGTGGGCACATCTGTGAATCTGTTTTCATTGCTCGAATGACACGATCTGCGATGAGATGACGGACGCGCGGGCATCTGACAAGTAGGGCTGCTGCCCGATGCCAATGCTGCTCGGCCTCTTGATGATCACCGGCATGAAAAGCTGCTGCACCTTGTCCGATGACGGCATCTACCTCCCGCGACCAGAGTGAATTGAGTCGACTAAAGCTGGCGGCACGAGCGTAAGCAAGTGCTGCATCGCGAAAACGAGCGGCTCGATGCAAAGATGAAGCCACCAAGAGCAGGCGTCGCGCTTCTAAATGCGGGGGAAGAGGAACGGTCGCCTCTCTGGCAAGATGTCTGATGCACTCATCGACTAGTTCCATCCGTTTTGTCAGGACACCACATTGGCCCAGACCCGACCAGGCATCGGCTATATACTTCCAGTCCTGCGAGAACTCTGCTTGACGAAGCGCATCCCTAAACGCACATTCAGCCAAATCCGGGCTACTCGCATCTAGCGCGGCCCGCTGGTACGTCATCCAGCCGCGAGCTGTGAGCAACGACATCATGGCATGAGCGAGCCCCGCCTCGCGAGCTGTTGCCAGTCCTCGCTCTAGGAATGCTTCCGCCTTCTCGTACTGCGCGTCATCTTTGTAGGCATCGGTTAGAATGCGGCACGCCTCGGCTATGTGAGGAGGATCCTGAGCAACTTCTGCAAACCGTAGAGCGAGTGAAGCTAGCCGGATCGTCCGGTTCGTGCGCAGTTGTCTGACGTAGGTGACAATGGCAAGACCGATCAGATTTGCGGCAATCTCTGATGATGAGGGCGGTGCAATAGTACGTGCAATCTTCAAAGCTCGACGGTAGGCCCGGTGTGCGTCAAACAGTTGGTGCCGAGACAAGGCCAATGAACCCAACTCATGCAACGCGACTGCTTGCACGAGCGTTGCATCACTGCCACATTGCTCTCCTGATAGCGCGACCCGCAACCAAGAATCAGCTTGATCGTCCTGGCCGAGACGGTTGTACAACCTAGCCAATTGCGTCGCGAGCGGAGGCACATATCGCGATTCGCCTAGCGAACCTCGTATCCACTTAATGAGGAACTCCAGACATAGGCAACCCTCGACGGCCGTGTTCTGTTCTGCCCAGACATGGAAGTAGTTTAGACGTGAATCCAGAAGAACCGACAGAAGGGTTGGAGCATCCTCTGCCTGAGCGAGGTGGTAGGGGAGGTGCTGTTTGAGAAACCCCGAAAAACTCCACGGCGTTTTCACGTACATGTTTAAGCAGTAGTCTCCCAACATTCGATGCCCTTCCAACGCGCTAACAAAATACGGCCCAGCCTTCGCCTGATCCGTCAACCAGTCGACGAGTGATTTGTGGTAGGGCTTGATGATTTCGTGACCGGCGTCGACTGTGACCGGGAAGAACGAGGCGAGATGGCGGGTGAAGTCGCGGAGCTCTTCGTCCCGCCAGTTGAAGAGGCGTTGGAGGATCTCCACGGGCAGCGGTTCGCGGGCGGCGAGGATGGCGCGTAGCGCAGGGCGCACATCCTTGCGGAATTCGTCGAGATCAGGGAACTGCCGCTGGAAGTATTGGCAAAAGATCCCGCCGAGTCCTTGCGGGAATTGCTCCGATCGGTCTAGCGAGAGATGGGCACGCTGGACGTCGTCGCACAAGCGCTCGACATAAAGGAACACGCCTTCGCTCTTTTCCAGGATTTGCTCCACGAGGCGGTCGGCATCCGGCCGGTTCTGGAGAGGCGACGCCAATTCACGCCGCAGGTAATCGCGGATGTCGGCGCGGTTGGATTCGGACTTGGTGTCGAGCGGGAAAGGATTCAATGCCTGCAACGGAGTCCTGACGTCAAACTCCGGCCGGCTGGTCACGACGAGGCAGAGCCAGTCGGGCAGGCGCTGGGCATTCCGTGCGAGCATTTCCACCAGCGGGTTGCGCCCGGCCTCGCCGGCTTCATCCAGGGCATCAATCACTATCAAAGACCGTTCCCGGCCGCCGTTGATGACCGAGCGCAGCGGGTTGGCGAGGAGGTAGTCGAAAAGTTCCGCTGCGTCCTTCCGGTCCAGCTCCGCAATCTCTGGCAGGGTCAGCAGGAGCTTGCGATAGTCGGGGAGCCGGGTGGCGAGTTGGAAGGCGAGGCTGCGGACGACTCGCTGCGCGCTGCGGTGGTCGGGCTTGTCCCATTCGCAGAACTGGGCGGCAATGACCGTGTCGCCCCGCGTGTGGGTCAGTTGGGCGGCAAAGGCGCTCTTGCCAACGCCGGGGTCGCCCATGATCCAGAAAAGCCGGGAATCAAGCTCTTTTGGATCCTTTCGCCAGTTCTCCACCGCCTCAAACAGCCATTGGCGTCCGTAGAAGCCTTTGCTCAGTAACTGGCAGATGCGGGCCTCAGACTTGATGGGTTTGAGATAGCCGTTGAGAGTTTCGATCTCACCGGCAAAGCGGCGGTTTTCGTCGCTCTCCACCACCCGGACGATCTCGGCTAGTTTGCCCTGATACCAGTCTTCCCACGTGGCCTCACCGGCAGTGCGCCGCTCCCTCCAGTCGTGCATGTCGAGCCACTGGATGTGGCCGATGTTCACTGGCGGCTGCACCTCCTGCTCGCTCTCGACGAGGATGGTCTGGATGTTGCCGCCCTTCACGCCGATGGCAATGGCGATCTCATCGCGGCAGACACCGGGGTCGCGAGTAGAGTGTTTTGAGAGGAAGGACAAGACGCGGTTGCTCTTCAAAATACCGTCCGTGATGGAGTGACGCCAGTCGTCTCCGAACCGGATCTCACTCTTGTCGAACCAAACGTCGTGCCCGCGCATTTCTAAATCGGCTTTGATACGCCGGACCAGTTCCTCGTTGGCGTCGTGTCCGTAACTGACGAAGATGCGCATGGGCCCGGGTGGTGTCTCGAGCGACACCTGTCCATGATGCGGACAGATCAAGAATTGGCCGACTTGCGTCAGCGGCTCCAAGCAATTCGGGCATCGATTGAGTTCACTACTCATGACGGACAGTTCCTTGAGGACTCTTGTACCTTCCAGTTCTTGGAGTGGCGCAAGGCCGCCGCAGTTAAGGGGAAGATCTTTTCAACAGTTCCTCTCGCTCCTGCATATCGCGGAACGTCGAAGAGATGAACACGCGGATCTCGCGATTAGCTTGGGCCGTCGAGTTCATTTTTTCTTGAGCAGCTTGAGCACTTGTTCTGCCAGGGCTGGTTCCTTGGCAGCGATGAAGGCCAGGCGCTTTGGATGTTGGGGGTCACGCCGAAAAGTGGCGATGATGTCTTCCAGATCCAATTTCGAAGTGATGGGATTGCCGGACAAATCCACAATTGTCAGTCCGGTTTTCAGCCCGATATACAGTCCGGGGAGAATGTCGTAAGTGGCAAAGCCCTTGGCGAACTCAATCGCAACATCGGCGTAGCCCGCCGCCACCTGGATAATGGTGTTGGAACCCCAGGAGAGATTGACCCGGCCATCCGCCTCCCGGAGCGCATTCAATAGGGCGGTTTGCCCGGCCAAGGCCTGATAGCGGTCCACCTTGGTGGTGAGCACATTCATCCGGGCACCCTGAAGATTTGTTTTGGGCGTCGGACCGCCATCCAGCCGGAACCAGGAATGGGTGATGAAATCCAGACCTTCCGGATAGCCATTCTTCGAAGCCCAGTAGATTCGGTCCAGAAAAATGTCGCCGGCTACCGCGGCGATAACCTCATCACTGCGCCGGTCATACACCGCGATTAACGACCAACCGCCTTGCAGAGCTTCGATGAACTCCGTGCCGTCAATCGGATCGATGAAGACCACCAGATCCGCTTCGCTTTCATGCATGCCTTCAGGGAATGTCTTGATGCCCATCTCCTCGGAAAAAACCGTGTAGGCTTTGACTCCGGGCAATTTGAGAAACTTGTACTGCAGGGCGTCAAGTATGAGGTCTTCCGCGTCGCGATCAACCGCCTTGGTCAGATTCTGCGCTGATTTTTGAAGCTGGGGATCGGCGACGGCGCGCTTGAGATGGAGACGATTCTGGCCCCGCATGGCGCTGCGCACATGATCCATCGTCTTCAAGATTATCTGTCGGCTATAGCGGAGAACCAGATGATCAAATTCAAGTTCGGCCATAGAAGTTCCTTTTGGAACGGAATTATTTCTTCGACTTGAGTTCGGCCGCTTTGATGTCAGTCATCTAGCAATGACAGCTTCCAGCAGGGTTGACGGCTCGCGAGTCGTGAAGTTGATGAACTCTACTGTGCCGTGCTTCTCTCCCACGTCGGTCCTCTTTTCTGGATCCTTCTTGTAGTTCCCCGCCCAGATGTGGCAAATGGGCTTCGCGAGCGCCTGGGCCTTGGCGACGATTTCCGCAGTACCCCCGCGGCCTTGGGAAGGCAGCCCGTCCCAGACTGCGATCATGACGTCACTGTACTCAGCAATGTAGAAGCCAGCCGTCGCATAGGATTCGTTGCGGGTCGGCGAAGGGGGGACGACGATAGCCTCGATGGCGCGGTGCGAGAGCCAGTGCCGGAACTCCTGCCTGGCCTCCGCTCCCTCGTAGTTCTCGCGGTCGCGGTGAAGATCGGTCGGTCCGAAGTCGTCAAGATAGTCAGCTTCCGGCATGGGCAAGACAGCGATGAGACGCGAACCCTTCCGCTCAAGCAGTTTGCGCGCCACCAACCGGTCGGCTCCAACCGCAAGCGGCGAGAACACGGTCAGATAGCGCTTGGGGAAAGTATGTTCGATATGCTGGATGGCTTCCTCAATGCCTCGTTCAAGCTGCTCCATCTTCGCCGGATCCAAGCCGATGTGGCCGGTGATGCCGATTCGGAGCATCTCCCAGCCGCACATCTCCGCCAACTCGACGAAGTCCCTGGCATCGACGTGCATCGCGAGGAGGTGCTCGGGCGGCAGGCTCGACTGCTCGAACTTCCCGCGGCCTTTCAGGGCGCTCATGGTGACGATGCTCTCCATGGAGCGTGCGCCATGGCGATACTTGGTGGTGCGGAGAAAGGCGTCCAGCACTCCATCCCCAATCTGAAACTGCTTGTTCTTTTTGAGGTGAGCCCCGTGCTGTCCCAGAAAGGCATTCAATAAGAAAGAGCGGCGAATCACGTAAAGATCGTCTTCCACCAGATTCGGATCGCCGTTCGGCCCGCGGACATCGATGAACGCCCGCAAGCGGCTGACGAAGTCTGGCTTCTTGGCCGCGCGATCCGCATCGGATGGTGCCTGGCAAAACTGCTTGAACGAAGGTTGCGTTCCCCCGGCAAACACGTAGATGCCCCCGGCAGTCGGGTGAGATCGGCCTTTGTCGGAAAACTGCCCGTCTTGGATGGGAGCCAGAAAATAACGCAACCAGCCGAGCGGTGCCCCTTCGCAGGGCGTGTCGAATTCGTCCCAGAACACCAACGGCATCTTGCCCCTCAAGTGCAAGTCTCGAATCTGGTGGAACGCTCCGGAGAGTTCCTCCGCTGACTCGAACTGCGAGAGGTTGAAGGTCAACTGGGCTTCCTTGTCGATTCCCAGATCCTTGGCAACCTGCTTGATGGCGAATGACTTTCCCGAGCCAGGAGGCCCGAAGACGGCCACGGCCAGCGGGGTTTCTGGTTTGGGCTTCTGCAGATACTCCTGCATCGCGTTCTTGACGCTGCGCACGCCTTCAATTTCGTGCCGGTCGGCGCTTTTCCACGCGCCAATAGTTTCGATCGGGACATTTCTAAGCGCCACCGCCGGACCCTCCCGGACTATGTTGCGAGCACACTCGCAAACCCTCGTGATAAGTTCCGATCTCGAATTTGATGTGGTGCCGTCCAGAACGGCTTGCTTCAGAATCGTCCATGTACCGCGCGAGTCACTCACGAGATTAGAGGAGTCTTCAAAGACGGCAAGGTCCCAGACTTTCTCACGTTCCCCCACTTGCTTATCGTTGCGGCTCGCATATCCCTGGGCGAGTTGCTCACACGGGAACTTCAACCTACCCCTGTCCGCATCGTAGCCGCCGAGGTGGAGGAGGCGCGCCATCGCGATGCCATCGCGCGTGGCTTGTTTCCAGTTCATGCCGTCGGGGTTTGCCGCCCACGCCGCCACCAGGCCGCCGATCACGCAGGTGTTGTAGCCCACCATTGAGCCCTTATAGTGGCGCTCGAAATCCCCCTCCTGGCCCGAACGATCAAACACCAGGGTGGCCGTGTCATTCTCCACAATCACGGCTCCCGCGGCTCCAACTGTGACAATGACTCGTTCAAACGAGAGTTTCGGGCTGGAAGCCCCAATGAATCGACATGTACAGCTGCGAACCGCCGCCGCCACCTGTTCCAGGAGGCGCTCCCAGGAAAGAGACTCAGAGACGCAGACCGCGCAGGCCCGGATGTCACCAATGGCAGTCAAGATCGTCGTGCGCTCGGCAAGCCCGCGTTTGATGATCTGCTCAAGAACTGGGGAGCGTTTGCCGTCGCCGTAAAGAGCTAGTTTGACGATGATGTGGCTTGGGGCAGCGTCACAACCATCTGCCAGAACCTCCGGCCACCCCGCTGGACATTCACGAAATCCCAATCCGCTGTCCTCAATGACAAGCAGATCCGGAACCCCGCTGGCCCTATAGCCAGCATAGTCCCAGGTGCCGGGCTCGTAGCTGCTCCACTCCGCAAGACGAAATGCCGACTTCGCATTGCCATTACCCTGCTGTTGCCAAACCGTCCACGCCCGAGTGATTGGCGCTTCCGGCTTTTCCAACAGTGCGTTATCAAGCGTAATTCCGCGGACTGTGCCTGCGGCCGGAGGGACGAGGGCTTGAAGGAATTGCGTGATCAGCGCGGAACCGCCAGGCTGCACACTTAGACCGACCTTGGGTGCTGGTTGATCGGGCATCCAAAAAAACGGGCCCAGGCCTGGCTCTGTTTCTTTGCGGACGGTCATCCAGTCAACCGTCGGGTCCCCGCAGACTTGAATCACACGGTTTACCATGACGTCCTCTGTTTCCGACGCTAATCTGGTGGCACTCTGCTGGTCGATGAAACAAAAATCCAGCAGTACTGCGCTTCCGGCACATCTGGCGGCCTCTCCAATGACGAAGCAACCCCGGTCAGAATCATTACTCGTGTTGCTCTGTCGTGCCCGGATCTTGCGCCAGAGGAGAATGCAATCCTCCCTGCTTACTTCAAACTGCTCCTGGTGTCAGTGCCGCTTATCACAAAGCGGGGTGATTGAGGTTGCGGCGATCCAAGGTCCATTCTTTACCATAGCGATCATGGCGCTTGCGGCCAAAACCGAGCGATCAACCAAACGCATGCCACGGACATAATAGGCGCGACTTCAGCAGTTAATGTGCCGACGACGATCCGATTGCGGCTACCACCGCCGCGACGAAGAACGCGCCGACGCCCAGCGCGCGATTCTGGTGAACGGATGCAATAGCCTTTTTGAAATCTTAATCAGAAAGAATTAAGGCAAGTCGAATCTTTTCCTAGATTCCATTCTGATAGGGACACCACCAAATCGCGTCACACGCACCAGTGAGACCTGTCACTGACGCCTCATTGCACAAAAGTTTAAACTTGCGCCGGTCATTGACCGCTGGTCATAGGGGAATGATCCCTGATCTCGACTGCCGCGAACCCCCTCCCTAATCGGTAGTTGAGCCGGGTCGGTTTGTAACCAATACCAGATGCGACGGAGCAATCCGATGAAGCGCATCTGGCGGACGGTGACAGATGCACTCACGATTTCGCATCCAGCCCTGACCTTTATCGCTGACGCATGAGCCAACGCTGCGGGAAGAACATAACCGAACGATTCGATAAGAATTAAGGAGCGGACTTATGAATAACCCAACGCAACATCGGGGCTGGATTCTTGGAATGCACCGGCGAGTGGCAGGCGCCGCCCTGGCTTTGGCTATATGCTTCTACCGGCAGTCCTCGCGACCGGATCGGCACAAGCGCAGACCTTCACCACGCTGGCGGATTTCCAGGGCAGCGCCAATGGCGCTGACCCCTCATTTGGCGATCTCATCCAAGGCACCGACAGGAACAATTACGGCACGACTTTCCGAGGGGGTGTTTACGACCAAGGAACATTCTTCAAGGTCACGCCTGATGGAACGGTGACGACACTTTATACGTTTTGTTCCCAAACAAACTGCACTGACGGCGCGGAGCCTCTCGCCGGGCTGGTGCAAGCCGGAGGGAACTTCTACGGGACAACCGAAGATGGTGGGGCCAACGGCAGAGGTACGGTCTTTGAAGTCACTCCGGGCGGCCAGCTCACCACGCTTTACAGCTTTTGCTCGCAAACGGGCTGCACGGACGGTGCCCGCCCCAGCGCCGGGCTGGTGCAAGCCGGAGGGAACTTCTACGGGACAACCGTAGATAGTGGAGCCAACGGCGGGGGCACAGTTTTTGAAGTCACTCCGGGCAGCCAGCTCACCACGCTTTACAGCTTTTGCTCGCAAACGGGCTGCACGGACGGTGCCAACCCACGCGCCGTGCTGGTGCAAGCCGGAGGGAACTTCTACGGGACAACCGAGTTTGGCGGGGCCAACAACGGTGGCACGGTCTTCAAAATCACCGCCGGCGGCACGCTGACGACGCTTTACACCTTCTGCTCGCAAAGCGGCTGCACGGACGGTGCCCGCCCCTATGCAGGGCTAATTCAGGCCAGCAACGGGAATTTCTACGGAACGACGGCGGGTGGCGGGAGCACCGATTTCTGCGGTGGCTGCGGTACGGCCTTCGAGATCACGCCAGCCGGCCAGTTGACTACGCTTTACAGTTTTTGCTCTCAAACGAACTGCGCCGACGGCTTGGCCCCTTATGCAGGGTTAATTCAGGCCAGCGACGGGAATCTCTACGGAACGACGGAGGATGGGGGGGCCAACGGGGGCTTCATTTACGGCTATGGAACGGCCTTTGGAATCACGCTAGGCGGCCAGCTGTCTACGTTGCACAGCTTCGCCTTGACTGACGGCGCTCACCCTGACGGGGGGCTGCTCGAAGCCACCAATGGGGACTTGTACGGTACATCGAGCTTTGGCGGCAGCCGGTTTGACGGCACGGTCTTCAGCCTGCCGGTGGGGCTGGATCCGTTAGCGAAAACGCAGCCCCGTTTCGGCAAGGCGGGAGTGAACATCATGATCTCCCGGCCCGATCTGACGGGCGCGACCAGTCTCAGACTTAGCGGCAAGGCGGCAGCAAACTTCATCCGCCGGCCCGATCTCGCGGGTGCGACCGGCGTGATACTTAAGGGCAATGTGGCAGTGTTTCCCGGCCTTCCCCGGAACAAACTCAGGACCCGTGAGCTGGCCGGCGCGGCGACTGGCCCCATGAAAGTGACGGCGCCTGCCGGTAAGGCGAAGTCCTTGGCACAGACCCTGACCACGCTACTGAATTTCGACGGAGCAAATGGTGATTCTCCTTCCTTTACTTCTCTGATTCAAGGCACGGACGGGAACCTTTATGGGATGACTAGCGGAGGGGGCGTCTACGACCAAGGCACGGTGTTCAAAGTCACCGGCGGGGGGACGCTGACGACGCTTTATACGTTTTGCTCCCAAATAAACTGCACGGACGGAGCCAAGCCGGAAGCAGGACTGGTGCAAGCCACGAACGGGAACCTTTACGGGACAACCTACTGGGGAGGGGCAAACGGATACGGAACGATCTTTGAAATCACGCCAGCGGGCCAGCTGACCACGCTGTACAGTTTTTGCTCTCAAACGAACTGCACGGACGGAGAAGAGCCGGAGGCAGGGCTGGTGCAAGCGACGAATGGAAACCTCTACGGGACGACGTGGTCTGGAGGGACAAACTTCGATGGCACGGTCTTTGCGATCACGTTGGCGGGCCAACTGAGCACGCTGTACAGCTTCTGCTCGCAACCTGGCTGCACGGACGGTGTCGACCCTCACGCAGGGCTGATCCAAGCCACCGATGGGAATCTCTACGGAACGACGGAGAGTGGGGGCGCCAACGACTTTGGCACGGTCTTCGAGATCACACCAGCAGGCCAGCTAACTACGCTGTACGCCTTCGGTCTCACTGGCGGCGCCCGCCCTGGCGGCGGGCTGCTGCAAGCCAACGGGAATTTATACGGGATGACGGAAATTGGCGGCAGCAGGGATGGTGGCACCATCTTCAGCTTGCCGCTGGCGCAACAGGGGATCACGTTGAGCGGTCCAACGGGCGCGGCGCAAGTGGGCGTTGCGTACGCTTCTGCACTAACGGCGACCGGCGGCGTCGCTCCCTACACGTTCTCAATTAGTATCGGAGCACTGCCTCCGGGACTCTCGCTTAACTCATCGACAGGGGCGATTACAGGTACGCCCACGAGGACGGGGACGTACAACTTCACGGCCCAGGTCGTGGACTCGAAGGGCAACACAGCCACCGCCAGTTGCAGCATCGTGGTCTCGCCGGCGGCGCTTACGCTGAGCGGTCCAACCGCTACGGCGCAGGTAGGCATCGCTTACAGTTCGGTGCTCAATGCCGCGGGCGGAGTCGCTCCCTACACATTCTCGATCACCGGCGGCGCGCTGCCTCCGGGCTTGACGCTGAACACATCGACAGGGGCGATCACGGGTACGCCGACGACGGTGGGCACGTACAATTTCACGGCCCAAGTCGTGGACTCGAAGGGCAACACGGCCACGGCCAGTTGCAGCATCGTGGTCACCAGTGCTGGGACCAACCCTACCACTACCAGCCTCACTCTTGTGCCTTCGAACATCCCCGTGGGCTCGGTTGGGCCGATAGTGATGACGGCGACCGTCACCCCGGTCTCGGGCGGAGGCACACCCAGCGGAAGTGTTACATCACTGCTGTCCGGTTAAAAG
>PLHP01000150.1:7120-9431 GCA_003138955.1 Acidobacteriaceae bacterium | reverse complement strand
CCGGCGCCGACCGAGGCGCAGGTGCAGAAGGGCGAACTGGTCGTCAGCCATGTGGACTGCACTACCGTTCCATTTCTCTGGCAATACGCGGATCACTTCACGCTTTTCGATAACTTCTTTGACACCGTGATCGGGCCTTCGACGCCAAACGCGATCGCCATGATCGCTGGCCAGTCGGGGATGACGCAGTGGGTCAAGCATCCTCTGTTGGGCCTCAATATCAACACCACAAATGCGGCACTGCCCGTGGTCGGCGATCCACAACCGTTCTGGGGATCCGCTCTGGACCTTACTCCTCCGAGCGAAAAGCAACCGGTTGACAACCCGGGCGGAGTGAGCTCGAACCCGGCGTCCAACCTGACGTTTGCCAGTTTGCCGCTCTCCTTCATGGGGAACCAGATCCAGAGCATCACGGCCAACGACCTGAACCCCGCGTTCGATCTTTTGGACGTTCAAGCGGACATCCAGAAGATCGCCGGCAGCCTGAACGGGCCGGTGAACTGGGGCTGGTTCCAGGAAGGATACGATCACGAGCCGACCGATCCTACTGGCGTAATCACCAATTTCGACTACATCGCCCATCACAATGGCCCGCAATACTTCGGCTATGAGTCCAACAATCCGGTCGAAACCAAGGCGCACCTCAAGGGCCTCGGCGATTTCTACACCGCCATCAGCAACAACGCGCTGCCGTCGCAGGGTGGTGTGTTCTATGTTCGCGGCGGGTATGGCAACCTCGATGGCCTGATCCCTCGCTCACCGAGCCCGGCGGTCAAGGCCACTTACCCCGGCAACGACGACCACCCTGGCTACTCCGACGCGCAGATCAGCGAGGCCCTCTTGGCGGACTCGATCAATGCGATCGCCAAAAGCCCGTATTGGTCGCAGAGCGCCATTATCATCACCTATGATGAAAGCGATGGTCTCTACGATCACACCCAGCCGGTAATTCGTTCCTGGGATCCCAGCGGAAACGCACTCGATCAAGGTCCGCGTATTCCCGCGATCGTGATCTCGCCTTACAGCCTGGTCCACGCAATCTCCCATGAAGCGACCGAGCATGGCTCGATCATCAGATTCATTGACGAGCTCTTCAACCTGACTCCGCTGGCCGATCTTCCCGACGAAGCCGCGGCTCGCGCTCTGGGCAAGAAGACCTACGGCCAGAGCTACCTTGGACCCTCCGACGCCAACACTCCTGGCGTGGGCGATCTATTCACCGCGTTTGACAATGGCCGCCTAACGGGAGTAACGCCACCATTGCCAGCCGGGTACGCGACCATTCCGGCCGCTTCGGTTGTGAGCCTGCCGCATTACGGTGGGCAAGGCTGCCGCATCCTGCAGATCACACCGACCGACGTCACCACAGGCGGAGTGATCGATCCCGCTCCACAGGACTTCAATCCTCGTCCCAGCACCAACCCTGGTACTCCGTACCAGGGCGGCTGGCCGTCGAACTAGGGCTCTTCCCAACCACTTTACCCGGCGACCGGATTCTCTACGGCCGCCGGATTTGTTACACGTGTGCTGGCGATTGCTGTCTGGAAGGAACAGGAACCGCATGATCAGAATTTCCGCAATTCTACTTTTTTCAATTGCATGCCTATGGCTATGGTTGATGACCGGAGCAACTGCAACGGTCTACGCCGGGGCCACACTCGATCGAATCAAAGCCACCGGCTCACTCCCCTGCGGAATCAACACGGAAGAACCCGAGTATTCCACCCAGGACGCGCATGGAAATCACACCGTCCTCGACATGGATATCTGCAAGGCAGTGGCCGTCGCCGTGCTCGGGCCAAACGCCAAGTTCACCGTCGTTCCTTTCCGCGACGACCAGGACGCGCTGAAAGCCCTCAAAGGCGGCGAGATCGCGCTGCTCGCCACCGGATCTCCCAATTTTATTAATACGGCCAGCTTCAATTCGACCAACGTCGGTTTCGGCTTCTCACGGCCCATCTTCTATGACTACCAGGGCTTTCTCGTGAATAAGACCATGGGAATCAATTCCCCGCAGGACCTTGCCGGCAAGAAAATCTGTTTTCTCGGCGGCACTGAAATCGAGCGCCAGTTAGAAAGCTATATGCAGCGCCAAAAGATCAAGTGGTTGCCCTTTCCTTTCGAGGAAGAAGGCGAGATGGAAGCGGCATTCGTCACTCGCAACTGCGCCGCCATCACAGCCGACGTCTCGCAATTAGCTTATGAACGACTCGGCTTTAAAAGCGTGGCAAAGAATTTTGAAATCCTGCCCGACGTCATCGCCAAGGACCCGTTGGCACCCACCTACACCCTCGACGACCCGCAATGGGCC
>PLHP01000150.1:0-7112 GCA_003138955.1 Acidobacteriaceae bacterium | reverse complement strand
TCCAGCGCGGCTACGGCCAATTGATCGGACTCGACGACGCTTGGGCTGCCCGAGTCATCGAAGCCGTGGGCAACTATGGAGAGATGTTCGAGCGCGATCTGGGCTCGGGGTCGGTGATGAAGCTGTCCCGCGGTTCAAACAACCTCTGGACGCAAGGCGGGCTCATGTACGCACTCCCCATCCGCTAAGGTTTTATATCAGGGCATCGCTTTAACGATGCCGAGAGCGCCCCCTCCAGAGGCGGCTTTAGCCGCTTGCAAGTCGACCACCCCCGAGTCTTTCGCAATGTGCTCTAGTGGCGCCAGATTTTGTGGTCGTGGTGGGTGCTGTCGCTGGGAGACGCCGCAAGCCCCGTCTCTACATTTGTGCTGGGTGCGGTGACGGGCGATACGGTTGAGGCAATCGGAGGCGCTGTGGCGGGCTCGGGCCTGGAGCCAACTTCGTCACCACGGAAGTAACGGCCTTTGGCGGCGCGCATTTCCGGCATGGCGGTGGAGGGCTTCGAGTAGTCGTTATTGGCGTTCCAGAACAGAAAGCCGATTCCGCCTTTCTGTTTCGCCACTTCGGTCTGAACTTCAACATACTTGGGCGAGTAAGTCTTGGTCCGCCAGGCAAAGGCTTGCAGCCACGGGCGAATCACCACGCCGCTGTCTTTGGTGATGAGCTTGAAGCGGTCCATGGACTCGCCGATGAAATGTTCGGGCGCGTCGCCAGGGTGCGCGATGCCGTCCATGCCGAAGAAGTGCGAGGGATAGATCATGGGCGAGAGCACGTCGCAGTGCTTGGCCATGGCCACAATGTCCTGCCCGGTGTGCGCAAGATCGACGGGACGCTGCCACGCCATGACTCCGAAGACGTCGAGCGAGAACAGAACGCCGGTGGGATGGATCACGGCATAGGCGCGACTCAGAAAATCGGCGATCACCTCCGAGCGCTGCGTCGGTGATTGTGTGGTGGCGGGGCTTTGCCCCGCCTGGACGGGGCGGAGCCCCGTCACCACACGATTTGTTGCATTGTCGGTCTGGTAGTCGAAAGCGGCATCCTTCTGGTCGCCTTCGGCGGGAAAGCGCACGTAGTCGAACTGCACTTCATCGACCCCGGCCTGGGCTACGAACTTGGCGAGCGCGATATCGTACTCCTGCACTTTGGGGTTCGAGGGGTCGGTCCAGACGAGCTTGCCATTTTCGCGCCAGGGTTGGCCGGTGCTACGGGACTTCACAGCAAGTTCCGGGTGGCTCGTGACCAGATGCTCGTCGCGGAAGACGGCGATGCGAGCGATGGCGTGCATGTTTTCGGAGTGCAGAAAATGGATGAACTTGGGCAGGTCGGAAATATAGTGGCGCTGTCCGCTGGCCAGGGGGTGGTCGAAGGCGATGTTGACGATGCCGTCGCTATCCTTGATATCGAAAACGACCGCATTGCCGCCAACCTCGCGCCAGTGGCGGATAATGCGCTCCCCATGATCGCTGCCTGCCATTACCCCGGTCAGATAAATGGCGCGGACTTCGAAATCTCTTGCAACTGGAACCGATTTCTCTACAATAGCGGATTCGAGAATTCCGGGGATGACGATCTGCTCTCCGGATTTCAGGAAGACCCCCTGCCGGTTATGGTTGGCTGCGCGGATGGCTTCGGCCAGTTCGGCTGAGGTGAGGTATTTTGTGCGCTTCAGGTACTTGCGCGCGACTGAAGTGATGCTATCCCCGCGCTGGGCGATGTAAAGATCGGAGCCGGGCGGCGCAATAACGGCCGCGATAACGGGCCGCGGCTCGGGCTTTTTGGTGGCATCGGTTTTCGCCGGCACCAACTGCGCGGCGTGTGGATTTTGCGCTGCGGATGCGGTTGGAAAAAGAAGGCCGAAAATGGTTAAAGCCACGCGGAGCAGGAAGGCAAGGCTCGCAATCGGGAGCCTGGCCGTTGAAAGTCTTGCGACCGAAAGTCCAGTCGTTGAGGATTGGGACAAGGATATTCTCCAGAGAGGAAATCTGTTTCCATTGTCCACTGGGGGTAACCGGGGCTGCCAGTTACGTCGGGACAAGCGGGGTACTGCATAGGGGACATGGGCGCACGGTGGTCAGAGCGCTGAGGAAAAGTTCCCGCAGACTGCAAACTATTGCTCTTGCAGGAGCTCTGGGTAACCAGGCCGACCTGGCGTGAGACCGGCTAGCCGCATCTAAGACGATGAGAAGTGGGGGATTACGGGGTTTTCGGCGGATGGCGAGCGGCTTGCACATGAGGGAGCGGGTAAGGAAATGCGACCTTCCTCCCGAATGACAAAAATGAGCACTTCGGCAGAAAACATACAGTTCCCGGAGAGGAAACAGGGGCCCGAAAAGATGAGAACGAACCTTGCAACCGTGCTGGATCCGAACCGCCGCAGCAACGACGCTCGTGACTTTGAGGGTGCCCTACGCCGGAAGATTGTGGGCCAGGATCAGGCCATCGAGAAGGTCGCGGAAATCTATCAGATGTTTCTGGCCGGCCTGAATGCGCCGGGCCGTCCCGTGGGCAATCTGCTGTTCCTGGGGCCGACCGGTTCGGGCAAGACGCGAGTTGTGGAAGCGGTGGCTGAGTCTCTGTTCGGCGACGCGCGCGCCTGCATCAAGATCGATTGCGCCGAGTTCCAGCACTCGCACGAGATTGCCAAGCTGATCGGATCGCCTCCGGGATACCTGGGGCACCGCGAGACGCATCCGCTGCTCACGCAGGAAGCGCTCAACCAGTGGCACACGGAAAAACTGAAGCTGTCGATTCTGCTGTTCGACGAAATCGAGAAGGCTTCCGACTCGCTGTGGCAATTGCTGCTCGGCATTTTGGACAAGGCGACGCTGACGCTGGGCGACAACCGGCGCGTCGATCTTTCGAGCTGCATCATCATCATGACCTCGAACCTGGGCGCCGTGGAGATGAATGGGTTGGTGGATGGCGGCTTGGGCTTCGCGCCGAAAGCGGTGCAGGTGGATAATTCGCTCGACGAAAAGATCAACCGCTCGGCAGTGGACGCGGCGCGGCGCAAGTTTGCCCCTGAGTTCATGAACCGCATCGACAAAGTCGTCGTGTTCAAGACGCTGCGCTCCGAGCACCTGCAGCAGATCCTGGAAATCGAACTGGGGATGGTGCAGCAACGGGTGCTGATGGCGGCGGGCGCGAACCAGTTCGTGTTCAACTGCACGCCCCAGGTGAAGAGCTTCCTGCTCGCGGAGGGCACCGATCCGAAGTATGGCGCGCGGCACCTGAAGCGGGCGATTGAACGGCATCTGGTGTTTCCGCTGGCGAACCTGGTGGCGACGGGACAAGTGAAGCTGGGAGATTTCATCCGCGTCGATCTGCTAGGCGAGCGCAAGCTCACGTTCGTGAAAGAAGCGGAAGGCGCCATGGTGCCCGTGCTGCTCGAGCGCTACGGAGCGGCGGCGGCAATGCCGGCAGTCGCGGCAGCAAGAGCGGCGCGTCCGGTGGTACAGCGAAAAGAGTTTGGAGCCGGATCGCAGAACGAGAATAAGTAAGTCAAGTTGATGGTAGGTGGGGACACCGCGTTAGCGGTGTCCCTTTTTTGCTTTTGTGACCGGAATCACCCCGGACCCGGACGCTCCACTCCCACCACCCTCACTTTTCGATCAGGCAGTAGTTGCCAATCAGTCCGGCTGCGTCTGGTTTGGCTTGATCCCCTCGATACATCTCAACGTTCTTGCAATCGTATATCCCGTAGTTCTTGGGAAGTTCAACCATCAGGTAGCTGCCGCTCGCCAGAGCTTTGCAGCCGCCCGTTCCCTGGTTGCACTGCAGTTCAAGGGATTTCGCGTCTTTCTCGACGTGAACAATCACCACTCCCGTTACAATCTCCGAGCTTGTCACCTTAACCGGCGTTCTCTCCTGCACGAACGCCGGTTGTGTAGCCAGCATGACGAAAGCCGCGGTCAATACGGCAAACAGAGAAACCGTCCTTTTCATAAGTGCCCCCCCATAATGCAAAGGCTCTGCAAACTCCAGCTATATTTTCCGCCCTGGGTCGGACCTCTGTCTGTGATCTCTGATCACATCTCTGTGACTTCGGTCACAGGCAGAGATATGGGAAAACCAGGCCTTGCAAACCCCTGAATCCATTCCTGTGACGTCTAACGGGTGAAGCCGCATGGTAGGCTTTTGCGGTGCCTCCGGAGACGCTAAGGTGATTGGCCGGGTCTTTAAAGCATTTCAATATCGCGATTTCCGCCTGATGTGGTTTGGCGCCTGCACCTCCAGCATCGGCACCTGGATGCAAATCGTGGCGCAGGGCTGGCTGGTCTACCGGCTCAGCCACTCCGCCTTTTTGCTGGCGCTCGATCAATTTCTCGGTGGCATTCCCATCTTTCTGTTCTCTCTGATCGGCGGCGTGGTGGCCGATCGCGTGGAGCGCCGGAAGATTCTGCTCGGCTCCCAGTATGTGCAGATGGCGAGCGCCGGGCTGCTCACCATTCTGGTGGCGACCGGCCTGGTACACGTCTGGCACATCCTCTGCCTTTCCTTCGTTTCCGGATTCGCTCAGGCCTTCGGCGGTCCGGCTTACCAGGCGCTGATTCCCACGCTGGTCGAGAGAGAAGACATGCCGAACGCCATCGCCCTGAATTCGATCCAGTTCAACGTGGCGGTGATGGTCGGGCCGGCGCTCGCCGGGCAGGCCCTGGCGAGGCTGGGAGAAAAGTGGTGCTTCGGGCTGAACGCGCTTTCCTTTCTGGCGCCCATCGTGTCGCTGTTGATCATTCGCGCCCGTTTCCTGCCGCTGAAGGCCACGGAGTCGATGTTCACCAGCCTGAAGCAGGGCATTCAGTTCACCCGCAAGCAGAGTTCGATGGAAGCGCTGATTTTGCTGGCTTTCTGCATGACCTTTTTGAGCATGCCCATGCGCACCTACCTCCCTGTCTTCGTGAAAGACATCTTCCATCGCGGTCCGGAAACCTACGGCAATCTCCTCGCGCTTATGGGACTCGGTTCGATTTGCGGCTCGCTGACCATCGCGACCGCGGGCAATATCAAAAAAAAGGGGCTCGTCGCTCTCGGCGCGCTCATCTGCCTGGGTGCGGGGATTTCCGGATTTGCCCTTTCCAAGTCGCTGCCGCTGAGCCAGACCTTCCTGGTGCTGGTGGGCGCATCCATGATGGCGGTCTTTGCCACGGTGAATTCACTGGTGCAGCTGATTACCACGAACGAAATGCGCGGACGCGTGATGAGCGTCTACAATTTCGCATTCCGCGGCGGCATGCCGATGGGGAATCTATTGTCGGGATGGCTCGTTCCCCTGTTTACCGCGCCGGTGGTGCTCAGCGTGAACGGATTCCTGCTTATTCTGTTGGCCCTCTACTTCCTGCTGATTCAAAGGCGGCTGGCTGCGCTTTGAAGAAAGCTCGTGTAGGGAGGGCCGCCCTCGGCCGTCCAAGCCGAGCGCAGCTCGGCGCCTGCCCGTGGCCGCAGCAACATGACACGAGCTCACGACACCGGCTCATGACCTTGCGGCTTTCAGGTCCGGTTCTCCGTCAGCATGCGACAAAAAAAATTCGAGGATTTCCTGGTTTGCCTCTTCGGTTCGGTCGGTAGTAAACAAGTGACTCGCGTGCTCGAGCAGGACGAGTTTTGCGCCTGGAATCCGCGCTGCGATCAACTCCCCGTTGCCCGGGGGGACCAGCGCATCCGACTTCCCATGGATGACCAGCGTCGGCGCCGTGATCTGGGCGATTCGGCTGGAGCTCTCCCACGCCATGATCGCGAGTAGTTGTGCCATGTAGCCTTCCAAAGAAGGCAGCCAGCGCTGGCGCACGCTGGTATCTTCGTCGATCTTCTCTCGCGGCGTGGCCGCATCGTAGATGTAGGGAAGAATGGCTTCCCGCGCTTGTTCCAGAGTCATGCCTCGCGCCACCAGTATGTCTATCACGTTGCTCTCCGCGCGCACCGCCGAAGGTCCGCCGGGTGAGGTGCAGCCTAGAATCAACGAGCGCGTCTTCGCCGGATACTGCAGCGCGAATTCTTGCGCAATCATGCCGCCCATCGAAACGCCAATAACGTGCACGCGGGCAACGCCGGCGGCATCCAGAACCGCGGCCGCGTCCGCTGCCATGGTCGCAATCGAATAGGGCCCGGGAGGAACGTCGCTCAGTCCCACGCCTCGATTGTCGAACGCAATCGTGCGGAAATGTTGCGCCAGCACCGGTCGTGTGCGATGCCACATGGCCGACGTATACCCCAGGCCCATGATCAGGAGAACCGGTGCTCCCTGCCCCTGTTCGTCCCAATAAATCTTTGTCCCTTGATTCTCGACCAATGCCATCAGAGGCTCTCCCTTGGTCAGCCAGCATGAGCTTAGCCGAGTTCTCACTCTTGAAAAGCTAAAATACTCCCATGCCACCTTTTGAAATTGAAAATCTAAATTCTTTGAAGCAGTGCGAAGGACGCGAATTCCCCGCGACCGACTGGTTCGTCGTCACCCAGGATCGCATCCAGAAATTTGCCGACGCCACAGAGGACCGCCAGTGGATTCACCTTGACCCGGAACGCGCCCAGCGCGAATCGCCCTATGGCGGTACCGTTGCCCACGGTTTTCTCACTCTTTCGCTTCTCGGTTACTTCCTGAGGCAGGCAATCCGGTTCCAATCGGGTCCCGCGATGACCGTCAACTACGGACTGAATAAGGTTCGTTTTCCTGCGGCTGTCCGGGCCGGTTCGCAGCTTCGCGCTCGCGTCACTCTGCTTTCGGCGAAAGAGTCGCCCGAGTTTGTGGACGCCGCCTTCCTCATCCATGTCGAGAGTCATAGTGTCGGGAATCAGCCTTCCGGCAAGCCCTGCTGTGTCGCTGAGTGGCTGGTGCGCTATTACTTGCAGTGAGCTCGGCATCAGTTCGCCCGCTCGAACAACCCGGCAGCGCCCTGCCCGCCGCCAACGCACATGGTGACCACTCCGTAGCGGACTTTGTTCTTGCGCCGTGCCATTTCGTTGGCCAGCGTTCCCACCAGTCGCGACCCGGTCATGCCGTAGGGGTGCCCAATCGAGATCGACCCGCCGTTCACGTTCAATTTCTCCGGATCGATTTCCAGGCGATCGCGGCAGTAGACCACCTGCACCGCAAATGCTTCGTTGAGTTCCCAGAG
>PLHP01000394.1 GCA_003138955.1 Acidobacteriaceae bacterium | reverse complement strand
CCCCCACAAATTTCTGAATTCTCACCCGCCGGTTAGCCCACGCCAGCCATGGTGTTCATACTCTCCAATAGTCGGGCCGCCAATGCTGGACGGCTTTCTTGATTTCGGGAGCGGCGAGCTTCTCGTTCAGGGCTCGGGCGGCGAGCGCGGGGAGTTCCGCGTCGGAAGCGAAGCGCAGGGCGACGAGTTGCGATTCCGTCAATTCTGCGATGCGGGGGACGAAGGGCGGCGTCGAGCAAGGACGCGAGGCGCAGTCTTTCTTCCAGCCGGATGACCCGGTCTTGCACCTTGAGAGAATAAAGCCGGATCTTGAAGATGACTGCCATGGCCGCGATCATGACGACCACCAGCCATGCCGAATGCAGCCCTGGCCTTCGGACCAGATGGACGATGGTCGCGATCAGCGTGATGACAAATACCGGCAAGATGAAAAAGTGGAAGGGCGGATCAAGACGCGTGTGATTGGAAAAGTTCTGTGGAGATGCGTTGGCCATGGGGAAATGCTCCTTTTGAAAGTGGAAACATCATCGCACGTTTGGACGGCTGCGGAAAAATCCTTCCCGATCCCACTGCAAGTTCACCGGGTAAAACGCCGACGCTCTTGCCTGGGTCGCTCTTGCCTCGGTCTCTCCGATCCCAAACCCATGCGTTAAACTCGAACAGAGCTAGCCGACGCATGGACAAAGCCACCATTCTGTTCAATCCCAACTCTGGCCGCCGCGGAAAAAAGCGCGACGGGGAACTGAACCATGCCATTGGCATCATCCAGTCAGCCGGGGTTCGAACTGAGCTTACGGTTTGCCGCTCCAGCCAGGAAGCGAGCGACAACGCCCGCTGTGCGGTGGCGGACGGCAGTGACACCGTCTTTGCCTGCGGGGGCGATGGCACGATCCACGATGTGATACAGGGATTGGCGGGCACGCCCGTCGCCCTCGCCATTCTTCCATTCGGCACCGCCAATGCTCTCGCCCACGACCTCGGAGTCCCGCTCCGCCCGAGCGCCGCGGCTCAAGCCGCGGTCGGCGGCAAGAGCGGCAAGAGCAAGGTCCGCCGCATTCCTCTTGGCCGAATCGAGTACGAGGATTTCAATGGCCAACCCGCCGCGCGCTTCTTCACTGTTGCCGCCGGAATCGGCGTGGACGCGCACCTGTTCTACAAACTGACGGCGGAACTCAAGAACCGCTCGGGCATGACAGCCTACTACCTCAAAGCCTGGCAGTTGTGGGCGACGCATAACATGCGCCGGTTCGAGGTCGAGTATGCCAACGGAAGCGGCCAGCGGCAGCGCGCCTTGCTGACTGAACTTCTGGCGGTAAGAATCCGCTTTTTCGGAAACATCCTGCGCGAACTGGTTCCCGGAGCGTCGCTCGACAGCAGCGATCTGCGCGCCGTCATGTGCCGCACCGCCAGCCGCAATGCCTATCTGCAGTATGTGGCCGGAGCGCTGCTTGGCCGCCAATGGGATATCGCCGGCATTGATCTGGTCCGCTGTTCTGAGGTCGTTTGCCGGTTGCCGCAGAAAAGCGGCAGCGGCGCTCATGACGACGGCGGCGGCGATGTTCATCATCATGCTCACCATGAAGACCGCGTCTATGTCGAAGCCGACGGCGAACTGCTCGGCCGCTTGCCCGCCCGCATGACCATGGTTCCCGATGCGCTGTCCCTGGTGGTACCAGCATGACCGTGTCGTAGAGACGGGGTTGCAGACCAGGTCAGAGGTTAGAGGTAAGATTGCAGAGGTGAGAGGTCAGAGGTTAGATGTAAGATTGCAGGGTGAGAGGTCAGAGGTAAGCGGTCAGCTAGCGGGGATAGCATCGGTCCTCACCTCTGCAATCTGACCTCTAACCTCTAACCTCCTTGGAACCCGTCACTCACTTTCTATTCGGCGCCACCATGGGCCGCGCCGGACTCAACCGCACGACCGCTTTGGCCACCGCCGCGTTGACACTGGCCGCCGAGGCGCCCGACCTCGACGTGCTCAGCCGTTTCGGCGGCTCTGCGTTCGGCTTGAACCATCACCGCGGCTTCACTCATTCTTTTCTGGGCGTGCCACTGGTGGCTGCCGTGGTCGTTGGATTCATCTATCTCCTCTGGCGCCTGCGTGGCCGCAAAACCCGCAATCCCAACCTTCCGCCGCGCTGGGGATTGCTCTTTGCCTATGCCTGCCTCGCCGGCCTCAGCCACATTCTCCTCGACTTCACCAACAACTACGGAGTGCGTCCGCTCTGGCCGTTTTCCGAACGCTGGATTTCCTGGGACATCGTCTTCATCGCCGATCCCGTCATCCTGCTCGTGCTTACGCTCGGACTGATTCTTCCCGCATTGTTTTCGCTCATCAACGAAGAGATCGGCGCTCGCAACAAAGACGCCATGCCGACCGGAAGACTGGCCGCGACCGTCGCTCTGCTCGCCGTCGTCGCATACTGGGGAGTTCGCGACTACGAACATCGCCGCGCCGTGGCCGCGCTCCAGTCGCGCACCTATCAGGGCGCCGATACGATTCGAGTTTCCGCGTATCCGTACTGGGTCAATCCGTTTCGCTGGCATGGCGTGGTAGAAACGCCCGCTTTCTTCGCCAGCATGGACGTTGATTCGCTCGCGCCCGAGGTCGATCCCGAAGCCGAGATGCAGATTCGCTACAAGCCGGAAGAAACGCCGGTCTCGCTCGCCGCCAAGAAAACCTACCTGGGACGCGTGTACCTTAGTTGGGCCCAATATCCCATAACCGAGACCGAAGAGCTTGAGAACGGCGCCGCCGTCGTTACTCCGAACGATCCGATCGGCAACGGCCGCGCCGCCTATGTCGTCCGCTTCCGCGACCTTCGCTATGACTATCCTGGGCGCAACATGCGCGCCACCCTCGGCGCAACGGTGCTCCTGACTCGCGATTTGCATGTCGTGGAGGAACATTTCGGGATGAGTACACGGGGACGGCCATCCGGCAAAGATAGATGAGGACCTTCGCCGTTAGTTCTTCAAGTCCGCCAGCCGAGTGCTTTCTTCCCAAAGGCGGTGAGCCGTCGCGTCGTCTTGCGCTTCCGGGCTGGGTGCTATAGGCCGGCACTTGTGGAAATATACGCCCGTCACGCTGGCCACCTCGGGTGACGATGCCAGGTAGGTCAACGTTTCCGCGCCCTGTTGCGGAGAAAGCGCAAAGCGCTTGGCGATTCCGATGACAGAGGAAATCAGTCCGCCGCTCTGATCGCCGAAACGGGTGGCGACAAAGCCAGGATGCAGGCAGTTGGCAGTCACGCCGGTGCCCGCGAGACGGCGCGCGAGTTCGCGGGTGAAAAGAATGTTGCACAGCTTCGAGCGGCCATAAACCTTGAAACCAGGCCCTCCGTAGCGCAGCCATTGCACGAAGTTGCGACTGCGAAATACCTCGGCCGACTGCAAGTCGTTCAAGTCGAGCGCGCCAACCTGGTGCGCATCCGACGAGGTATTCACCACCCGGGCGGGCGCTGAGGCCACCAAACGATCCCGCAAGCCATGCGTCAGGACGAAGTAGGACATGTGATTCAGAGCGAACGTACGTTCCAGGCTTTCGTCGGTAATTTGCCGGGAACTGAACATGGCGCCGGCATTGTTGATCAGGACATCGATGCGCGGTTCGGCCTGGGCGATCTCCGATGCGACCCGTTTCATGTCGCTGAGGCGAGAGAGATCCGCATAGAAGATGCCGTGCGCGACCTCGGGCGCGCGCTCAGAGAGCCGCTTCAGAGCCTCCTGGGCGCGGCCGCGATCGCGCGCTATCTGAACAATGCGCGCGCCCATGCTGGCGAGGTTCTCCGCCGCCACTTGGCCGATACCCGAAGTCGCGCCCGTGATGACGACGACTTTGCCCTTCATGTTCGGAGGCAATCCCCTTGATCGAACAACGGATCGAACAACGATCTTACAACGATCGTATAACGCGCACCGGAAACCGA
Source organism: Acidobacteriaceae bacterium (assembly GCA_003138955.1). Taxonomy (GTDB): domain Bacteria; phylum Acidobacteriota; class Terriglobia; order Terriglobales; family Acidobacteriaceae; genus Acidiflorens. The sequence continues at coordinate 6,038 of PLHP01000394.1, read as the reverse complement.
GCCACCACCTAAAAATTTCGCCCTTCCCTTGACCGGCAGCATCCGCTCGCGCAACAATCTTAACTGGCTTCCGACGAGGTGATTATGCTGGCTTATGTTTTTGTTCTTTTTGCGGTCGCGGTTCGCTTTATGCCCCATCCCCTGGCCTTTACTCCGATAGCGGCGGCGCTGCTCTACTTTGGCGCGCGCGGTCCGCGGCGCCAGCTCTGGGTGCCCTTGGCGCTGCTGGCTGCTGTTGACGTCATCCTCACCAAGATCGTCTACTCGTATCCCCTCACCTGGGACCATGTCGTGACCTGGGCGTGGTATGCGGCGATTCTGCTGTTCGGCACAGCTCTGCGTAAAAACGACCTGCGCGAAAACGCCAACTGGCTGCGGGTGGGCGGAGCCGCGCTGGGCAGTTCCGTGTCTTTCTTCGTGGTCAGTAATTTCGCCGTCTGGGCAGGCTGGGGCATGTATCCGAAGACCCTGTCCGGCCTGATGACTTGCTACGCCGCCGGCCTGCCGTTCTTCCGCCGCGGAGTCGCCGGCGACCTGCTTTTCACCGCAATCATGTTCGGCGTGCCTGCAGTCGCCGCCGTGGTCGCCCGCTCCTACAAGCCGCACGGAACCGCGGCCGCTTAGCCAATCAAATTTAGCCAATCAATCGAGTCTCTTCCGAACGCAGCGCGGAATCCTTCCCCGCTGCGTTTTTATTTGCCGCACTCTGCCGCTTCGCCCGCCGCCAGATGAGCCACGCCACCAGCAGCGCTCCGGCTCCCAGCAGAATCCCAATGAAGTGGTGCGCGAAAAGGTTCCCGGCGAGGGTCACAATTTGCGGACCGAACCAGAGCGTCAGCAGCGCCTCAATCAGAAAGCGCACGAAGCGTCCGGCAAAAATCGCCAGCAGAAAATGCGCGAAGTTCATTTCAAACGCCGCCGCTGCCAGCACCACAATCTTGAAAGGCGCGGGCGGCGGCAACATCGCCGGAAACATCAGCTCCCAGAATTTATGGTGCTCGAAAGACGCGTGAATTTTCTCGAAGCGCTCCGGCGAAAGCCGCTTGCGCAACAACACCTCTCCGCCCATATACCCGATGACGTAGAGAACGATGCTTCCGAGCGCCGACCCGGCTGAGCCCAGCAGCACGTACAGCAGGAACCGCGAGCGGTCGTGGTAAACGTAGCCCACGAAAATTGGATCCAGCGGCATTCCCATGAACGAGCCATCCACCGCCGCAAACGCAAGCATCCCCCACGGCCCCAGAGGCGCAAGAACGTGCTTGATCCAGTCGCCGTAAGCGTGGACAAAATGTTTGATCTTGTTCAAGTTGGTGAGACTAGTTTACGCGAGGCGGGGGCAGTCGTCAGTCGTCAGTCGTTAGTCGCTGGTCGTTTGCCAGCGCCCCAGTTCGCTTCAACAGTTAGCAGCGGATGCTCTCTCGCTAGACGCTAAGACCAACCGCGGACGCGAACGTCGACGCCGCAGTTTTATCTTCCAGTTCGGTTTCTTCCCAGAATGACCGGTCGCGCAAAATGCGCGACACCAGCGCGGTATGCATGGCGTGGCCGGCGCGGTCGGCCACCACCGAACCGAGTATCTGTTTCCCGATCAAAGCCAGGTCGCCTATCAGGTCGAGAACTTTGTGGCGCACGAACTCGTCGGGAAAACGCAAGGGCGGGTTCAGCACTTCGTGGCGGTTCAACACGATGGCATTCTCGGTCGATGCGCCGCGGATCAACCCCTGCTGCCGCATGGCATCGGCTTCATGCAGGAATCCGAAGGTGCGCGCCGGCGCAATCTCTTTCAGAAAACTGCCATTGGTCAGCCGCACGCAGAAAGTCTGCTTGCCGATGAGTGGATGAGGAAAGTTGATCGAATACGAAACCGAATAGGCGTCCGCTGGATACACGGCAATGAATTTATCGCCCTCGCGCAACTCGATCTCGCGCACGATGCGGAGATAAGTGCGCGCTTTGCGTTGTTGCCGGATGCCGGCCTTTTGAATCATTTGGACAAAGGGACGGGCGCTTCCATCCAGAATGGGCAACTCCAGATTGTCCAGTTCGACGATGGCGTTGTCGATGCCGACGCCGGTAAACGCCGAGAGCAGGTGCTCGGTGGTGGAGATGAGCACGCCCTTCTTCATCAGGCTGGTGGCGTAACTGACGCGGGCTACGTTGCGTCCGCTGGCTTCGATAGCGAAGCCGTCGAGGTCGGTGCGGTGGAAGACGATTCCCGTTCCGGGAGGGGCGGGCAGAATCCGTAGGCTGACCGGGGCGCCGCTGTGGAGACCCACTCCAGTACAGGTCACTGCGGCACGAATTGTTTGCTCGTGCGTCAAGGGGAGAACGTATAAGTCTTTTGTGGCCTATAAGCTTACAGGGATGGGCGAACTTCCGTATGTGGCAAAATAGCCACACTCCGTGGCTGGTTGCACCGTAGCTTGGGCTAACTTATTCAGGCGGTTGCAGATGTTGGGAGTGCTTAGAAGAGGAATTCGGGCGTGTTTTTCCTGCAATTGGGCGTATTCCCCCCAAACTGCACAGCTGAAGCCGTGCCCAACCCAAAACCGACTTATGAAGCCAGTCTTATGTCTCACTGTTTCTTCAGCGGTACTGTGGGGTCGTAGGTCACGGCCGCTTCGAACATTGAATCCGGCAGCTTCAGGTTGTAGCTCGCGACGTTGATGAAGCGCTGTTGCGAAGTCTCTCCGTTGAAATAACGGGTAATGGAGTGCGGGGTCCAGATTCCCTGCACCGGTTTGTAACTGTCGTAGACCTCTTCTTCCACATTTTTCTGCTTGTCCTTGGGATCGCGCCACGAGTAACTGATCTTGACCGGATAGTGCGAATTGAGGTCCAGGTGAACGCTCACCGAATCGTTCTCGCTGTTGAGCAGCGTGACCCCTTCGGTCTCCTTGCCATCCACTACCGCCGCGCCATCGTAGAACCAGGCCACGTTCGGATCGCGCATCCACTTGCGGAACACCCATTCGAGCGAATGCTCCCGACGGCGAAGGTAGTTCTCCAAATCGGGCTTATCCTGCGCCGCCGTTCCCTTGTACGTAATCTCGTATCCTTTGTCGCCGTTGTGAATCAGAACGAGATCGGTCTTGTTCTTGACCTTGACGTCGCCCACCTGCCCAAAGAGCAGAAAAATGTCCTTGGTGTGGATGACTTCGAAACGATCCCTGTCGGGATACTCGAGATAGTATCTGTAGGGAATCCCGGTGCTCTCGGTGCGTCCGTGATGAAGCGGATAGTAGCGTCCTTCCTCACTCCGGTTTTCGTAAGTGAGGTAGGGTTGTCCTCCCAGTGCCTGGATGGTCTGATCGAGAACCGCCCGCGCCTTGCGGGCGTTGTCGGAGTCGTTCATGTTGACGGCGGGCTGAGGAGGAGCGGTTTGGGCACCGCCCCAAGCGCACAGCAGCAAAACAATAAGAAAGCGAGTCATGATTCTATTGGGTTAGAAGCCTCCAGAACGATTTTAGCTGTTTGCGCTGCGGCCCTCACCGGGGGATCGATAACTTCCCTACCCCACCAGCACCGCGCCGCCGTTCACGTTGAAAACTTCGCCCGTGATAAATCCGGCATACGGCGTGCACAGGAACAGAATCGGCCCCGCGATCTCTTCCGGCGTCCCCACGCGCCCGAGCGGTATGGTTCGAAAAACCTTCTCGCGTGTCGGCGGATGATTGAGCGCGGGCGCCGCCATATCCGTAGCCACCCACCCCGGCGCGACGCAATTGACATAGATATGGTCGGGCGCCAGTTCCGTGGAGAGCCCTTTTACCATGCTGATCAGCGCGCCTTTCGAGGCCGCATAGTCGCAGTGGAAAGCTTCGCCGCGCTGGCCGGCGGTCGAACTGACCAGCACGATGTGGCCGGCCGCAGTTTCGAATGATGCTCCGGAGGACGTTGCGGCCTGCTTCTTCATCTGTCCCACGGAATGCTTGACGAGCGCGAAGACACTGTCGAGATTCACGGCGATGGTGCGATGCCATTGTTCATCGGACATGCGGTCGACGGGTGCGTCTTCAGGCGGCCAGATACCGTGATTGGCGACCAGGATGTCGAGACGCCCGAATGCCGAGATCGCAGACGAGACCAGTTGCCGCGCCGCCTCCGTGGTCGAAAGATCGCTTTGCAGCGCGCGGCAGTTTTCCGCTCCACATTCACGCACCAGATCCTCGGCCTGCGCCTTTGCCGCTTGATAATTGAAGACCACTTTCGCGCCCGCGGCCACAAACATCCGCACCGCAGCCGCGCCAATCCCACGCGATCCGCCGGTGATAAGAGCAACTTTAGAATGGAGAGTCAGATTCACGACGCATAGTATCGCACGCCAAGCGCAGTGGTCAGTGATCAGTGGTCAGTGGTCCGCGAAAAAACTTTGCGGTTGTGGCGCTGGTGCTGCAAGAAAGGAAAGGGCGGCCGAAAACCGGCCGCCCACGTGAAACTATTCACTGGCCACTGACCACTATCCACTGCACTTACGCCGTCGCTGGCCGCTCGCCGCCTTTGGCAGGGGCTCGTTCCGGCTTGAGCACTTGCTGCACGCCGTCGTCGGCCTTCGCCGGGAGCGGCTTGATCGGCGGCAGGTCCTGGCCTTCGACCAGCAGCTTGATCTCCGTGGCGTCCAGCACTTCGCGTTCGATCAGCGCCTTTGCGATTCGGGTCAGCGTCTCGCGATTCTCGGAGAGGATCCTCTTAGCAGTCGCGTAGCCAACGCCCACCATCTTTCTGACTTCTTCGTCAATCTGGATGGCCGTCGCTTCGCTGTAGTCGCGGTGTTGCGCGATCTCGCGTCCCAGGAATATTTGCTCTTCTTTTTTGCCGAAGGTCAGCGGCCCCAGGTCGCTCATGCCCCACTCGCAAACCATCTTGCGCGCCAGTTCCGTAGCCCGCTCAATGTCGTTGCCCGCGCCGGTCGACATCTGGTTCAGGAAAAGCTCTTCCGCAATTCGCCCGCCCATCAAGATGGCAATCTGCGTATCGAGATAGTTCTTGTAGTAGTTGTGGCGATCATCGGTGGGCAACTGCATGGTCAAACCGAGGGCCAGGCCGCGCGGAATGATCGTGACCTTGTGCACCGGATCGGAGTGCGGCAGTATGGCGGCCACCAGCGCGTGTCCGGCCTCGTGGAACGCAGTGTTCTTCTTCTCTTCATCGGAGAGCAGAAGCGACTTGCGTTCCGCGCCCATCAGCACTTTATCTTTCGCCAGTTCGAAGTCGTACATCAGGACGGCCTTCCGGTTCGGCCGGGCAGCCGCCAACGCCGCTTCGTTCACCATGTTGGCCAGGTCAGCGCCGGAGAATCCCGGTGTGCCGCGGGCAAGCACGGACAAATCCACATCGTCCGCCAGAGGAATCTTGCGGGTATGCACGCGCAGAATTTCTTCGCGTCCGCGAACGTCTGGGCGATTCACCACTACGCGCCGGTCGAAACGCCCCGGCCGCAGCAGAGCTGGATCAAGCACGTCCGGGCGGTTCGTCGCGGCCATCAGGATCACGCCTTCGTTCGATTCGAAGCCGTCCATTTCCACCAGCAACTGATTCAAAGTCTGCTCGCGCTCATCGTGTCCACCCCCGAGCCCAGCGCCGCGGTGACGACCGACGGCGTCAATTTCGTCGATGAAGATGATGCAGGGAGCGTTTTTCTTGCCCTGCTCAAACAGGTCTCGCACGCGGCTCGCGCCCACGCCTACGAACATTTCCACGAAGTCCGAGCCGGAGATGGAGAAGAACGGCACATTCGCTTCGCCCGCAACCGCGCGCGCCAGCAAGGTCTTGCCCGTTCCCGGAGGTCCAACCAGAAGCACACCCTTTGGGATGCGTCCGCCAAGCTTCTGGAACTTCTGCGCTTCGCGCAGGAACTCGATAATTTCGCGCAGTTCTTCCTTCGCCTCATCCACGCCCGCCACGTCTTTGAACGTGATCTTTTTCTGCTGCATGGAGAGCAGCCGCGCCCGGCTCTAGCCGAACGCCCGCGCCTTGTTTCCACCAGTCTGCATCTGCCGGATCAAGAAGAACCACAGCGCGCCCAGCAGAACCAG
>PLHP01000119.1:1629-8170 GCA_003138955.1 Acidobacteriaceae bacterium | reverse complement strand
TACCCGTTCGGATTCACATTCTGGGTTGGGTTCGCGGTCACATTCGTCATCAAACTGACGCCCGCATCGGTCGTGACCCATACTTCGCCCCCAGGCGACCCGCTTAGCGGCCCGTATCCGTTGGTCACCGCATATACCACCGTCGAATAGCCGTTCGGCGCTGGACCGCCCGCGGCTACCGCATTGACCAGGTTGATTTCATCGCCCGTACACAAACCAGTTCCTAACGTGTCGAAGTCATTGCTGAGTTGCAACGGAGCCGTTCCGCTGGTGCCGATCTGCCACACTCGGCACGTTCCCACCAGCATTTCACTGCTATTCTGCGGGTCCAGAATGTAGGGAGTATCGTAAGCTCCCTGATCTCCACCCAGATCGCTGGAGCCGCCGACCTGAAGAAATGCAGCGTCGTTACACTCGGTTCCCGACTCACACTTCATAATCGTGACGTAGGGGTTCGCCGCAAACCACTCGTCCGGGTTGCTGGGATTGATCGCATTGAATCCGCCATCCCCGCCCAGCGCATTCTGCCAGGTACTGTTGCTGGTTGCGGTGCTGGTTTTAGGGGAGCCGTTACCCTGCGTTCCCCCGAGCAGAATATCCGCGCTCGTGGGGTGCACCGAGACAGAAACAAATTCCGTCATCGAGCCCAGGGTCTGGCTCAGGCTGTCAAACTGATTCGTCCCGGTACAACTCCCGGTGGTCAGCCCGGAATACCCATCCAGCGTCCGGCTGATTCCCCCATCGTGCGCGAAGTAGCCAGGTGTTGTGTCACCGGCAACCATGAACCCGATTCCATGCTGGTCCGGATGCACATGCGCCGGCGCCCCGAGCGGGCTGCACCCGTAGACGTGAGTTAGATTGATCCAGTCGCCCTGCAAGCACGTTGTAGTCCCGGGCTCTAACGTGCACTTATAAAGATTGATCGTGCCCGCATAAACGTCTGTTCCCGTTGAATTGGGGGGCGGCGGGTCGGGAATCGCGGACAACTCCAGGTTGTACCAGCCCTGTTGCACTCCGCAGCCGCTGTTCGGTCCAATGTTCGGTCCGCTGTTCGGTCCAATGTTCGGTCCAAACGCGCTGTCGCCGCAGTTGGTGATGCCGTTGTCCGGAATCTGCGTCCAACTCGCTCCGCCCGTCGTCGATTGCCAGATGCCCTCATCGGCGGGTGTGGGATTTCCATAGGCGTCCGGCTGCACGTCGACCACCCACACATACATCTCGTTGCGCCCCGGTACCACCGCGAACTCGCCGCGATAAATCAGGCAAGTCGTTGCGTTCGAACTCGCCGGACAGTTTGCCGATGCCAGACCCGCGGTCGGTTGCGTGGTCAGCGGAGTGAAGTTCTGGCCATCCGTCGATGAGTACAGCCCGTGACGCCGGATGAAAGCGTAGAACGTTCCCGTCGCTCCCTGGCTAGGGTTGTAAATCACCGCCGTGGCCGAGGCGGGAACGGCACCGTCCGTGAGGGTTGCGCGGTTCCACGTCGCTCCAGCATTCAGCGAGTAGTAAAGTCCGCGCACAGTCGAATTCCCGTCCTCTTCCGGGCCAAGGCAGGAAGGAGGACTGTTGCCTCTCGCCGGCGCTGCTTCCAAGCCGAGGCACAGGCCGTTGTCTCCCGCCGTTGCCGCCACCACCAGGTTAGGATTCGCCGTGCTGAAGGCGATCTTGCTGAAACCGATGCCGAGAAACGATTGGTCCACATTCGGAGACTGTCCTGTCCCCGTGATCTCGGTCCACGTCGAACCCCCATTTGTGGAAAGCAGAATTCCCAGCCCGTAATAAGAATCGGCCGAGTTGTTAGTCTCCCCGGTTCCGATCACAATCACGTTGCTGTTTCCCGGCTGCAAAGCAATCGCGCCCACCGCCAACGTGGGCTGATCGTCAATTAAAGGCTGCCAGACGACGGCAGCGGGACTGGAACTCAGACTTCCCGCGTTGATCGATTTCCAAAGACCGCCATAAGCGCCGCCCAATAGCACCGTGTTTCCGCTAGTGTCCGCGGGATCGATCAGCACTGAGGTGGCCCGCCCCGAGACCCAGTTGTAATCCTGCCCTCGATCTCCCGTAGCATCGGAAGCAAGCGGAGCCGGTCCCAGCGGCACCCACGTTGTTGAGGCCGAAAGTGCAGCGGGTGCCCCACCCATCGCGTCCTTTGCGATGAGCGGGTGTGGGGAGGACGACATAGGTGGAGACGTAGAATGTGCAGCCGCAGCCGCCCGCGAAGCCCGCATCGCCATCTTCTGCCGGTAAGCCCGAAACCGCAGCCCCGCCGCCGATTCTCCCCGAGGCACAGTCCTCCCCCGCTGGTTCCAGTTCCAGTGCAAATGATCTCGCAGATACGGACGATCCCCGCCGCGCTCTTCACTGCTGGTTTCGCCGCTCGTTTCGCTGCTTCTTGCAGAAGGCAACGAGGAAGTGGTTTTCTCGCCAGACTTCTGACCGAAGGCGCTGCCCAGGAACCCGCCGCCGAAAAGAAAAACGAAAGTCGCGAAGAAGATAACCACGAAAAGAAAACGAAAAGAATGCAAACCCCGGCTGGCCATAAATTGAAACACCCACTCTTGCGCTATCGCAACGCAGCGCCCAAGTAGAGTCTCAACCATTAAGAGAAGATTTCCACGTCCTCGAAAGTCTCCCCGTCCTTGGTAGCCAATCTTTTGAAAGGCGAAACGCGAAACGCGAAAAGCGAAAAGCGAAAAGCCAGAAGCCAAGAGCCAAAAGCCAACAGCTGCCAATCCCCGCAACATTCGCTATACTACTCACGTATGTCCGTGATCAAAAACATCGGCGCCGTAGCTCAGGGAATGACCATCACCCTGAAGGAGATGTTTCAGCCCACCATCGTCGAGAACTATCCCGACGGTCCCGGCCCCCTGAAAGGCGCAAAGTTTCAGGAACGCTACCGCGGCATGCACGTCCTCCAGCGCGACGAAAACGGACTGGAAAAATGTGTAGCCTGTTTCCTCTGCGCCGCCGCNNCGCTACGCCCGCGTCTACAACATCGACTACAATCGCTGTATATTTTGCGGGTATTGTGTGGAGGCTTGTCCGACCGATGCGATCACCCATGGCCATGGATTTGAGCTGGCGACTTTCAGCGCAAGCAATCTGATTTACCGGAAAGAACAGATGCTGGCGCCGGCCCCAGCGCACATGGGAGCCAATCAGGTGTTTGCGCAATCGGAACTGGATGCGGGCGTGAAGGGGACTTAACGATCTTGAAGATTTTTCCACCAAACGCCGGTCCCGCAGGGACCGGCGTTGTTGTATGGGAAAGCAGTCGTTGGTCGTCAGTCGTCGGTCGTTCGCGCATTTGCGAAGGGCACCGATTTGAGGAGCCAGGGCGTTTGATTTTCTGTAGAGACGTGGCCTGCCGCGTCTCCCGCTGCAAACTGAGACGAGGCAAGCCACGTCTCTACATTTAAGAGCGGAGGCGAATTGCGAACGACCAACGACTGACGACCAACGACTAACGACTCATGTCCAACTTTCTCCAACTCGTAAAAGAGCGCGTCGTCATCTATGACGGCGCCATGGGCACGAACATCCAGAAGCGGAATCCTACCCTGGACGATTACTGGGGCAAGGAAAATTGCAGCGAAGTTCTGGTGCTGAGCCGTCCCGACATTATTCGCGACATTCACGCCGACTTTTTCCGCGTGGGCTGCGACATAGTAGAGACGAATACTTTCGGCGGGACGGCCCTCGTTCTAGGCGAGTTCGAACTGCGCGACAAAGTTCGTGAGATCAACCTGAAGGCGGCGCAACTCGCAAGGGAAGTAGCGCAGCAATTCTCAACCAAAGAAAAACCAAGGTTCGTAGCCGGATCGATCGGGCCAACCACAAAATTGCCCTCCCTGGGACACATCGGTTGGGACGCGATGGCGGCGTCCTACGAAGAACAGGCGGCAGCGCTGATCGAAGGCGGCGTCGATGTTCTGCTCATCGAGACGTGCCAGGATCTGTTGCAGGCAAAGATTGCCACGGTAGCCGTCATCGAGGCAATGCGCAAGGCGGGGAAGAGTTTGCCGGTACAAGTTCAAGTAACACTGCAAGAATCGGGAACCATGCTGCTCGGCACGGAAATCGGCGCGGCGTTGACCGCACTCGAGCCCTACGATATCGACATCATCGGCCTGAACTGCGCGACCGGTCCGGCCGAGATGAATGAGGCGGTCCGCTACCTCGCGTTGAATTCAACCAAGGAAGTCTCCGTTCTTCCGAATGCCGGACTGCCGCAGAACGTAGGCGGCCATGCGGTGTACAAGCTCTTGCCCAAGGACTTGGCGGAGTATCACAAACACTTCGTGCAGGATTACGGCGTACGCATCGTAGGCGGATGTTGCGGCACGACTCCCGAACATCTGAAAGCCGTAGTGGATGCAGTGACGGGCGTGGAGCCGGCGAAGCGCAATGTGAAGCCGGTAGGCGCAGCGTCAAGCGCCTACACCTCGGTGCCGCTTGATCTGGAACCGAAGCCTCTGATCGTTGCGGAGGAGATGAACACCACAACGCGAGTCGATCATTTCCGCAAGCTGGTGCAAGCGAAAAAGTACGACGACATTCTCACGCTGGCGAAAAAGCTGGCGAACGAAGGCTCGCACATGCTCGACCTGTGCTGCGCCATCGTAGGCGAAGACGAGAAGGGATACATCTCCGCCATCCTCGAAAAAATCGCGACCCGCGTGCCCGCGCCGATCCTGATCGACAGCACCGAAGCCGACGTGGTGGAAGAAGCGCTGAAGCGCATCCCCGGCAAAGCCATCATCAACTCGATCAACCTCGAAGACGGCGAGAAGCGCACGTCGAAAGTGTTGCCCATGGCGAAGCGCTACGGCGCAGGCGTGATCGCGCTGACCATCGATGAAGAGGGCATGGCGCTGACGGCGGACAAGAAAGTCGCGATCGCGCATCGCATCTTCGATCTGGCGACAAAAAAATACGGCATCCGTCCGGTGGACCTGCTCTTCGACGCGCTGACGCTGCCGATTTCGACCGGCCAGGAAGAATACCGATCGGCGGGCATCGAGACTTTGAAGGCGGTGAAGCGCATCCGCGAAGAGCTCCCGGAAGTGAAAACGGTGCTAGGCGTCAGCAACATCAGTTTCGGGCTGGACGCGTATCCGCGGCGGGTTCTGAACTCGGTGTTTCTGCATGAGGCGGTCGAAAACGGCCTCGATGTTGCCATCGTCAATTACACAAAGATTTATCCGCTGTACAAGATTCCTGCGGAAGAAGTGGAACTGGCGCGCAAGCTGATTTACCAGGACCGCTCCAACGGCGATCCGCTGCAGATTTACATGCAGCATTTCGCGGGCATGAAAGGCAAGGCGCAGGCGCAGACCACGGCGCACGTGGCAACGCTCTCCATCGAGGACAAGCTGAAGTACGCGATCATCAACGGCGAAAAATCGGTAGGCGATGGCAAGACCAAGCGCAGTCTGGAAGAGTTGCTGGAAGAGGCGCTAGTCGAGTACAAGCCGCTCGACCTGATCAACACGGTGTTACTCGACGGCATGAAGACGGTAGGCGACCTCTTCGGAGCGCGCAAGATGCAGTTGCCCTCGGTTCTAGATTCAGCGGGAGTGATGAAGGCCGCGGTAGCCTATCTCGAGCCGAAGATGGAAAAACGGTCCGGCGCGCAGCAGAAGGGTACGATCGTGCTCGCTACGGTGAAGGGCGATGTGCACGACATAGGAAAGAATCTGGTCGACATCATCTTATCCAACAACGGCTTCAAGGTTGTGAACCTGGGAATCAAGCAGCCCGGCGACACGATCATCCGCTCCGCGCAGGAGCACAAGGCCGACGCCATCGGCCTGAGCGGCCTGCTGGTGAAGTCGACGCTGGAGATGAAGTACGTAATCCAGGAACTGGAACGCCAGAAGCTGGAGTTTCCGGTGATCTGCGGAGGCGCGGCCCTAACCCGGAAGTATGTAGAAGATGACCTGCGCCGCGAGTATTCGAATGCCGTGTTCTACGGAGAAGACGCGTTCGCAGGCCTGCACGTAATGGAGGATCTAGCGGCGGAGGACGGCAAGCGCGAGGCGCGTCTGAAGGACGGCAGAACGGTGAAGGAATACTCGAAAGCCGCTGCGGTGGATGAAGAAATCGGCCCGGTGTTTGCCGAGCGCAGCGCCGTGGTGACCGATGCGCCGAATATTCCGGAGCCTCCATTCTGGGGCGTGCGAGTAATGAAGGACTACGATCTGCGGGAGATTTTCCATTACATCAACGACACGGCCTTGTTCAAGAACCAGTGGCAGCTGAAGACGGCGTCGCAGGAAGATTACGCAAGGCTGGTGGAAGAGAAATACCGTCCGATCAAGAAGAAGCTGGAAGAAGATGTGATTGCCGCGGGCTGGTTCGAGCCAAAAGTAGTCTACGGATATTTCCCAGCGCAAGGCGATGGCAATGACGTAGTAGTGTATTCAGTTCCCAGCTCTCAGTTCTCAGTCGTCAGTGAAAAGCAAAACCTGAAGGAATTGTTGCGCTTCACCTTCCCGCGCCAGAAAGAAGGCCGCCGCCTGTGCATCTCCGA
>PLHP01000119.1:0-1624 GCA_003138955.1 Acidobacteriaceae bacterium | reverse complement strand
TATCTCCACGGCCTAAGCGTGGAGACGGCGGAGGCCCTAGCCGAATTCCACCACAAGAAGATGCGAGAAGAGTTAGGCATAACGGCCGAGGACTCGCCACATATTCGCGATCTGTTTCATCAGAAGTATCGCGGCTCGCGCTATTCCTTCGGCTATCCAGCGTGTCCAAATCTGGAGGATCAGACAAAGCTGTTCGCCTTGCTAAAGCCAGAGGAGAACGTGGGCGTGCGGCTGACTTCAGGCTTCTTGCTGGAGCCGGAGCAGAGCACGTCGGCGATTGTGGTGCATCATCCGGGAGCGAAGTATTTTGTGGTGTAGAGCTTTGCACCGCCAAGCCGCGCAGAGCGCCGAGAGACGATGCGGGCCAACCGGCGGGTAAGAATTCAGAAATTTTTGTGGGGGGTACCCCCCTACCCAAAAATGAGTTAAGTTGATGATAGTAAGGTAGTTATAGGCAAAATATTCAAAGGATGGGACTTAGCTCTGAATTTTGCTGTTTGGCGTGCACTTGCGGGGGTGCTGGCCGGGGCCATTTGTCGGAACATTTGTTGTCAAAGAGCGCGTAAAAAGTTTGAGACTGGAAATGCATTCGTCTCTGGAGACTGGCGCAGTTCTCGATGGTGCACTGTCGAGGTATCTTCGCACCGATTGGGGTGCAGGTCTGTGATGGCTCGTACATCGCGTTTGTGATGAAAAAGGTCAACGGCCCAGCCTGCAATACGCCTAACTTACAGCACGTCGTACATGCTTCGCTTTCTTCGGGCGCTTTCGTTCACCGAGTGCCGCCCTCACCATATACCCCGATCGCGTCATCCCCGCCGCTTCGGCCAAGGCATCGATTGTTCCAATCTGGCTTTCCCGCGCCGTGATGTTAACCCGCACCGTCGCATCGGGAGCGTCCACGCTCACCATGAAGGCAATTGCGCCGTGCTTGGCCGCGTCCTTCGCGATCTCGTCGAGCTGCGACGGCTCCGGCACTGCGTCTCCGTCTTCGATCATGCCCTCGATATGGATCGCCAGCGCCTCCGCCGCCATCCGGCTCGCTTCATCGAGGGTCTTTCCGGCGGTGATGCAGCCTGGAAAATCGGGAAAGCTCACGCCGTAATCCGAATCCCGGTCCTTATGAAGATAGGCGATATATTCCATGACTGCGCTCCTTTGTTCCGCGGGGTTAGCCGAGTTTGATCACTTCAGTTTGATCCCCGCATGTTTCTCAATACTTTTGAGGGTGCCCATCGGTATGTCCCGGTTCGGGTGTGGCACCGTCACCCTCCCCTTTTTCGTCGGATGTCTGAATTGCTTGTGGCTCCCGACCTGATTCACCTCATACCAGCCGTCTTTCTGTAATAGCTTTATGACCTCCCGGCTGTGCATGTTTCCTCGTTCTCTCTATGGGACTATATAATACACACGTTTTACACACCAGTACACACAAGAATACACATTTCCACACACTACGCCTTCGTTTCTCGAAGGGTGAGATTCTGCGCCCACCGCTAGTGATTCTTTCGCTGACTGCCGCAATCCAACGTCTCCCTTTTTCATCACAAACGCGATGTACGAACCATCACAGACATCTAACCGCCCGTCGGCGACAATGGAGTCGACCTGTAGCAGGGCCGAG
>PLHP01000195.1 GCA_003138955.1 Acidobacteriaceae bacterium | reverse complement strand
TCCCCGGATCAACTTGCAAGCAGTGCTTTGCAATTTCGCGGAATGGCTCCCGGACTGTCGCCGGTACTTCGGGCACGCCCCCTCGTGACCGGTCCCAAACTGGCAAGCGCTGCGTCAGTGCTTCGACCAATGTCATCCCCAACTGCCACCTGTCGGCCGCCGGCGAAACCTCACCCGTCGCCGCTTCTGGCGGATCGTAGGCGCTCGTCGCCCGCGCGCCACGCCGCCTCTCACCCACCACGCCCATAGCGTCGCTCGATAGCTTCACCTGGTCCGCAACGGCCAGAATATTTGAAGGTTGGATGCGTCCATGCGCGAGCCCCACGTCGTGCACACATTGCAAAGCCCGCAAAATCGGCGGAAGCATCCCTCGCGCTTCCTCCGCTGTCAGTGCCCGCTCCGGCAGAACCTGCGATAGACTTTCCTCCGCGTACTCCTGCACCACATAAAGCAGCGCTGTGCCCTCGAGTTCGCAGCGTCCAACCTCGAAAATACGAATCAGATTCGGATGAGTCAGTTCGCTGGCTTTCTCCCATAGCAGCAATTGCTTTTCCGCATCTGCCGCGTCGGCGGGAATCAACTTGATGGCGGCTTTCTCGGGATCGCCCACACCGCCTTGCGCAGGGGTGAGGAAAACGGCACTGTGATCGGAACCGCCTAAGTAGCTTAGCAGCGGAAATCTCCCATCGACGGTGCGGCCCACCCATGCTTGCCAGGTCTCGCTCATATCGTCTCGCTTATGTTCGGAGTCTCACTAGCCCGCTATTGTATGTGACCGCGCGCACAAGCGGAACGGCCGACAGTGTTGAACGGGATCTCCACAGACTCCCGCGCAACAATCTTTCGGCACTTTATAATATCCGCATGGCTACCGTCCCCGCCGAAATCCACAGCCACCGTTACATCAGCCTTGCTACCTTCCGAAAAAATGGCGTCGCCGTGTACACGCCCATCTGGTTTGCCGAAGACAACAACAAACTCTACCTCATGACGAACAGTAAATCCGGAAAGTGCAAGCGCATCCGCAACAACCCGCAAGTCAAGATCGCCCCCTGCACCATCCGCGGAAAAATCACCGGCTCCGAATTCCCCGCAACCATCCGCATCCTTCCAACGGAAGAGTTCGCTCGCGTCCGCCAGGCGATCAACCGAAAATATTGGCTCGCCCGTGTCCCATTCCTGTGGCGCAACACCGACGCCTACCTCGAAATCACGCCCGCATGAATAGGCCCCCATGAGTCCAACTCCACCGAACGGGTTCTCCCCAGCGAGTAGTGTTCTAATTCGGGAAAATTAGCACAGCACGGATGGTCGCATGGCGTTTACGCTGGCTGCTCCTGCCTGTTACCATCGAAGGTTGTTTCGGGCCCTGCGTATTTTCTTCGGCAATTAAATTTTTCTTGGAGGCACCATGGCCGTAAAAGTTGGCATTAATGGATTTGGACGCATCGGACGCAACGTTCTCCGCACCGCGCTCGCCGATAAGAACCTCGACTTCGTCGCCGTGAACGATCTCACCGATCCCAAGACACTAGCCCACCTGCTCAAGTACGACTCTATCCTCGGCAACTTGCCGCACAAAATCACCGCCGGCGCCGACAGTATTTCGATCGACGGCAAGACCATCAAAGTCTTCAAGGAAAAGGATCCCTCTGCCCTGCCCTGGGACTCCGTCGGAGCTCAAGTCGTTATCGAATCCACCGGAAAGTTCACCGACGCCGACGAAGCGAAGAAGCATCTGCGCGGCTCGGTGAAAAAAGTCATCATCACCGCCCCAGGGAAGAACGAAGATCTCACGGTTGTGCTCGGCGTGAACGAAGAGAAGTACGATCCCGCCAAGCACCACATCATCTCGAACGCTTCCTGTACAACGAATTGTCTGGCCCCAGTCGCCAAGGTCGTCAACGATAANNACCGGCGCCGCCAAAGCGCTCAAACTCGTCATCCCCGACCTGGCCGGCAAACTCGACGGCTTCGCCATGCGCGTCCCCACGCCCAACGTCTCGGTCGTGGACCTCGTCGTCTGGGTAGAAAAAAAGACCACCAAGGAAGAGGTGAACGCCGCCCTGAAAAAAGCCTCCGAGTCAGGCCCGCTGAAGGGCTACCTCGGCTTCGAGGAAGGCGAACTGGTCTCGTCCGATTTCAAAGGCGACTCCCGCTCCTCCATCGTCGACGCGCCCATGACCTTAGTCGTCGGCGGCAACTGCGTCAAGGTGATCTCCTGGTATGACAACGAGTGGGGATACTCTTGCCGTGTCCGCGATCTGATCAACCTGATGTCGGCCAAAGGACTGTAGGTTCTGGTAGCGTCGTACCTGGATAACTAACGACGAACGACCAACGACGGAAAACCAACGTCGAATGACGGAGTGCTTCCCATGTCCAAACTTTCTATTCGCGATCTTCCTCTCAACGATCGGCGCATCTTCATGCGCGTCGACTTCAACGTCCCGCTCGACGACGGCCGCGTCATGGACGACACCCGCATCCGCGAAACCCTGCCCACCATCGAATACGCTCTGCGTCACGGCGCGCGCCTCATCCTCGCGTCTCACCTGGGCCGTCCCAAAGGCAAGGCGAATCCAAAGCTGAGTCTGAAACCCGTCGCCGAGCGCCTCCGCATGCTGCTCGACAAGGAACTGTCGCGCGGCGAAAATGTTGGCTTCTGCCCCCAGTGCGTTGGGGCCGAAGCCGAAGAAATGGCGCTCAAACTCGAGAAGGGCCAGGCGCTGTTGCTTGAAAACCTCCGCTTCCACGCCGAAGAAGAAAAGAATGACGAGAATTTTTCAAAGCAACTCGCGAAGCTTGCGGAGTTCTATGTCAATGACGCCTTCGGCACTGCCCATCGTGCCCACGCTTCCACGGTTGGCATCACCCGGTTCCTGCAGAAATCCGCTGCCGGGCTGCTCATGGAAAAAGAGCTGCAATATCTGGGTCGCGTCCTGCAGAGCCCCGAGCGTCCATTCGTCGCCATTCTGGGCGGTGCCAAAGTCAGCGACAAAATCGGAGTCATCCAGAACCTGCTGAGCAAAGTGGACGTTCTCATTATCGGCGGCGGTATGGCCTACACTTTCCTCAAGGCGCAAGGCGAATCCGTGGGCAAGAGTATGGTCGAAGAAGACAAGATCGAACTCGCCCGCAACCTTCTGCAGCAGGCGAAAACTCACAAGCTCAAGTTTCTCCTGCCCACGGATCACGTCATTGCCGACCGCGTCGAAGCCAGCGCCTTGACCAAAATTGTCAGCCACGGCGAGCCCATCCCGGCCAACATGATGGCCCTCGATATCGGNNAAAGGCACCTTCAAGATCGCCCATGCCGTGGCGGAAAATCCCGGAGCGGTTTCGATCGTGGGCGGCGGAGATTCCGTAGCCGCCGTCAAAGCCGCCGGCGTCGCCGACAAGATCACTCATATTTCAACCGGCGGTGGCGCCTCGCTAGAATTTCTGGAAGGCAAAAAATTGCCAGGGGTCGAAGCGCTGACGGAGAAAAAATAGACCTCAGTGTCAGGTGGTCTAGCTCTTGGCTCTTGGCTGTTGGCTTTTAGCTTTTAGCTCGTAGCCTCTATGGGGCCGCTATGTCCGACTTCGCAGCCCGACTGACTTTCGCCAACGGCAAGACGCTCGAACTCTGCGGCCCAGCCGACATTACAAAGGAGACCACCGAAGCCATCGCAAACGCCGCCAACTCGTCACTGCTCGGCGGCGGAGGCGTGGATGGAGCGATTCACCGCGCTGGCGGCCCCTCGATCCTCAAGGAGTGCAAGCGCATCGTGGCCAAGATCGGCACACTCCCCGCCGGCAAAGCAGTTATCACCACCGGCGGACGATTGCCCTCCAAATATGTAATTCACACGGTCGGGCCAGTGTACCGAGGAGGCCAACAGCACGAGGCCGAAACGCTCGCCAATTGCTATCGTGAGTCCATCCGCATCACCGACGACCACGGAATCCGATCGTTGGCCTTCCCTTCCATATCGACCGGAGTCTTCGGCTATCCTGTTCACGAGGCCGCTGAAATCGCAGTTCGCACCATTGTCGAAGTTCTGCCGCCCTGCGCCCATGTGGAGCACGTCCGTTTCGNNAAAGGTCCCTCATGAGAAAAAAACTCATCGCCGCCAACTGGAAGATGTACAAAACTCCCGACCAGACCCGTGACTTCTTCCACGATTTTCTGCCTCTGGTCCACGGCCCCGATCGCAACGCAGGCCGCGACGAAATCGTTGTCTGCCCCACCTACCTCTGCCTTGAAGCCGCCGTCACCGCGGCCAAAGGATCGAACGTCGCCATCGGCGCTCAAAATCTCTACTGGGAAAAGGAAGGCGCCTTCACCGGCGAAGTCAACGCCGCCATGCTGCTTGCCGTCGGCGTCACCCACGTCATCATCGGGCACTCCGAACGCCGCCAGTACTTCGGCGAGACCGATGACACCGTCAACCTCAAGCTCAAGTCCGCCATCGAAGCCGGACTCATCCCCATCGTCTGCGTGGGAGAAGTTCTCGAAGAACGCGAAGCCGGCCTCACCGACGACGTGCTGCGCCGCCAATGTCTCCGTGCCTTTCACAAGGTCTCGGCCAAGAAAGCCGTCAGCCTGGTGGTCGCGTACGAGCCGGTCTGGGCCATCGGCACCGGAAAGACCGCAACCCCGCAGATGGCCGCAGACGCGCACGCCATCATCCGCGCCGAAGCCGCCGAATCCTTCGGCCAGGAGTTCGCCGACAAACTCCGTATCCTCTACGGCGGATCGGTCAAACCGGAGAACGCCCATGCCCTGATGTCCGAAGAAGAAATCGACGGCGCTTTGGTAGGCGGAGCCTCGCTCGACCCGAAATCGTTCGCGTCCATCGTGAAGTATTAGTAGCTAGCGAGGCCGAAGGTCTTCCCCTGGAGAGACGCGGCCAGCCGCGTCTCTACGGGAAATCAGACTCCCTTAGTTGGAATGCTTGTCCTTGTAGATGCTCTTGCTGATCCGGTTCTGCTGACGATTGATCCC
>PLHP01000081.1 GCA_003138955.1 Acidobacteriaceae bacterium | reverse complement strand
ATGATGCCGCCCAGATCGCGCAGCCGCACCTGCCGCACGATTTCCTTGATCGCATCGACGTTCGTCTTCACGATCGTATCTTCAAGGCGGGCGGTTTTGCCGACGTACTTGCCGGTGTTCACGTCGATCGCGACCAACGCCTCGGTCTGATTGATCACGATGTAGCCACCGCTCTTCAGCCAGACTTTCGACTTCAGTGCCTTGTTGATTTCCTCGTTCAGCCCGAACTGATCGTAGAGCGGCGTCTCCTTGGTGTAGAGCTTAACGCGCTTGACCAGAGCCGGCTGGAAGCGATTCGCAAACCGCAAAATGCGCTCGTATTCCTGTTCCGTATCGACCCAGATCGCCGAAAATTCCGAACTCACCTGGTCGCGCAGCACCCGCTCCACCACATTCAGGTCGTGATAGATCAGCGCCGGCGACTTGCTGCTGTCAGAGCGCGACTTGATCTCGTTCCAAAGGTTTTTCAGAAAGCGGATATCGGCTCGCAGTTCCTCGTCCGAAGCGCCCGCCGCCGCCGTCCGCACAATGAAACCGCCGCCGCCGTTTTCGCGCTCGCTCTGAATGATCCGCTTCAGCCGCTGCCGCTCTTCTTCCGACGAGATCTTGCGCGACACGCCCGTGTGGTTCACGGTCGGCATGAAGACCAGGAAGCGTCCCGGCAGCGCAATGTGACTGGTGATACGCGCGCCTTTCTTGCCGATAGGTTCCTTCGCAATCTGGATCAGCACCTCCTGCCCTTCTTTGAGCAGTTCGCTGATCTGCGGCACCACCGTATTCTCACGGCTGCGGAAGCGGCGCCCACCGCGCCGTCCGCGCCCCCGATCGAAGCCGCGCTCCGGACCGCGACGCTGCGTGCGCTGCAACAGCCTCGCCTCCGGTGCGGGACCGCGAACTTCCGCGCTTGCATCCACCGTTCCGTCGCCAATCGCCTCGGCCTCCAGCAGCGCCTCGGCTTCGGCTTGCGCCTCTTCGAGTTCCAACTCCTCCGCTTCTCGCTCTTCGGCTTCCAGGAGAGCTTCGGGAACCACATCACCGTTCGCTGCCGGCTCGCCGCCGGCTGCCAGCGCGGGAGCGACCTCTCCCACTCCGGGTTCCGACAACTCTCCACCGGCTGCGCGCGTCTCTTCTTCCAGTTCCTCAAAGCCTTCGTCGTCTCCGGGTTCTTCCCCGTAGGACGCGAGGTCGGCTTCTTCTTCCTCGATCTCCTGCTCCTCGACGGCGCCGTGCTCAACGTCGCGAGAGACATCGGGCGTAACATCGGGCGTAACTTGCGGAGCTGCCACCAAGTCCGCTTCCTGCGGCTGCTCGTGCACCGTCTCTAGCGCCGAGTAAGTTCCGAGCGCGGATTGCGCTTGGTCGCGGACTTGATAATCTTCCGCCGCTGGCGCTGCGCTTGAAACAGTCCCGTGCACCTCCTCCTCGACTTCCGCGTCCAGCACATGCTCATGCTGTTCGTGAAGTGGCTCGGTAATCTCCGCCGCGAAGATAGGCTCATCTTCAGGGAAGTTCGCAAGGATCGCGGCCGACGCCGGCCGCTCCACCGCTGCTGCGCTCTCGGCCGGCAAAGCCGGCGCTTGATTCTGACTCTGTCGCTGGTACTTCGAGATCGATTCGCCGGGAAGCACGATCGGTTGATATCCCGGAGGCGGGCCGTAATCGTAGTCGCGACCGGATCGGGCGGTCGTCGCTGCCGGCCGCTGGAATCGCGATTCCGATCCGCTGCGTCCTGCCCGGTCGCCGCGGTTAAAGCGGTCGTTCCGAGGTTCATTACGCGACGGTTCACTACGCGACGGTTCATTGCGTGATTCGTTACGAGGTTCACCCCGTGGTTCGCTGCCGGCTTCACTGCGTGGTTCGCTTCGAATTTCACCGCGTTCCGGACGCTCACCGCGCTCCGGGCTCGGCCCGCGGCCGCCGGTTTCGCCCCGACGTCCGCGACGGCGTCGACGTCCGCGAAAGTCGCGCGCAACGCCCGCATTGCCAGGCGCTTCCGAAGAAGCCGCTTCCGGCTCTTCTCCTTCACCCTCTATGCCGCCGGCTTCGGCAAGCTGCCCGTCACTATCAGTTGCTGGACCGCCCGCTTCCAAACCGGGACGCGGACGCGCCTCCAGCACCGGACGATTTGCCGGGATGGGTTCATCCAGGTCCTCGTCCTGCTGCTCCAGATCCATGAAATCGGAGACGTATAGGAATGCGTCGCGTTCCAACCCAATGTCCACAAAGGCCGACTGCATGCCTGGCAGCACGCGCGTTACCCGGCCCGTATAAATCGAGCCCGCTAAGGTGTATTCGTTTTCTCGTTCGAGGTAAATTTCCGCTAGTTGATCGTCTTCTGTGATCCCCACTTTGGTTTCGTGGGGCGTGGCCGATACAAACAATTCCTTGTTCATCGCTACTCCGGTTTTTCTTCACCGGACCAGAAGCGCAAGGCGGACCAAGAGATCGATAGCGTTCAGCGCCGCTCCGGGTAGGAGCGGGCGCGGTCCCCAAGAAGAAGTACTTCCCGGGGCCTACACTGCAGTGAATTGTTATTACTCGTCTGCACTGATCGCGTTAAGCCTTCTGCCAGGTCTGTGGCCACTCTCTCGCGTTCACGCTGAGGGGGCCGTTCCCCGCCTGACTGGCTTCAATCCTGTCCGGCTTCGACTTCTGCCGGCATTCTGCCCTCCTTTTTCGCGAGGGCCTTCGTAATCTTGCTTCGTGCGTAATCTTGTTTCGCGGCGCCGTTCCTCACTCTCAAGAAGAGCTGGTTGAGAAGGGCGCCCCAACTTCTGCCGACCGTCTCAGTTCACGAAACGGCGCATCCGGACGTTCATTACCATCCCCAGCGCCAAAAACATGAAAAGAACGGAAGACCCACCGTAACTCATGAGCGGCAGAGGTATTCCCGTGACCGGCATAAAGCCAACCACCATGCCGACATTGACCAGAATGTGAAAGCTAAGCACAGCCACCACACCCATTACCAGGAATGCCCCGGCGCGGTCGGGCGCCGTTTGCGCATTCTGGGTCAACCGCATCAGCACAATAAAGTATAACAGCAGAACGGCCAAAGCTCCTACAAACCCATGTTCCTCGGCAAACGCAGCAAAAATGAAGTCGGTCTGCGGCACCGGCAGAAACGCCAGATGCGTTTGCGATCCTTGACTGCTCCCCCAGATCCCGCCCGACCCCACCGCAATCAACGATTGATTCACTTGATACCCGGAGCCCTGCCGATCCGCATCCGGATTGATAAAACTCGTCAACCGCTCCTTCTGATACGACTTCAACACTTTCATCCAAGCCACCGGAACCAGCAGGCCCATGATCATCACCACGATCAGCGCCTGCTTCCAGCGCAACCCGCCCAGAAACAGGCCCATGATCGCCACTGGCAGATACGTCAGGGCCGTCCCCAGGTCCGGTTGTGCGAGCACCATAAGCATCGGGAAACCGACGATCGCGCCCGCCTTCAGAAAGTCCGTCCACGACAGTTCCCGCTCATGCAAATCCGCAAAGTACTTCGCCACCGCCAGAATCAGGATCAGCTTCACCCATTCCGACGGCTGGAAATGCGCGCCGCCCGGCATCTTGATCCAGCGCCGGGCGCCCAGATACTTCTGGCCAAACAAAATCACCGCGATCAGAGACGCTAGGGATGCGATGTATATCCAGTGGACTTGTTCAAGCAGGGCTTGATAGTTGAGCAGGCTGACCAGGAACATCGCGCCCACGCCCGCCAGAACCCAGTAGATTTGTTTGATGTGGGCCCCGGCAAATTTCGTGTGCTCGGTCGCACTGTGTATCTGCAGCACGCCCAGCGCGCAGATCACCAGCACGAAGCCCATCAGGACCCAGTCGAAATCTCGGTAGGAAACGTAGCGCGACATCGATTCAGTCGCCGACCCCAGAACGCGTTGGAAAACCCAGAGGAAGAACTCGCTCGTTAAGTCACTGGCAGGGATTCGTCGGGCACGCCGGACTCACCGGGGCGCCGCTCTGTAACCAAATCCACACTCCAACCCCGGTCACGGCGCCCAATCCGCCGATGATCGCCCCCGTCGAACTCATGATTCCTCCACCCGCCCCCACTGCTGCCCCCGCGGCGCGTTTTTTTCTCTTCTTTTTCTCCGTATCGCTGGTGTCGTCGCGCGTGGTCTGCTGGCCCTGCGTCACGGTTGTCGTTCCCTTGTCATCTTGCACCGTCACGTCGCCCTTGTTGGCCGCGATTTGCACGCGCCCATCCACGTCGGTCACCTGAAACTCAGTCCACGAATTGGCAACTGGCTTCACCGTCACGTCGCCGGCGCGCGCCGCCAGTCCGCGCGATGTCGTCACGCGCACCGAGCCATGTTCAAGCTCTACTGCCAGACCCTCAAATTTCACCAGCGAGTCCGCCAGCACCATGACGTTCGATCCGTTGGCTTGAATACTGGCCGTCGAATCGGAACGCGTCTGCAACATATCTCCCGAGAACAGGGCTGCCGATTTCGGCACCGCGCTCCCGTTCAACCAAGTCGCACCGCTCGTGTACAACATGGCCGACGCCGTCTCTCCCGCCAGCATCACTTGCGCCGGGAACAGGATCGCCAATAAACAGCACACCGCAGACCGAAGCCTTGACTGTGACATGGTTGAATGTGACATGGTTCGGATCACTCCCGCACTTCTGGATTGGATAATCCTAAGCCTGTAAGGGGCTGCCGGTCAATCCGCTTCTTCGATTCCGTGCACTCCTGAGACACTAGCGCCGACTGGCTGCACTCGCCACGTTCCGCCTTGCTTGCTCAAAGCAGGCTCCGAGTCGAGTCCACCACCGGCTTCGCCAAGAGCATCTCGCCACTCACGCCTTCGACCTTCATATCCACCCAGCGGTTAGCCTCATGATGCCCGGAAATTCTCAGCTTCAGGTAATTGTCCGTCAGCGCCTCGGTGAAATCGGCTCCGCCCGATTGCAGCGTGATCGCCTCGACCGCCGTCCCGACCAGCGACCGCATGAACGCCGCTTTCTTCCTGGATGCAAGCTCCCGCAGCACGCGGTTTCTTTCCCGAGCCACGGCTACCGGAACCTGTCCCGACTGCTCCGCCGCCGGCGTTCCCGGACGCGCCGAATATGTGAACACGTGGAGATAGGTAAACGGCAGCTCTTCAATCATGCGGCGGGTTTCGTCGAACTCCGCTTCCGTCTCGCCCGGGAATCCCACCATCACGTCGGCTCCGATCGCAGCCGTTGGCATGGCCGCCCGAATCTTCAGGATCTTTTCCTGGTAATGCCACGGCCGGTACTTGCGATGCATGCGCCGCAACACCGCGTCGCTCCCCGACTGCATAGGCACGTGCGCATGCTTGGCGATCCGCCCGGACGCGGCTACTAATCCGATCAGGTCGTCACTCCAATCCATGGGCTCGACCGAACTGATCCGCAATTTCTCAAGCGTCGTGTGCTCGAGAATGGCGCGAATGAGATCGACCAGTCGTTGGTCGTTGGTCGTTGGTCGTTCGGGGGGGGAACCCAGTCGTTGGTCGTTGGTCGTCAGTCGTTCGGGGTTCGACTCAGGCTGCTCAGTTGACGAAATCGCCGAGATCAATTGACCTTGCTCGCCAACGACTAACGACCGACGACCAACGACTTCCCCGAGATCCCGCCCCCACCGCCCCAAATTGATCCCCGAAATCACCACCTCGCGATAGCCCGCCTCGACCAGCGTCCGTACTTCCGCGATGACACGCTCCCTGGGCAGCGATCGGCTCTGTCCCCGAACATACGGAATCACGCAGAANNCAGCTCGGTATGCGCAAAAATATCCCCCACAATCACATTGCCAGCTTGCGCCCAGGAAAGTTGATCTTTACAAAGTTGCCCCAGACAGAGTTGCCCCAGCGGCACGAAACCGGAACTCGAAGAAGAAGAACCAGCAGCGGGAAATAAGGAAGAGGACGTTGCAATCTCCGCCGCCTGGTGCTTGTGCGAATTACCCACGACCCAGGTCACTCCGGGCAGCGCTGCCAGCTCTTCCGGCGCCCGCTGCGCGTAGCAGCCGGTCACCAGAATGCGGCAATCCGGATTCACCCGCTGCAGTCGCCGTATCGACGCGCGCGCATCCTTATCCGCGCCCTCGGTTACCGTGCAGGTATTCAACACAACAATTTCCGCGTCGCGAGCCGCCCCGGCGCGCTCCAGTCCGCGCTCCAGAAATTGCCGCTCCAATGCCGCGCCATCCGCTTGCGTAGCGCGGCAGCCAAAATTCTCTATGTAGAAGCGAGCCACGCTCCTATACTAAACGAGTGGATGCTGCGACTGAACCGTCTGCTGAAAAACTCGGTCGATTGTGTTTTGAAGGGGCGCGGCTTCAGCCGCTGCGGGCGACCGCGGCGCGCAACCCAGGTTTTTCCATTAATCTGTGAAGCTTCCGTGATCGCCTGATGAAGATCGCTGCGAGTTGATGCCGCGCGCTGCATCTCCAACTCCAGTTGAAGGAGGCGCACATGAAACGCCGCATTCTTCTGGTCGACGACGATCTCGCCGTCCTGCTGACCCTCAAAGCTGTTCTCGAACTCCACGGATTTGAAGTCGAAACCGCCGGCAGTTCCGCCGAGGCCTTTGCCCGCATGGAGTCCTCCGTTTACCACATGGTCATCAGCGACTTGAGTATGGAAACCGCAGAGGCGGGTCTGGAAGTCATCCGCACCGCGCGCCGCCAGGCTTACGACCCGGCGACTGCTCTGCTCACAGCCTATCCTCCATCGGAAGACGATTGGCGAGGAGAACATCGGAACGGAGAACATTGGGGCGGAAAACATCGAGAAGGAGAAGATTGGACCGGAGAGAACTCTGACTCGTTGCTCATCAAACCGCTGGGCACCGGCGATCTTTTGCGTCAGGTGGAAGCCCTGCTCATCCGCCACGCCGACAAGCAGCTCGGCCTCTAAGGCTCAAGAAGCCAGGCGCCATCGCAGGATGAGCATCCCGCGGGCCGGGCTTGCCGCAACGAATCAAATAATAATCAGGCGCTCGCGACCTGCCGCCCCTGCTGAAAGCATTCGCGGCACAGCACCGGCCTTCCTTGCGTCGGCCGGAACGGCACCGTAGTCTCTTTCCCGCATTGCGAACAGTTCGTCCGGGTCTCCGTCTTCGCGTAGGAATGCGCTCGCGACGGTCCGCGCGTCGTAGCTCCAAGCACGGCCACTCGCTTGCCCTTGCAGTTCTTGCAGCGTTTGGGCTCGTTCTTGAACTGCTTGTCGTGGAAAAACGACTGTTCACCCGCTGTGAACACGAAATCCGTGCCACAATCGATGCACTTCAAAATCTTGTCCTGGTATTCCATTGGAAGAGGCGCTCCCATTTCGCGTCCCTGCTCTGCACGGAGACCCGAATAGGGAAAAGGAATCCGGTTCACATCGTGGGCAGGAGATTTACATCCCCCTCATGCTTACCCCTTGGATTCGGCCCGCCATACGGTGTGCACCGCATGGTTACTGATTTACCGATTAACACAACACCGGGGAAATTCGAATGATCTTCGCTTTGGAACAATCTTGAATCTGAATTTTTCAAGTATGAGGAACGGGCCGTCCGGCCAGCGAACGGCCCGTTTTTCCTCAGTCCTGTTCCTTGCGTGCTTTCTTGCGGCTGCGCTTGCGAGCCAGTGCTTCTTTTACTCGCTTCCTCTCGCCGGGCTTCAGGTAAAACGAGTGACGCTTTACTTCCTTGATAATGTCCTCGGTTTGTACCTTCCGCTTGAACCGCCGAAGCGCGTTTTCGAGGGATTCACCCTCTTGAAGTCGAACTTCCGCCAACGGACTACACCCCCCCGCTCGTCCTAAATTGGACTCGTTAGTTATGGCAAGTATTGCCCTCCTAAGTCAAGTGGAATGTGCAGGAATCTTCACACCACCTCAGAAATTCAACCGCACCGACAGTTGCATCTGCCGTGGAGCAAATGAGCTAGTCGGCTTCATGAGACTCGTAGGTTGCTGATAATAAGCCGGATAGTAAGTATTTCCCACGTATTTCATGTCCTTAATGAACTGGCCGGCCGCACTCTGGAAGCCGTTGTCGGTGATTACCAGCCGCTCATTGTTGCGATTGAACAGATTGAACGACTCGCCCGTCAACTCGAGATGATATCGGGCGCCCAGATTCATCATCCTTCCCATCTTCAGATCCATGCTCGCGTAGTCCGGACCGGTGAATGCATTGCGCCCGTATCCGGACAGACGGTCGTTGCTCGTGTTCCCATCCTGATTCGCATCTCCCGACACCATCGCGTTCGCCGGGCGTCCGCTGCCGTACGTCATGATCCCAGAAACCTTCCAGTGATTGAACACCGTCGCCAGAGCTTTCTGCCCCTCTGCAAACGGGTGCGGCTCTTCGATGGCTGAAATCGTCAACCTTTGCCGCTGATCGGTCACGCTCGGCCCCCGCTCACTCTTCGTCGAGTACGAGTTCTGCACTGTTACCGGCTGTCCCGCCACCAGCGCGTCCTGCCCGTTGTCGAGGGCGTGCGCCCAGGTGTATGCCAAGTTGAAATACATTCCCCCAGACATCCGCTTGCGCAGCGAAACCGTCAGGCCGTTGTACCCGCTCGAGCCCGCACTCTCAAACTGATCGATTGCCCCCAGTTGCGAGATCGGACGTTGCAACGCGTTAATGCAGGGCGGATACGGACAACTGATGCTGTAACTCGTTTGCCACGTCGCAAACGATTCCACGTTATACAACGCATTTGGAATAACAGCGCCAGCCGCGTCGTAAATCGGATAGCTGTAATAAGTCGGCGGCGGCAGATTCACATCTCGCGCCCGGATCATATCCACCCCATGCACGAACAAGTAAGATATTGTCCCCTTGAAGCCGCGGGCCACTTCCCGCTCCAGGCTCAGACTTGCCTGCTGCACGCGTGGTGTCTTAAAATCCGGAGCAAATGCCGCCACCTCGCTGATCGCATACGGCTGCCACGCCGCCGGTATCGTGCACGAGACCGGGCCCTGGGGACAGTTCACCGCCGCATTCGGATAAGAGGGAAACACCTGATGTTCGGAGGTGACCGTATTATCGAGAGAAATAAAATTATCGCTCAGCCCATTGTCATTAATCACCGCCGACTGATAAGTCTGCGGGATGCGGGTATAGAAAATTCCGAATCCCGCCCGCACCATGAGCGGCCGATCGTTGCCGATGGCATACCCGATTCCCACGCGCGGCGCAAAATTCATCCCTGGCAACGGCATCTTCCCCACCTGCGACCACAGCGGATTACTCACCATTCCCGTCTTCGAAAACGTCTGCACGTCGTAGCGCGCTCCCAGGCTTAAGCTGAAGTGGGGCGTCAGGCGCGTCGTGTCCTGCACGAACGCCGAGTAGTCGTTGTTGTTCGGATGCGACGCCGGATTCCCGAAATTCTGCTCGTAATATCGCGGCACATTGTGCGCCCACGCCCGCAGCGCGGTTAACTCCAGACCCTCATGCATCGGCTCAAACGGAATCGGTAAAGACCACGGATTCACCGAAATGTCATCGTATAAATACTCCCCACCGAACAGCGACGGGAAGTAATCGTAGTCCCACGTCCGCATTCCGTCGGCCCCGAACTTCCACTGGTTTCGCCCGCGGCTCAGGCTCAAAGTCTCCGCCATGTGCAAACGGTGTTCCCGGGTTTGCCGCGGCAGTGTCGACGACTGCCCGAAATCCTCCATCCAACTGTAGACACTCGTCTGCGTCCCGGTTGCATTGGGAAACTGCTGCTCCAGATCGCGCGAGAACTGCACTCGCAGATGGCTTGTCAGCCGCGGCGTAATGCCGCTCAGTAAACTGAGCGACGCGCTTTCCGTCGCCACGTCCTCCTGCCCGTTCGCGCTGATCGAATCAAAGGTAATCGGACTCCCTGGATCAAAATAAACGTTGTTCGCCCCGTAAGACCGCGATGTGCTCAGCCGTGCCGTAAGAAACTGATGCGGCGAGAGCACGCGGCCCAGCTTCACAAATCCCGTTTCCCCGAGTAATCTCGCGTGAAACATCCCGCCCATGGCCGAAAGCTGCGCCGACGACGCCATCACCAGCGCCTCATCGCACGCCGGCCCCCCAATCGCGGGATTGCAGATCTCGTAATCCCCCGGCGTCGGGTAAATGCCCACCAGCGGCACCGTGGCCGTCTGACCGTTGTCGAACTCCACAACCGCCGGCACATTAAAAATGTGCTGATCGTATCCCGCAAACAAGAACGTCTTACTGCGCTGGATCGGCCCTCCAATCGTCGCGCCGAACTGGTGCTGCTCGTTGCTGGGATTGAAACCCACGAATGGCGGCGCGGCTCCGCCCAACTCACTGTCGCGCAAACGATAGAAGGTGCTGCCGTGCCAATGGTTCGTGCCCGACTTCGTCACCACATTCACCACCGCGCCCCCAGCCCGCCCCGACTCCGCTCCATAACCGCTCGATTGCACGCGGAACTCCTGGATCACCTCGTCGGAAAACTGGTAAGGCGCGTGGTACCGTCCCGACGCCTGCGCATAGAACCCGTTATTGTTGTCCCCTCCATCCACCAGGAAGCTCGTGTTGTATCCTCGAATCCCACCATAAGAAAGATCGCCGTTCGAGCCCGAAGTCAACCCTCGCGGATCCTGCGTGACGCCCGGTGACAACAACAGCAGATCGGTGAACCTCCGCCCATTCAGCGGCAGATCCTTGATCGCCCGCTCATCCACCAGCGCCGAAACCGAACTCGGATCCGCCTCCGCCATCCGCGGCGCCTCCGAAACCGTGATTGATTCCTTCGGCCCCGCTACCTTCAGCTTGAAGGTCAACTGCGCCGCCGCGCCCACCTCCACACGGATCACCGGCGAAATCTGGGGCGACATCCCTTCCGCCTCGGCCCGCGCCGAATACTGCCCCGGCGGCAGCAGGTCCACGGCGAATCGTCCCGCCGAATCCGTAGCCGAGTGGTAGCGGATCCCCGTCTCCACTCGGATCGCCACGATATCCGCGTTCGTAATCACCGCTCCCTGCGCATCCAATACCACGCCCCGCAACGCGCCCGTGGACGCATCCTGCCCCAATCCAGAAGTAATAAGGATGAGTTGAAAGAGAAATACGCGGAAAACAACCCGAAAAACATTGCGAATCGTAACCAGAAACGGCTCACCGCGGCGGCACATACCAATCCCCTCGTGTCCGAGACTTCGGAATCGGAGGGGATTCCGGAAACCCTGTGCATGTATATATCAAAGTGCATCGCGCCAGAATGTGACGGACGCACAGGCAATATGTTCAGTTTTGTGAGAGTCGTTGGTTGTCAGTCGTTGGTCGTTGGTCGTCAGTCGCTAGTCGTCAGTCGTTGGCGAGCAAGAGCCTTTCAGCCCCAAGTCGAACCGCGAACGACTACCGACTAACGACCGACGACCAACGACTGCACCACCCAGTCAATGTGCCGGAGCTGCTGCAGGGGCCGCTGGCTTCGCGCCAAAGTCGACCTTCGGCACCGCGCGGGAAGCTTCCGTAGCCTGGAAGTACGCCGGGTTCTGCTTGTAGCCCGCAAACCCCGCGTACAGGCTGTTCGGGAACTGCAACACATAGGTGTTGTAATCCTGCAGCGTGTCGTTATAGCGCTTGCGCTCGACGGCAATCCGGTTCTCCGTCCCCGCCAGCTCATCCTGCAAGCGCAGAAAATTCTCGTTCGACTTCAGTTGCGGATAATTCTCCACGATCAGCAGCAACCGCCCGATCGCGCCATCCAACTGCCCGTTCGCGGCAATCTTGTCGGACGGCGTCTGCGCCGAAAGCAGCGCCGACCGCGCCTTGGCGATGTCTCCAAAAACCGTCACTTCCTGCTGCGCATATCCCTTCACCGTCTCCACCAGGTTCGGAATCAGATCGGCGCGCCGTTGCAGCACGATATCCACCTGCGACCACGCCGCCTTCACCGCCTGATCCTTCGCCACCAGTTGATTGCGCAC
>PLHP01000409.1 GCA_003138955.1 Acidobacteriaceae bacterium | reverse complement strand
CGATGGCCAGCCCAGTGTACGCCTTATCGTTCGTGGGGTCCAACTGCACCGCCTTTTGAAACTCGCCCGCGGCTAATTCGTGCTGCCCGGTGCCATTTGCAACCACGCCAACACAAATGTGCCCTTCGGCGCCGGCGTTGGCCGATTCCACCGCCTTCGCGCACGCTTCCCTCGCCAACGCGACCGCCCGCTTATCCTTAGTGGAATCGTATTTCCACCAATAAGCCATGCCGAGTTCTGCCCGAGCGGTTCCGTAGTTTGGGTCCAGTTTCAGCGCCTCGCTCAGGAGCGCGATCGCGCTGTTGGCGTTCTCCGGCTTGAAGGGAACGTCCAGATAGCCACGCGCCTGCAGGTAGTAGTTGTAAGCCTCGGGAAGACTGGTGCCGTGCTCCACCAATTCACGGCGCTCTTCGGGGCGAAGTGTAACTCCAAGGGCGGCGGCCGCGCCGTCGGCAACCTCGTCTTCTATCTTGAAAGGATCGCTGACGGGGGCGTCGAAGCTTCTCGCCGCCAGCACGCGCCCGGTCTTGGCGTCCAACAAGGTGGACGTGACCCGCAGCACATCTCCGGAGCGCTGCAGATCGACGCGCAGGCCGAGATTGACGCCGAATTCCTGCCGTGCCTGGTCCAGTGTAGTTACGTGCTTGCCGCGCATCTCGCTGGCTGGGACCACCTGCACCGCGTGGTTCTCGCCGAGCTGAGTCAACTTGGCCGCAAGCGTGGCCACCAACCCGTTGGCGAGCGCGGCAAACTGGAGATCTCCTTCCGGCACCTCCAGCGGAAGAATCGCCAGACTTACGTTTTGAGGCAGAGCCGCACGACTCGAGTTCACGGGCAGATTGGAGGCATGGCGGAATCGAGCCCCAAACCCAAAGAGGAAGACGAGCACAGCCAGGAGGGATACCGCCCCCGCAGCGATCAGCGCTCGCTTCCACACGCCAGACAGACTCCAAAGCTTGTGGCGACTGCGTATCGGCCTTGATGGGAGGCCGCCGAATACCGGCTTATCTCCGCGCTGCACGGCCTGCAGATCCGCGAGCAAGTCGTGCGCCGTTGGATAACGGGAAGCCGCGTCCTTGGCCAGCATGTGCTCGACGATTCCCGCCAGCGTAACCGGTACGCTGTGGTTGATCTCGCGCAGCGAAGGTGGCTCCAGGTGCAGTACACGACCGACGGTCCCGGCAAAGCTGTCGGTCAGGAACGGATGCTGCCCACCCAGCATCTCGTAGAAAACGAGGCCCAGAGAAAAAAGATCCGCCCGTCCGTCGTAGACTTTTTGTTGCAAGACCTCCGGAGCCATGTAACCCGGCGTCCCGCTCGTCGAAAATGTCATGCTCGCCAGACTCTGGGTCGCTTCCTTCGCATCGGAGCCGGCGAACCGCTTGGCTACACCGAAGTCGAGAATCTTTACTCGCTGCCCGCCGGTCAACATGATGTTCTCCGGCTTGATATCCCCATGCACGATGTGGTGATCGTGCGCCGCGCTCAAACCTTCGGTGCACTGCATCCCGATCGCCACAAACTCCGCCATGCTGATCGGTGACCGCATCCGTTCCCGCAGTGTCTGCCCCTCGATATACTCCATGACCAGAAGAATCTCTCCCTTATCTTCGATCACGTCGTGGATGGCAGCAATGTTGGGGTGATTGAGGGCGGAAGCGCGCTGCGCTTCCTTCAGAAATCGTTCGTGGTCACGCTCATCAAACTGGAGCCGCGGCGCCATCCGCTTGATGGCAACGACCCGCTTCAGGATGGTGTCCTCAGCCCGATAGACGTGCCCCATGCCACCGGCGCCGATCCGGTCTTGTACCAGGAATCGGCCGATCCGGCGGCCTGCCAGGTCGTTGACCACGGGAGGAGTTTTGACTCTGTCGCCAGGATCCGGCATGAACGGAGAAGCTCCCAGAGTTGCCGCCCCAATTCTAACGCAGTGGAACAAGGTGTGAAGGTCTGCCCACCCATGCCGATATATACGATGGCATTGCGGGCACTCGGCAGACATTGCGCAATACCTGGCGCCCTGCCGTGCTCCCCTTCTGGCCCCTTAAGTTCCATGCCTCGACTGCCGATGAAACTAGGAGGAGGCGCAGCCAAAAGTGTCTTCTAACCTTCTCGATAACCCGAAGCTGTTCCGGCACTTGGTCGAAGACTTGCCCGTGGGAATTTATATCGTGGACCGGGAACGGCGGATCCGTTTTTGGAACCGGGGCGCGGAATCCATCACCGGACATCTGTCGCACGACGTAGTAGGACATCTTCCGGAAGATGTGGTGCAGGCCTGCGACCGGCGGGGCAACCGCTTGAGTGGCGCGGATCGTCCGGTGACCATGACTCTCGCCCAGCGGACGCCCCAGCAATGCACCGCTTTCTACCTGCACAAAAATGGACACCGGGTAGCGGTGAGGATCCGCACCCGGCCGATGGTTGAACACGGGGAACACGGGGACGCGATCGGCGGTGTGACGGTTCTATTCGAAGAAGCGTATGTGTGCCGCGAGGAAGCGTCGGGGGCGCCGATGTGCGGATGTCGGGACGCGGCGACGGGAATTCCTGCGCGCCGGCTGACGCGCGCGGTGCTGAAGGAATGCATGGCGGGCATGGAGGAATCGCATATCGGCTTCGGGTTGCTGCGGATACGGGTGCTGGGGATGGAGCAGTTTCGCGCCAAACACGGTCCGCAGTCGGTCGAGCCTTTTCTGCGCACCGCGGCGCATACCTTGCGCAACAGCCTGGATGCGGAAAACTTTTTGGGCTGCTGGGAAGAGAACGAGTTCCTGGCCGTCCTGACCTCGGCGAGTCCAATGATGGTGGCAATGACGGCGGACATCTTGTGGAACCTGCTGGGCCATTCGGAAGTCTTGTGGTGGGGCGACCGTTTCCTGATTGAGGCAGAGGTCGCCTACACGGTGGCCACCGCGGGCAAGGACCTGGAATCGCTTCTGCGAGAAATGAAACCTTCGCACTCGAGCAAGACGGCGAAGGCGGCAGCGGCGGGCAGGGCCAACAATTCTGGGCCAATGCGAGGATGATGTTCCATGTTTTCGATCATTGGGATCGTGGTTGTTTTCGGCTGCATCGTGGCGGGCTACCTGATGGAGCACGGCAACATCAAGGTGCTGCTCCAGCCGGCGGAACTGATCATCATCGGCGGGGCGGCGTTGGGCACGTTGCTGATCTCCAATCCAATACACATTCTGAAGCAGATGATGAGCGGGCTCATTGGTGCATTTGGGTCTTCGAAGTATGGCACCCAGCGCTACATCGATTCCTTGAAAATGATTTATGAACTGTTGCAAAAGGCGCGCAAGGAAGGCCTGGTGGCACTCGAAAATGATATCGAGGAGCCGGACAAGAGCCCGCTCTTCTCGAAATACGAAGACTTTGCGAAGAATCACCATGCTGTGGCTTTCGTCTGCGACACGATGCGGATGGCGGTGAGCGGAGGGGTGGAAGTATTCGATTTGGATCAGATGCTGGAAGCGGACATGGAGGTCCATCATCAGGAGGCGAGCGCACCGGTGTCGGCATTGACCACCATGGCGGACTCGCTACCCGGGCTGGGCATTGTGGCGGCGGTGCTCGGGGTAGTAATCACGATGGGCGCGCTGGGCGGACCTCCGGAAGAAATTGGACGCAAGGTGGCGGCGGCATTGGTGGGGACTTTTCTGGGCATTCTGCTGTGCTACGGGCTGGTCGGACCGCTGGCGTCGCGCATGGGCAAGATGGCGGATGAGGAACACGCGTACCTGCTGGTGTTGCGCGTGACCATGATTGCTTTCCTGAAAGGTGTGGCCCCCATCATGGCGGTTGAGATTGGGCGGCGGACGGTGCCGGGGCATGTGCGTCCTTCGTTCCAGGAGGTGGAAGAGGCTTGCCGCGGCGCGAAAGATGCCGCCGCGCCGGCGCCAGAGGCAGAGGCACAGGCTGCGTCCGCAGGATAGCCATTCTCATGCCGACGCCACCCATCATCGTCATCCGGAAAAAAGGCGGCCATGGTGGTCATCATGGCGGCGCCTGGAAGGTCGCCTATGCCGACTTCGTCACGGCCATGATGGCACTGTTCATCGTGTTGTGGCTGATGAACACCAGCAAACCGATTCAGGTGGCCATTAGCGGCTACTTCAAAGATCCCAGCGGAACCGGGACGCAGACCGGAAGCAGTCTGGACGGATCGAAGGAGAGCGGAAACAACCTGGCCGGATCGGGCGAGAATTTTCAACTGACCAAGCAGAACATGGGAAAGCTCAAAGACCAACTGCAAAACAGCATCCGCAGTATCACCGATTTGGATAAGCTGAAAAAAAATATCGAGATGACCGTGACCCAGGAAGGTCTGCGCATCGAGTTGATGGAATCGGCGGGGGGAACGTTTTTCGACAGCGGCAGCGCGACGCTCAACCAGAGTGGGCGGGAGTTGGTAACGCTGCTGGCGGTGGAATTGAGGAAAGTTCCCAACCATGTTTCGGTCGAGGGACACACCGACGCCAAGCCCTATACCGGCAAGGGCAGCTATAGCAACTGGGAACTCTCGGCGGACCGGGCGAACGCGGCGCGGCGATTGATGCAGCAGTCGGGATTGCGCGGCGATCAGGTCTCGCAGGTGCGGGGCTTTGCCGACCAACGCCTGCGCACCGCAAAGGATCCGCTGGACCCGTCGAACCGGCGCGTTTCGATCATCGTGCAATACCTCAGCAACAACACCAACGAAGCGGAACCTTCGCTTAAGGATGGGAAAGAATCGGGAGAGGCAAAACCGTCAGCCGCAGTCGCGCGGCCGGACTCCGAAAACAGGGGTAAGAAAGACGAGCAGTAAAAAAGGCTGGCCCAAACAAGGCCAGCCCGGATTGGCTGCTAATGCCGTTATGTAAGTGTTGCGACTACCTGCTGCAGTACTTTGGGCACCAAGGAATCGGCCCCGAGGGAGTGGGAACTCCCGGAGCTGCAGCATATGCCAACGTACCTACCAGACCTACCAACAGAATTATCGCTCTGAGCGAACGTTTCATTTTCTTTCTCCTTAGGGTCTGCCCAAGAGACTAGTTTCAAAAGGCTAGCTCTTCGGCGTTGGCGAATTATACACAGCCCTGCAACTTTGTGATTCATTGGGGGTTACTTCAAGCGCACCGAACGATGTGACAAATTGGCGGGCATGCCGAGAATTGGCGGTGTCGTCCGGCAGGCAATATAAACGGCGTTTATGTTGATTTCTTAAGGTAATGGTTTGAAAAAGAATCGCTTCGGTTCCGGCTCCCGGAGGAGGATTGCGGCGCGCCAAAAATTCCTCTTGACAAGGTTTTTGCAAGAGGCCTTCTTGGGGACCGCGAGCGCTATGCTCGTCTGTTGGAGCCGGCTGCCGCCGAGTTGGCTCTGGCCGGCTTACCGGGGTCGTTGAGCGGCAAATGATCTGCCGTTTGCTCTAAATTCGAGCTGCGCGAGAACGCGCGCTCCACCATGCCCTCAAACATCGGGATCAGCGAATCGGAAGGAACTGGGTGTTGAAGATCCGCCAAACCCTGCTCCCACCGCTGGGTCTGCAGGCGGTTAACGGCGCCAGCGCGCCCCGCTTGGCTCGAGAACGAGTAGCCAAGCCAAACCACAACTGCAAAATTGTAAGTGAACATGTTGATCAGGTCGAAACTATCGTGCCTGACAAATCCTCCCGAATTCAGCGCCCACAGCATCAATTCCATACCGGCGAAGAGCCCAAAGCCGAGAGAGATCCCAAAACTGATCTGCTTCCAGGACACTCCCAGAAAGTGCGAAAACAGCAACAAAAAGAGGATAAGACCAACCTGCACGATGCGCACCGAGAGCTGCAGGGTAGTAATGGCGTTCATCACCGGATTCTGGTCGGAAGAACCCGAAAAGGCCACCACCACCGAAACCAGCAACATCACCACGCCCGCCCACTTAAACAGTAGAGTGCCCAGGTCCTTCAGAGTGTGATAGGGGCGGAACACGTCGAGGAAAATCTCATGAATGACCTTGAAGCCGAGAACCGCGTTGACTGCCTCACCCAGCCAGAAAAGCCAGAAATACGTCGGGCCAACGCCGGTGAGCCAAAGCGGAAACATGATGGCAAAATTCGCAACTTGCGCCAGGAGAAACAAAAAAAATACGGGAAACTGCTTGTGCAGCTTACGGTGCCACAGGATCGCCGCTACCATCGATTGCAGGGTCGGTTGCGCGCACCACAAACAAAGGACGACGGTATGGCTGTGCCACGTCATGGATGCAGCGGGAAAGCGCGACCAACCGTGACCGCCGCGTCTCGCCCTCTTCCACATACTCAGGCACGAAGACTTGCGGGTCAACCTACAGTAGGTAACCTTAGTAACCATTACCCCTTACCACTGGGCGGAGTAACCATTACCCCTCCCCCCTTGGCCGGCCACCTTACGGCCAGCCACCGGGCAAGGGCTGGCAAGCCTTATCCGGCGTCGGGGGCGGAGTGCAGGTAGGCGCGCATCATGCGCACTTCATAGTCTTTTTCGTCGAGGTCGTGGAGAAGAACATCGCGCAAGGAAACGACGCCCTTCAGTTCGCGTCCCGCGCAGACCGGCAGGTGCCGGAAGCCATGCCGCTTCATCAGGGTCATGCAGGTCTCCAGGGGATCGTTCGGAGCGACGGTCAGAGGATCTTCGGTCATGACCTGGTTGACCGGGGTGCGGGCGGGATCCTTGCCTGCGACCACCACCCGGCTCATCAGGTCGCGCTCGGAGAAAATGCCGGTCAGTCGGCCTTCTTGCAGAACTGGTACGGCGCCGATGTTGTGCTGCGCCATCAGGGTGGCGACTTCGAGCACGGTCTGGTGGGCCTCGGCGGATATAGGGACCTGATTTCCGAGCAGATCACAGATCAACATTTGCACCTCCCATAGGACTTGTGCCGGAAAGCGAGTTACCCGGCGAACAGCGTCAAATCTGTATTGGACGAAGGAAGCAAAACCGTTTTATGTCTGGACCCGCGGCGGAGTAAGAGTATATGTCGAAAATCGCATGGGGGGAAGAAAAATATGAAGACCTGTAGATGGCCTAAGCTTGCTTTGTGACCGAACCATGTGTCGGCGGGGCTTCGCCCCGCCGGGATGGGGCCGAGCCGCGTCCCCGCACGCCCAACGAAATGACGTAGGATCTGGCGGCCAAAGCGGCGGGCATTTCGGCGGCGGCGCGGGCGGTGACGATCAGGTTGTAATCGTCACTGGCCCGAAGACGACTGAACACCGGGGTCGCCTCCTGCGGCTCGACCAGCGCCAGGTATCGCAGGAAAGTGAAGACGTCCTCGGTGGGCGCCAACCCCGGTGCGACGAAAGAGACTTCGACATCTTCGTGGTGGAAGTGCCATCCCAGAGAGGCCGCCAGGCGCACCGCTTGCTCGTACACCGCGGGCTGCAGGACTCCGGGTGCCGGGTTGTCAAACACGATCCGGAGCTTACGCTCATCTTCGCGGCTGAACTCGCGCACTTTGAGTGCGCCCGTGCGGGCCGTGGCTTTCCAGTCCACGTGACGGGCGGAATCGTCCGGCATGTAGTCGCGGATGAGATAGAGATCGTTGCCGCGTCCCCTCACAAAAGACTCGAACTCGCCGGTGACCATGGGAAGAACTTCGCGGAACTGTTCGGTGGGCTCGACGGCGGGATAGACGATCACTTCGCGAGCCAGGTTAATCCGCCGGGTTTTCATCAGGAAGGCAAAGGGAAAGCGTGTGGCCACGCCGAAGTTTTTTTCGCAATAGCGTCCTCGAACTGGGAAGTTAATCTCCAGGTCGGCGCGCAGTTCCTGTTCGGGAGCGAGAAAAGGAAAATAAACGGATTCTTGCAGGATCGGCTTCGCTGCTTCCTCGTGCACGCGGCGCAAGCGGCGGTCGGGCAGGCGGAGCCACTGGTCCTGAGGCGCGCGGTTGCGGGGCAAGCCGAAGGTCGAGGCTTCCCAATCCCAGCGGTCTTTATTTTTGCGCTTGGCGGGAACCACGCGCACGGAGAAAGATGGCAGCCACGAACTGGCGTTGCTGAGGAGCAGGCGCGCCAGCATCGGCCGCGAGGCAAAAACGTGTTCGGGCAAATGGACATCCAGCGTGAGACTACGGAGCACCAGCGCCGAGGCGATGCCGGAAACCAGAATGGCGGAGAGCAGCGCGGCGACGATAACGTAAAGCAGGTTGTTCCCGGTGTTGATGGCGGCGATTCCGATCACGACGCTGATCAGGATGTAGATCAAGCCAGCGCGCGTGACGTCGTAGTCCATGGCTTCGCGGACACGGGTCGCGACGACCCGCCGCGCCAGGTAGGGCACCGTGGTCAGTCCGACGAAGGTGGCCAGCAACAGTGCCCCCGACGCCAGAATGATCATTCCCCAGATGTTGCCCGCCTCGCCCGCGACCGTGGAAAACAGCGCCGCAGCGAAAGCCAGCATCAGGCCGAAGATGGCCAGCAGGAATCGCACCCAGACCTGCGAAAGTCCCAACTGCGGAAAGCGGGACGCTTTTGAGGATTGCGGGCTCGTTTGCGTGCCTTGGGGAATCACGGGGCTCTCCGGTTCGGGCGATGCTTCTGCCAGCATATGACGAAGGAGGGGCGAGTGGAAGTGACGGAAGATATTTTGAGCGCAAATAGCCTTAAGGCCCATTCCAGAATCGTGTGGCAGCGGGGCTACGCCCCCGCTTGGACGGGGCAAAGCCCCGTCCCCACACGTTTCAATCATTTTCCGGTGGGATCTGGCGGCGATGTCTCCACCACCAATACAGGATCACGACCCCGGCGACAATCAACGCCGCGATATTGAAGCGCCGCAGGGTTCGCAGCAGGGTGTGCCAATGATGCCCGAACAGGTATCCGGCACTGGCCATGAAGCTGGCCCAAACCGCCGCACCCAGAAAGTTGAAAAGAGCAAATGTTCGCCAGCGCATGCGCAGCACGCCGGCCAGAGGTCCGGCGAAAGTCCGCATGCCGAAGACGAAGCGGGCAAAGAAAATGGCGGCTGCCCCGTAGCGGGCAAACATTTCCTCGCCGCGTTTCAGCGTGGCCGGCGGAATTCGAAAGACGCTTTGATAGCGATCGAGCAGCGGACGTCCGCCATAGTGGCCGAAGGCGTAACCGAGATAACCGCCGAGCGTGGCGGCAGCGGTGGCAACCACGATGATCCCGCCGAGAGTGAGTTGGTGTTCGGAATAGGCCAGAAAACTCGCCACCAGGAGCGTGATCTCACCGGGAACCGGGATACCGGCGCTCTCCGACAGCAATGCCAGAGCCACGGCCCAGTAGCCGTAGTCGGCAACGAACGCGCGCAGTGAGTGAAAAATCGTGGGGTGCATGAAGAACGAGTTGCCAGTTGCCGGTTCTCAGTCAAAACCGGTCTTCTGAGAACTGAGAACTGGGAACTGAGAACTGGTGAGAAAATCAATCAGCGCGCGGTTAAAGTCCTCGCGCGCTTCTTCGTAGGGCAGGTGGCCTACGCCCTCGAATGCCACCAAACGGGCATCGCGGAAATTCCGGCGCAAGGGCTCGGCGGAATGAAAATCAACCGCGCGGTCCTTCGTTCCCCAGACGACGAGCGTGGGGTAATCGCGAATCTTGGGGAGCGCTCTTTCCAGTTCCGCGAGGTCTGCCGTCCAATTTCTGATGATGTGCGAGGCGTGACGGAACCCGTGATTCTCTTGTACGGGTATGCGATAGCCCGCGAGCGAATCGGGCGGAATTTTTGCGCCGTCGCCGAACAGACGGCGTAGCCAGAGGTAGTCAAGGGAGCGCCAGCGCTCGATGGTATTGCGGAAGAGCAGGGAGCCAAAAGCACTACCCAGAAACGGCGCAAGCCGCTTGCCATGAGGCGACCAGGGATTGACGGGCGCCACCAGCACCAGGCGCCGCAGGCGGGGATCGTTTGTTTCCGCACAAACCGATGCCACCATGATGGCGACGCCGCCACCGTGCGAGGTGCCCAGCAGGTCGAAATCTTTGATGCCGAGAGCGTCCGCGAACTCGAGGACGCGATCGGCGGTGGCGCGCGCGGTGCAGTCCATACCCTCATTCGCCGTCGACAACCCGGCGCCCAGATTGTCGATGGCATAAACGGTCGCATGGGGCGCCAGCGCGGGGATAGTGAATCTCCAGGAAAACGAATATCCCATCAGCCCATGAATCAGGATAAGCGCCGGGCCCGACCCGGCCTCGAGGTAGCGCATGCGCCCGTCGGCGAGTTCGAGCCAGTGCTCTTCAATTGCAACTCCAAGCCCGGCCGTGCCGGGGCTGGTTTCGAGTTCGGCGGCAGGGGTCAATTTTTCTCCGGAATTTTTCGTTTCGACGGGCAACGAAATCCTCATAGGCTGCGTCTTATTAAGTGATATCGCCTCTATCGCTTTCGGGGAGCCGCCTCCTGGCTCCCCTCCTTTTTTGCTCCGAACCCCGGGTCATCGCGGGCGGGAGACGGGGCAAGCCCCGTCTCTACGGAGCGGAAAAACGTTGCTAACTCGATGCAGCAGCCACTGAGGCCGCGCTCTGCGCTTTCTTCCGTTTCTTGCCCAGCAGCTTCTTCAGCACTCTGATGCCTTTATCCACGTGCTTCTCCTCCAGCAGGAACGGCGGCAGGAAGCGCAGGACCGTGTCCTGGGTCGAGTTGAAAAGCACGCCCTCCGCCAGAGCCTGCTCCACCAAAGGCCGTGCAGGAATGTCGAGCACGAGGCCCTGAATGAACCCGCGGCCGCGCGCTTCGCGGGTCGCGGCGTACTTGTCGACCAGTTCCTGGAGCTGCTGATGCAGGTATCCGCCAACTTTCAAGACGTTTTCGAGCAGATGCTCTTCTTCGACGATCGCCAGATATTCGAGCCCGACGCGGCACGCCAGCGGACCGCCGCCAAAGGTGGTGCCGTGCTGTCCGGGCGAAATCGCGGAGGCGAAGTGCTCTTTGGACAGGAATGCGCCGAGCGGCACTCCCGCGGCGATCGGCTTGGCGATGGTGACGATGTCGGGAACAACACCGAATCCCTGGAAGGCGAACATGTGGCCGGTGCGGCCAAGGCCGCACTGGATCTCGTCGAAGACGAGCGCGGCCTGGTACTGGTCGGCAAGGGTTCGGCATGCGCGCAGGAAATCTTCCGAACATTCCAGGATGCCGCCTTCGCCAAAGATGGGCTCCAGCACAATGGCGCAGGTGTTGGCATTGACGGCAGCTTGCAGCGCTCCGACGTCGTTCTGCGCCACAAAGCTTACGTTCTCGAGCAGAGGCTCAAAGCCTTTGCGGTACTTTTCCTGGCCGGTCAGGGACATGGCGCCAAACGTACGGCCGTGATACGAACCCTGCAGCGCCACCAGTTGAGACTTGGCCTCGCCGCCCGCCTTGTGCCCGGCGAGCCGCGCCAGCTTGATGGCGCCTTCCATCGCCTCGGTTCCGCTGTTCGAAAAGAAGACGCGGTCAAAATCAAGGCCCGATAGCTGGCAGAGGCGCTCGGCCAGTTGTCCCTGGT
Organism: Acidobacteriaceae bacterium; assembly: GCA_003138955.1. Classification (GTDB taxonomy): domain Bacteria; phylum Acidobacteriota; class Terriglobia; order Terriglobales; family Acidobacteriaceae; genus Acidiflorens. The sequence goes on along the minus strand of PLHP01000409.1, from coordinate 1,661 downwards.
ATTCGTTGTAATAGAGATTCGAAAGGTGAATGACCCGGGCGGCCTGCTCGCGGATGGTCTTCACGATGCGAGGATGCGCATGCCCGAGGGCGTTCACTCCCAGCCCGGCCACGAAGTCGAGATACTTCTTGCCCTCGAAGTCATAGAGAAAGACCCCTTTGCCGCGCTCAAAGCCCACGGGATAGCGGTTGTAGGTGGGGAGAAGAAAGCGCTTTTCAAGATCGGCAATCTGATCGAGGCGGGACATGGCTTCATTGTAGAACGAACCCGAGGCACGAGAAGGCTGTCAGCTTTCAGTTCTCAGTTTTCAGTCCCCCAAAACGGGTCCCATCGGAGTTCTTAGGCGGAAACTAGCGCCTTGGGTTACCCAGCACCCAGACCCCTCTTCCCGCCGCCAAGTTGCTCGCGCTCGGCATCCCAAAAAGCAGACGCTACCTTCCATAATTCATAGCCGCCATTCCGAATCCCATCTATAATTATGGAAGTCTCTCTAAGTAAGCGACTTATAGCACTGGGCAAGATTGGAGGGTGGCAGTGAAGTTGCTTATATCGGATGGGCGTCGAATGTCTGGTCGCGGCGTCGTCGCCACCGTCCCAGTCTGTGAATCGCGAACTGAGTCGCGAAATATGAACCGCGAATTTGAGGCCCGGTTTACCGCCATCCTGCTGACTCTGCTCACGGCAGCCGCGGTGCTGTTCGCCGGTTTCAACTACAAAATCGAGCACCAGTTTGCGGTTCCCGACGACGGCGCGTGGTGGATGGAGCGGAACGGCCGCCTTGTGGCCGACCGACTGGAGCCGAACGGTCCGGCAGAGCGGGCCGGAATCCGCCGTGGAGACACTGTCGTCAGCGTCAACGGGCACGCGGTTGACACCTCAGCGGCGGTAACGCGGCAAATCTACTATTCCGGCGTCTGGTCGAAGGCAACCTACTCGCTGACCCGCGGCTCGGTTCCACTGGACGTGCAAGTGGTGCTGGCTCCGGCGGAGCGCTCGATGAACGATTGGCTGCGGCTGATCGCGCTCATTTACCTGGGCATAGGGCTTTATGTATTGCTGCGCCGCTGGACGGCGGTCGGTTCCACACATTTTTATATTTTCTGCCTGGTGTCGTTCGTTTTCTACGCGCTGCACTACACCGGCAAGTTCAACGCTTTTGACTGGATCGTCCTGTGGGCCAATGAAGTCGCGTGGCTGCTGCAACCGGCGCTCTTTCTGCACTTTGCATTGACCTTCCCGGAACGGCGAGAGTTCGTCACCAAGCATCGCTGGTCGATTCCGCTGCTCTACTTGCCGGGAGCGGTACTGCTCGGAATCCAATTACTGGTTCTTCAGTATTTGAAAGCTAGCAACTCGCTGCTCTTCAATCTGAACCGGGTGCACTGGGCCTATCTGACGATTTTCTTCTTCTCAGCGGCGGGGATTCTGTTTAAAAACTACCGCCAGGCCACCACTCCGATCCTGCGGCAGCAACTCAAGTGGATCACGCGTGGCACTATCCTCGCCATATCGCCGTTTACTCTTTTCTATGTTCTGCCGTATCTGCTCGGAGTGATGCCTTCACCCCTCATGAAGGTGTCGGTGCTGTCGCTTGGATTGCTGCCGCTGACTTTTGGGTACGCCATCTTCCGCTACCGCTTGATGGACGTGGATCTGATCTT
>PLHP01000051.1 GCA_003138955.1 Acidobacteriaceae bacterium | reverse complement strand
CGACGGCTGGGTGCGGACATGAAGTCTCCTTGGTGCTCAGTGACGGCGTTCAGTGAGGCTGTTCAGCAATACGATCGCTGAAATCACGAGTCGGACACACAGTCGGCGCCGAGGACTCGTGCCCGAATTCAATTATAGGGTTGATCGCCGCGGCTGGCAAAGACATGACGACTACTTCCGATGGGACCGCCGAAACTGAGCGAGCGAAGCCCCCTGTCAAAGCAAAACGAAACCGCGCGTCACAGCTTGTGGAAAAAACCGGCGCTGCCCTTGNNAGCGGTTTACCGCTGCGGTAACTGCCTTATTCTTGAATTCGGCTTTAGCCGCTGCGGGCGCGGCTCTCGATCAGGAATTACTGCACGCGGCAGGTATTGTGTACATTTTCATCGTGCCGCCAATGTATGTACGATACTGTACGCGTAATATCGCCAGCACAAAATGTTCCCCGCGAAACATGTTTCTGAAACCCGGCCTCACTTCCCCTTCAACATCCTGACCACCCGATCAAAATCGTCGATCGTCGCATACTCGATCAAAATCCTCCCCCTGCCGTTCCGATCCCGGATCCGCACCCTCATCCCGAGCACTTCCTCCAGCGTCCGCTGCGCCGCCTTCACATTAGGATCCACCCACCGCGCTCCGCCTCCCTTATTCTTCGCCGCGCCCTGTCCGATCGGCGCGCTCACCCCCAGCACCAGATCCTCCAGCTTCGCCACTGACATCTTTTCCTCAATCGCCCTTTTCGCGTACGTCCAGATCTGGACTTTGTCCCGTAGCTGCAACAGCGCCCGCGCGTGGCTATACGTCAACCTTCCCATCTGCAGCGCCCCGATCACGCCCTCCGGCAGCGCCAGCAGCCGCATGTAATTCGACACCGTCTCTCGCGACACGCCCGCCCGCCCGCCAATCTCCTCCTGCGTAAGGTTGAACTGCTTGCTCAAATTCGAGAACGCCTCCGCCTGCTCCACGCAATTCAGGTCCTGGCGCTGCAGGTTTTCCACCAGCGTCATCTCCGCCGCCTGCTGCTCCGAAACCCGCCTCACGATCGCCGGGATCGTCGTCTTCTCCGCCAGACTCGACGCCCGCAACCGCCGCTCGCCCAGAATCAGGACGAACCGCCCTTCCTTCCCCGGACGCACCACCACCGGCTGCAACACTCCCTGCACCCTGATCGAATCCGCCAGTTCGGCGAGTAACTTCTGATCAAACTCGCTCCGCGTCTGGTAAGGATTAGGGTCGATCTCATCAAGAGCCAGAAGAAAAATCGTCTCCCCATCCGCAGTCTGCCCCGAAGCCAACGCGTGCAACTCGTCCACAACAGTCGGCGGAGCGACGGCCGCCCCCGGCCGTCCCGCCTCGGCAGAAGAAAGATCGGCAGAAGAAAGAGAGGAAGAAGCCAGAGCAGAAGAAAGCGACGAGCCCGGTTCCGGAGAACTGAGAACTGGGAACTGAGAACTAGCAGGCGCCGGTGCTCCATCCTTCCTCGTACTTTGCGGAAGCGTGGGAGACGCCGTCACCACCCGTGGCCCCGGCAGCAGAGACTCCAGTCCCCTCCCCAAAGCCCGCCGCTTCTCCGCCAGTTTCTCGCTAACCTTCTCCGTCCCGCTCTTCTCCGCCGTCTTATCGACCGCCCCATTCGATGTAGTCATCAAGTAGTCTCCCCGGCCTTGCCTATGCCCTTTTAATGTTTGTCATCTTAATGTTTGTCATCCTGAGAGAAGCGAAGGACCTGCTTCTCGTCTGCGCTGTCGCAGAACCGTGCCATCCGTAAACATATCGACGTATATAAATATTTACGTCCATCAATCTAAGCCGCTTCTCCCGGCCCGCTCGCCGCTCTCGCCTGCCGGTCCAGGATCTCCTTCGCCANNCGCGAGCGCACGTCATACATCAGCGCCGGCAGCCCGTGGCTCGGAGCCTCCGCCAGCCGTATGTTCCGCGGGATCGTAGTCGTGCACAGCTTCTCTCCGAAATATTTCTTCAGTTCCTCCGCCACCTGCTGCGCCAGGTTAGTCCGCTCATCGAACATGGTGATCACCACCCCCTCAACCACCAGCGCAGGATTCAGCTCGGCCCGTATCCGCTCGATGGTGTCGAGTAATTCCGACACACCCTCGAGCGCAAAGTACTCCGCCTGCATCGGGATCAGCACCCCATCCGCGGCGACCAGCGCGTTCAACGTAAGCAGATCAAGCGCCGGCGGGCAGTCAAGCACGATGAACTGGAAGCGATCGAGCAAGCTGGCGAGCGCATCCCGCAGACGGTACTCGCGCCGCTCCGCCCCCACCAGTTCAATGTTCGCGCCGATCAGATTCTTGTGCGAGGGGATTAGCCAGAGCTGCTCTAGCTCGGTGAGCTGCAACGCCTCCTCCGCAGAAGCGACTCCGGTGATCACGTCGTAGATGCTGATGCGTTCCGGATCCTTCACTAGGCCCAGGCCGCTGGTTGCGTTCGACTGCGGATCGCAGTCCACCAGCAGGGTGTTGACCTCGGCAGCGGCGAGGGAGGCGGCTAGGTTGATGGCAGTCGTAGTCTTGCCGACGCCACCCTTCTGGTTGGCAACTGCGATGATGCGTCCCATGATTTTGTTTTCTATGTATTGCGCGTCAGAATATGCGAATGCATCGGGGAAATCAATGCCTGATTATTGTGCAACTTGACGAGTGTTCCACGTGGAACACTTCTCGGGTTTTCGCGTTCGTGCGATGTGTTCCACGTGGAACATATCGATGGTTTGTGACTGAGTTGTTGGTCGAGGGCTTGCAAAAAGTGAGAAGTGTTCCACGTGGAACACTTTTTCTGCATAATCTCATAATGAGATTATGCCTTACAATTACCACTTATGTCTTCATTGTAGCGCTATAGTTGGCGGAGTGGACCACTTCGGCATGTAATAGTTACTGTGTACTTGCTGCTTTACTCTTTGTACCCTAGTAGTAATACCCTTGAATGTGACTTTGGGACATTTATTTTGTCATGCCATTTCAGGTTGGTTAGGGTCGACAGTTGGGGGATCTGGGGGGTGGTTATTAGTAGGGCTAGGGTTCCTTTTGGGGCGAGGAAGGTTAGGGCTTGCGGGAGGATGGTTTCCAGGTGCTCTACGGCTCGGAGGGTTACTACGTCGGCTTGGGAGTTGAGGCTGGGGACGAGGGCCTGGGCTCGGCCGGTTAATACATTGATGTTGGTCAATGTAAGGGCTCGGGCTACTTCGCGGAGGAAGGCGGCTTTCTTGTGATTCGATTCGATCAGCGTGAGGTGGATTTGCGGGGCCCAGAGCTTCAGGGGTAGGGCGGGGAATCCGGCGCCGGAGCCGATGTCGAGGACGCGGGGAGGGCAGTTGCCAGTACCCAGTACCCAGTACCCAGTAGAACCAAGAACACCAGCAGATTCTTTCCCTTCGGCTCGCTCAGGGGTGGGATGACAAGGTTTTGGGAAGAGATGGCGGGCTAAGAAGAAAGACTCGCCGAAGTGGCGGGTTACTATTTCTTCTTCATGGCGGATGGCGGTTAGGTTGATGCGGGCGTTCCAGCGGAGTAGCAGATCGATGTATATCGATATTTGCTCGAGCTGGGATTGGGGAAGCGATTGCTCGAGGAAGGGATCGAGGAGGGCGGCTATGCGGGCGGTGTCCATGGAGAACAGTGGCCGGTGGGCAGTGGCCGGTGGCCGGTACCCCACGCCACTGCCCAGCCATTCTACCGTGATTCGTTTGCGCGATTCTTTCGCTTGTTCACTCGGAACCTGGAGAGATTCTAACGGGAGCGATTGCGGAGACCAACGGGAGACGCGGGTAGTGGTGCAGTTTTATCCTCTGTTCGGATTTCGTAACAAGAATCGCGTTAGCCGCGCAAAGCTCCGGGAGGCATGTACCATTCACGGCGAGCGCGGCGTCTCACACGCGGGAACGAAAGTTCTGGGATATAAGGCCGCAGAACCACCCCTCGGGTCTGCGTGCTACCCCTACCCCGGTAACTTCTCGAACCGGTCGGTATCCAGTCCGGCCCGCGCCATTTTCCTTACGACGAAAAGAGCGGAGCGGCGTTCCAGAATGTATACTCCAGTCTACTTAAGACCCATTGATTAAGACCCACTGACGGAGCCTCTCTCGCCCTGGCTGTTCCGGTCACGCAGCAAGCAAACGCAAACCCAACCTTATTTGGATTGACCCATGCGCGCTGCTTCCGTCACCGCAAGCACCTTCGTGTCCCTGCGTTGATGCATTTCACGAGAGGAATCACCATGACGACGACCGCTTCGTCCGTTGGCTCGGCTTCGCCCGAGCTTCACACGCATCAATGTTTCCGAAACTTGTTCGCTTCTTTCGTGGGCACAAGAAACAAAGATATAGGACACAAACCTCAACCTTTGTCCGGCGCAGGTTTGGCGCTTGTCTTTTTCCTGGCAGTCTTGGCGCTGGCCAACGCAACCCCGGCCGCCGCTCAGTCTACTACCGCGGACGTTGTCTACGGGCAGTTCGGCAGCTTCACCACCAACGCCCTGGACAACGGCGGGGTCAGCGCCAACAGCTTAAGTGAGCCGACTGGAGCCGCCCTGGACAGCAGCGGCAATCTCTACGTAGCCGACTACAATAACAATCGCGTGCTGTTCTATCCACCCGGCAGCACGACCGCTACGCGGGTCTACGGGCATTTCGGCAGCTTCACCACCACCACCGCTAACAACGGCGGGGTCAGCGCCAACAGCTTATATAATCCGGAAGGAGTCGCCGTGGACAGCAGCGGCAATCTCTACGTGGCCGACTCTAAAACAACCGGGTGCTGTTCTATCCACCCGGCAGCACGACCGCCACGCGG
>PLHP01000343.1 GCA_003138955.1 Acidobacteriaceae bacterium | reverse complement strand
ACAAATTTCCCGGACGAGGCTTATTTTTAGGATCGGGATCCTTGTAGCTGGCCGCAAGCAAGCGTCCCACGCCTTCGCCGCTCATGCGGAAGGCGCGCTGACCGTTCGGTGTGTCCGGTCCATCGGTTGGTACCGGAACATCGGGAGTGTCCCAACCAGCCCACTTCTTCTGAGCGGCGTCCCACCAGACGACCGCCTTGTTCTTGTCGAACGGCTGACCTTTTTCGTCGCACGAAGCCCGGTTGTAAAGGATGTGCATGTTCCCGGGCCAGGTCCATGCGAAGCCAGGATAAATCCCGAGCCCACTGGGATCGGTCTTACTGTCACGGCGCTGGGTTAGGTTCTTGCCGCCCTTGAAGCAACCGGCATAGATCCACACCCCACACGAAGTGGTTCCATCGGGCTGCAAGTCAGCGATACCGTTGACAGGTTGACCGGTCTTGAGATCGACGCCAGCGATTTCCTTCAGTATCTCCTCAGCCATATTCTGCTTCGGATAGTTCCAAACGGCGTTCTGAATTGGCAGATCCTTCGGGTCGGTCGAGTTCGCATACAGGCCACGAAGCTTGCGGAAGATGGCATCGATTACTTCGAGATCAGCCTTGGAGTCCCCCGGAGGATTCACCGCTTTGTAGCGCCACTGCACCAGCCGTCCGGATCCGGTGATCGTGCCCTCTTTCTCCATGAAGTACGCCGACGGAAGCAGGAACACTTCCGTCTGGATCGTCTTCGGGTCGACGCCTGGGCGCTGCCAGAAGCTGGACGTCTCGGTGTCCCAAAGCTCCGGTACAACGAGGGTTTCCAGCTTCGAGAGGCCGTCGAAGGTCATCGTCAGGTTCGCGTTGGTCACCATCGGGTTCTGGCCGATGACGTAGAGGAACTTCAAGTCGCCCTTATAGGCCGATTCGAAGAATCCGTAGATGGTGTGGTCCTTCTTCAAACTGCGCTTCGGCAGCCAGGCGTAGCCGTAGTCATTCTCGACCGTGGCCTTGTCGCCAAACCACGCCTTCATATTGTTGACCAGGAACTTGGCGCGGAAAGTACCGTTGTTCTTTGTCCAATCTTTGAGCGTAGGCTCGTTATGTCCCGGATAAGTGAGGTATCCCGGCAGGTAGTTGTTGAGCACGGCCATGTCGCATCCGCCCTGAACGTTGGGCTGTCCGCGCAGAGCGTTGACGCCGCCTCCGGGCTTACCGATATTTCCCAGCAGCAGTTGCAGAATGCCGTAGCAGCGAATGTTCTGCACGCCTACGGTATGCTGCGTCGCACCGAGCGCGTACAGGATAGTGCCGGGACGGTTGTTCACCAGCGTGTCGGCGATCTTTTTGATCATCTCGACCGGAATACCGGAGATCTCGGAGCTGGCCTGCATCGTGTAGCGGCTGTAGTGCTGTTTCACTTCGGCAAATACGCAGTGCGGATCTTCCAGGCTGCGGGCTTTCGCCGGCTTCTTGTCCGCTCCGAGCTTATAGCCCCAGCTCGCCATCTCGTAGTGATGGGTCGCTTCGTCGTAGCCGCTGAAAAGTCCATCCTCAAAGGCGAACTCCTCGTGCGCCAGCATCAACGCGTTGGTGTGCAGCTTCACGTACTCCTCGTCGTAAAACTTGTTCTCGATGATGTAGTTGATAACCGCGCCCAGGAACGCGATATCGGCACCCGCTCGGATGCACGCGTAAATATCGGCAGTGGAGGATGTGCGCGTATACCGGGGATCGACGTGGATAATGATGGCGCCCTTTTCCTGCGCCTTGCGTATCCACTTCATCGCCATCACATGGTTCTCTGCAACATTGCTTCCCTCGATGAGAAAGACCTTCGAGTTCTGCAGGTCAAGCCAGTGATTTGTCATGGCGCCGCGACCAAACGATGCCGTCAAACTGGGAACGGAGGGACTGTGGCAAACTCTGGCTTGGTGTTCGACGTTTACCGTGCCGAGCACACGAGTGGCCTTCGTAATGAGGTAGCACTCCTCGTTGGTGTTCTGCGCCCCACCCAGAAAGAGCGTCCGTGCGGTTAACCGGAACCTCCACGTCGCCAACTTTCTCGGTGGCGATCCAGGTCTTTTCGCGCGTGTCCTTGATCTTTTTTGCGATCCGATTCAACGCGTCATCCCAGCTGATCTCTTCCCACTTGTCGCTGCCGGGAGCGCGGTACATCGGTTTCTTGAGCCGCTGCGGAGAGTTGGGAACCGCCGACATCGCCGCACCCTTGCTGCACAGAGCGCCCTGGTTGATCACGTGATCCGGATCGCCTTCCAGGTTCACCAGTTTGCCGTCCTGCACCTGGCAGATCATGCCGCAACCACAGGCGCAGAAGTTGCACGCGGTGGTGAACTCCGCCGCGCCGGCAATTTTCAACTCGCGGACAGCACCATGCATCTCCCGGAGGTTGACGCCCAACTCCGATAAAGCGAGCCCGGCCCCTATTCCGGCCGTGACCTTAAACCATTGCCTGCGGTTCAGGCTCATACGCTTTTCTCTCATTTTCCCGTGTGCGATATCACGAATGCGCACGCTTGCCGCGAATGAATGTCGAACCTACTAGTTTCAGCGGTGATTGAACTGGGCCGCTATGCCCGCAATCACTCGGATGTGTGACATTCGGCCAAGGCACTTGTGACAGGAAGGAACTGGAGAAGGAACTAGCCGACGCTCGCGGCATGGACCTGCAATCAAGATGCCAACGGTCGCCTCGTGATCGTTCGCATGCTTGCCCACTGCCCGGAGCAGTGCCGCGGCCGGCACAGGGGCATGAGCGACATTGCCCGTCCAGTTCTTTCAGCCGCTTGGCCTGGTCCATCTTCAAACCGCCGTATTCCTTTCGCCAGCGGTAGAATGTCTGGATGGTGATCTCGGCTTCCTTACAGGCTTGTGGGGTGGTTTTTCCGTTCGCGATGCTGACTTCAATCTGCCGCAGCATCGTCACGATTTGCTCTGGCTTGTACTTCTGGATCGGCATGACCTGCTTTTCCTCCAAGTGGATTCTCTCTCATTCCACTTGGTACAAATTTCGCCGGTCACGTCACACGCGATTCGATTCCTTTGCCGAAGGATGAACCTAGCAGGAAAGCAAGGGAAGGGAAGCGGCGGCTTTATTTCACTGCCTTAGATGTTGAGAAAGCGTGTTCCACTGCGCCTTTCGTTGAACTTGTACCTTTACACATTATTGATTGCTCAATGATTCCTGGCACTAAGGGTGAAAATTCGACCATGAACGAATCGCTTGCTATTGTGGGCATCGGCTGTCGCTTTCCCGGCGGCGCGGATTCGCCTGAAGCCTTTTGGGCGATGCTCTGCGCGGGCACGGATGCCATTCGCGAAGTCCCGTCCGATCGCTGGAACATCGCCACGCACTATGACCCGGCGCCAAACCGCGCCGGAAAATCCATTTCCAAGTGGGGTGGTTTCATCGATGGCATCGACCGCTTCGACTCCGCTTTCTTCGGCATCTCCGCGCGCGAGGCCGATGCCATCGACCCGCAGCAGCGCCTTTTGCTCGAAGCCACATGGGAAGCCTTTGAGGACGGCGGCCAGCCCCTCGAACAAATTCGCGGTTCGCGCACCGGAGTCTTCGTCGGAATCTCCACCACCGACTATGCCGACCTCCAATCCGAAAGCGACGGACGCAGCGTGCCCGATATTTATTCCGCCACTGGCTCTTGCTTCAGCATCGCCGCCAATCGCATTTCTTATTGCTTCGACCTGCGCGGGCCGAGCATGGCCATGGACACCGCTTGTTCCTCCGCTCTGACCGCCTGCCATGTCGCCTGTCAAAGCCTCTGGCGTGGCTGCTGCTCCATGGCCGTCGTCGCCGGAGTCAATGCCCTCCTCCATCAAGGCAACTTCGTCGCCTTCAGCCGCATGTCGATGCTCTCGCCCGACGGTCGTTGCAAGGCTTTCGATGCCGGCGCGAATGGCTTTGTCCGCGCCGAGGGAGTCGGCGCCATCGTCTTGAAGCCGCTCTCCGCCGCCCTCGCCGCCGGCGACAAAATCTACGCCGTCATTCGCTCGACCGCCGCCAACCAGGACGGCCACACCAATGGCATCACCGTCCCCAGCCAGCACGCTCAGGAAGCCCTTATTCGCCAGGCCTGCCGCTCTGCCGCGATTTCGCCCAGCGACATCGCCTACGTCGAAGCCCACGGCACCGGAACTCCCGTCGGCGATCCCATCGAAACCGCCGCCCTCGGTTCGGCTTTGCGCGAAGGACGCAAGCATCCCTGCCTGATCGGCTCGGTCAAGACCAACATCGGCCATCTCGAAGCCGCCTCCGGCATCGCCAGCCTCATCAAAGTCGCGCTCATTCTCAAACACAAAACCATCCCGCCCAGCCTGCATTTCAAAACTCCCAACCCCAACATCGATTTCGACAAACTCAATCTGCGCGTGGTCCAAAAACTCGAAGCTTTTCCTGAAAATTCCGGGCCGCTCCTCGCCGGAATCAATTCCTTTGGTTTCGGCGGCGCCAACGCACACGCTATCCTCGAAGCTCCGCCAGCCCGCCCGAGTCACACAACTTCGCTGTCGGAAAATGGTGCTCAGCGGCCCTTTGTCCTGCCCATCTCCGCCCAAAGTCGCGAGGCTCTTGACGTTGTGGTCGAAAAATATCGCGCCTTGCTCTCGAACCACGAGACTGATGCGCACGCCGTTTGCGCCGCCGCTGCCACTCGCCGCTCCCATCTGGCGCACCGCCTCTGCGTGGTGGGCAGTTCGCGCGGCGAGTTGCTGGAACGGCTCGATAGTTATGCCGCTGGAGCCGCTACTCCGGCAATCGGCGCCGGCGAGTCGCTCACCACCGCCGGTCCGGTGTTTGTTTTTTCCGGTCAAGGCCCTCAGTGGTGGGGCATGGGCCGCGAACTCTTGCGGGAAGAAAAAATCTTCCGCGAAAAAATCGAGGAGTGCAATGAACTCTTCCGCGAGTTTGCGGACTGGTCTTTGATCGAGGAATTGCTCCGCGACGAATCCACCTCCAGGATGCAACAAACCGCCATCGCTCAACCCGCGGTCTTTTCTTTGCAAATTGCGCTCGCCAGTCTGTGGCAATCCTGGGGCGTGAAGCCCGCGGCCGTGGTCGGTCATAGCGTCGGCGAAGCTGCCGCCGCCCATGTCGCCGGAGCCTTGACGTTGCGCGAAGCCGCGCGTTTGATCTTTGAGCGCGGCCGCTGCATGAATGCGGTGCCAGGTACGGGCCGCATGCTAGCCGCCAGCCTCGACGCAAAGCAGGCGGAGGAGGTTGCCGCAAATTATCCGGGCCAAGTCGACATCGCCGCCTATAACAGCCCTCACTCCGTCACTTTTTCCGGCGATGCCCAGCCGCTCGAGCAAATTGCGAACGCTTTGGAATCGCGCGGCGTCTTTAATCGTTTTCTGCAAGTCAAGTACGCATTCCACAGCCATCACATGGACGCGGTTAAGGACGATTTGTTCCGCGCTTTGGGAAAAGTAGAAATCTCACCCTTGCGCGTCAATATGACTTCCACCGTCACCGGGACGGCGGTCGATAGCGCCGCCCTCGACGTCAATTACTGGTGGGGCAATATTCGCAAGCCGGTGCGCTTCAGCGCCGCCATCTCGGAATTATCTGGCCACGGCCACGCTCTATTTCTGGAATTGAGCGCGCACCCAGCTTTAACGGTCTCTATTTCCGAAACGCTCGCGCACCATTCAGCTGCCGGAAAGGCTCTCTTTTCGCTGCGGCGTAAAGAACCGGAACTGGCCGCCATGCTCACCAATCTCAGTGCTATGCACGTTGCCGGTTCCCCGGTTGATTGGCGCCGGCTCTTCCACGGCCCCGGCGCGGAAATTTCGCTTCCCGCATATCCCTGGCAGCGCGAAACCCACTGGAGCGAAACCGGTATGATGCGCGCCGCTCGCCTCGACGGCCCCGCCCATCCGTTCCTGTCCGCGAAGCTCCCCTCCGCCGAGCCGGTCTGGAATGCCCGTCTCGATTTGTCCGCGCAGGCTTGGCTTAAAGATCATCACGTGCGGGACCATATCGTTTTTCCCGGCTCGGGTTACGTTGAAACCGCGCTCGGCATGGGCTCTGAGCTTTTCGATTCTCTCCCTCTCGCCGTTGAGGATATCGAATTTCAAAAGGCGCTCATTCTGCGCGAGGGCAAAGGCCCTGTACAGATGCAGTCCGCATTCTCGCCCAAGGATGCCACCGTGAAGTTTTCCAGCCGCGGATACGACGAGAATTCTCAATGGACCCTCAACGCATCCGCAAAACTGGGCCCCTGCGCCGCCCCCAGGCCGCCGGCGCTCAATCTGGATCGGCTGAAGCGCGATCTCCGAACCACCCTGGCCAAGGACGATATTTACCCGGTCTTTGAGGAGCAGGGCCTCTTCTATGGCCGCGCCTTTCGGGCTATCGAAACCGTCTGGAAACAAGACGGCGAAGCTCTCGGCAGGATTGATTTGCCCGAGCCATTGGCCGACGGGGCAGGGAAGTTTCAAATTCATCCCGCGCTGCTTGACGCCTGTTTTCAGGTGCTTCAGTTTGCCGTTTCTGGATCGCCCGGGAAACGGACCTTTTTGCCTGCGCGCATCGACCGCTTGGCGTTTTTTGCGCGGCCCGGCCGCAGCGTCTACTGTCATGCCAAACTCGTTCAATCCAGTTTCCACGCTATAACTTGGGATCTTCAAATCTCCGATGAGGCGGGATGCGTGCTCCTCGATGCCCAGGGCTTCCGCGCCCAGGCTGTTCGTGGCATGAGCGCGTCGCAGAGCGATGGCCCAGACCGCTGGCTCTATGAGACCAAGTGGGTGGTGAAGCCGCTTGACGAGCCCAGTTCACAAACGGAACCGTCGGCCCCAGGAACCTGGCTCATATTTGCCGACCGGTCCGGAGTTGCCGAAGAATTGGCGTCGTTGTTGAAGTCGCGCGGCGGCGCCCCGCTGCTTTTCTTTGCCGGCAAGTACTCCCAAGGCTCCGGCGAAACGGGGCCAGAGATCGATGCTTCATTGCAGAGCGATGTGCGAAACGCTCTTGCCTCGGCAAACCAGCGGGAGTTGGCGGGCGTGATCCACCTTTGGAGCCTGGATGCCCCCGGCGCAACCGAGTTAAATTCTCGCTCGCTTTCTCAGGCGGAAGCGATCGGCTGCCATAGCGTGCTTCATCTTGTTCAATCGCTGGCGCTCGGCGCTTCCGCGCCTCGGCTCTGGATTGTCACTCGTGGCGCACAGAATACTGTTGCGCAAAATGTCGCGCCGGAAGCTGGGATTTCCGTGGCCCAGGCGCCGATGCTTGGCATAGGACGCACCATCATGACCGAGTTCCCTCAATGGTTCTGCCGCCTGGCCGACCTTGACGGGGAAGATGCGGAAGCCGCCGCGCAGCATTTATTGCGGGAGATCGTCTCCGGCGATGGAGAAACGGAAATCGCATGGCGAGGCAACTCGCGCCTTGCCAATCGCCTGACTCGCACTTCCCTGGAATCGCATCCCCCGCATGTTTCGTCGCATCGCAAATCTGGATATTTTCTGCGGATTCCCGCCTCCGACGTGATCGACGATCTCGCTCTGCATGAGAAGCCGCGGCGCAAGCCCGGCCCCAATGAAGTGGAAATCGAAATCTGCGCCGCGGCTTTAAATTTCCGCGACGTGATGAAGTCGCTCGGCATTTATCCCATGGATAGCGATATTGACCTGCTCTTTGGCGATGAATGCTCCGGGCGCATTGTTAACGTTGGCAGCCGGGTCCGCGACCTCAACATGGGCGACGAAGTCATCGCCAGCGGCTCGGGTTGTTTTGCGTCCCACCTCACGGTTCCCGTTCCCTATGTTGTGCGCAAACCTTCGCGCCTCAGCTTTGAAGAGGCCGCGACCGTTCCCGTCGCCTTCATGACCTCCTGGTACGCACTTCATCATCTAGGCAAAATTCAGCGCGGCGAAAAAATCCTCATCCACGCCGCGACTGGAGGCGTGGGGCTGGCGGCCATCCAACTTGCCCAGTTGGCGGGCGCGGAAATTTTCGCGACTGCCGGCAATGACGAAAAGCGTAGCTATCTTCGTAAGCTCGGCGTTCGTCACATCATGGATTCCCGTTCGACGGCGTTCGCCGCCGAGATTCGCACGCTTACAAAAGGCGCGGGTGTCGATCTCGTTTTAAATTCGCTCGCTGGCGACGCCATTGCCAAGGGTCTGTCGGCCCTCGCGCCCGGCGGCCGGTTTCTGGAGATTGGCAAGCGCGACATTTATGGCAACACCGCCATCGGACTGCGCCCCTTCCGCAATAACCTCTCGATGTTTGTGATCGATATGGGACAGGTGGTGGCGGCGCAACCTCACCTCGTTCAAAGCCTGCTGCAAACCATCCTGAAGTTGTTCCGCGCAAAAAAATTGCGGCCGCTGCCCCACCAATCCATGCCCGTTTCACAGGCGGTGGAGGGCTTCCGCCTGATGGCGCAGGCCAAGCATATCGGAAAAATCGTTTTGACCATGCACGATGCGGCCGCTGCGCCTAAGCCCGCGCCGCCAAAAAAGCAGATCGAGTTTTCCGCAAAGGCTTCGTATCTGATCACCGGCGGACTTGGCGGTTTTGGCCTTGCCGTGGCGAAATGGCTGGTCGAGCGCGGCGCGAAAAGTCTCATCCTCACAGGTCGAAGCGGCGCCGGAACCCCCGAGGCGAAACGCGCTATAGCGGAACTGAAACGGCTCGGCGCAAGAGTTTTGGTCGTCAAGGCGGACGTAACCGACGAACGCCAAGTCGCGCGTTTATTCGAACGTATCCGACTCAAGCTAGAGCCGTTGCGCGGCATCTTTCACGCCGCTATGGTGCTGGACGACGGATTGCTCCCCCAACTTACTTCCCAACGATTCGCGCGCGTCATGTCCCCCAAAGTCTCCGGCGCTTGGAATCTGCATTCGGCGTCGAAAGAAATTGCGCTCGATCATTTCGTCATGTTCTCGTCGGTGAGCGCCTTGATCGGGTCCGGAGGACAGGCGAATTATGCCGCAGCCAATTGCTTCCTCGACGCCCTGGCCCATTACCGGCGCTCCCTGGGATTGCCCGCTCTCACCGTAAACTGGGGCGCTCTGGCCGAAGTGGGCGTCCTTGCCCGCAACGCCGAAGTCGCCGAACTACTCGCCGCGCGCGGCGTCCACGGCATCTCTCCCGCGCAAGCGACGGAGATGTTGGGCCGCCTGCTTCAAAGAGACATCGCTCAGATCGGTTTCATGCGCATCGACTGGCAAAACATCTTCGGCGCGTCGGCCAACGTATCGCCTTCCCCGAAATTCTCCGAAGTCTTTGTGCCTCCCGATTGCGAACCGGCCGCCAATGGCAGAGATCTTCGCGCCCTGGTTTCGTCCGCCCCGCCCGCCCAAAGGCTCGCGTTGGTCGCCGCGCATGTCGGCGAAAGCGCCGCCGCTGTCTTGCGGACCAGCGCCGCCAAACTCGACGCCAGCCGCCCGCTGATGGAAATGGGCTTGGATTCCCTGATGGCCTTCGAATTGTTGAACCGCCTCGAAGCGCAGTTCGGGATTGCATTGCTCACCAGTAAAGTTTCCGCGAACTCCACCATCCTCGGCCTCGCCGCCATTGTGCTCGAGGGTCTCGGCCGCGGCTCGCAAAAGTCGGAATCTGCGAAAGTCGAAACGCCCGGCAACAGTCGCGCCCACAACCTGGCGATCATGCCCGCGGTCTGCGTCGAACAGGCTATCACTCTGCGCTCCGGTGGCGCCGGCGCTCCACTCTTCCTTTTCCATCCCGCCGGCGGCGCAACCAGCATTTACGATGCCTTGGCCGCGCAGTTGCCCCAGGGATTCCCCGTCTACGCGATCCAATCGCGCATGTTCACCGGTCTCGGCGACGAATGGTCTTCCATTGCCGACCTGGC
The DNA here is from genome assembly GCA_003138955.1 of Acidobacteriaceae bacterium. Classification (GTDB taxonomy): domain Bacteria; phylum Acidobacteriota; class Terriglobia; order Terriglobales; family Acidobacteriaceae; genus Acidiflorens. The sequence continues at coordinate 8,889 of PLHP01000343.1, read as the reverse complement.
GCGCAGTTACGCTGCGATCGTCGCGCGCCGTCAGCCTCAAGGCGCGTTGCGCCTCGCCGGTTTTTCCGCCGGAGGAGTTTTCGCCCTAGCGACCGCCGCCGAACTCGAGCGCCTTGGCCGTGCGATCTCCCTCCTCGGCATGATCGAAACCCCAGTCGCCGTGCTCGATCCCGCCTGCCCGCGCGAACTCGTGCTGAAAAATCTGATTGCGGAAGTCTACGACCATCTCACCGGCGATTTCGCGCCGTCTCCTCGTGGCGAGGCCGCCGGCCTTTCCGCCTCGATGATGGACCTCGCCAAAAAAATCGTGGCCTCGTCCGACGAATCGGCACGTTTGGCTCTGCTGATGAACTGGCTGTCGGATCATGGAGTCAACCTCAACACTGGAGTCGCCCTCAATAGCGGCGCCGGTTCCAGCACCGAGAAGTTTTTCGAGATTTTCATTCGCCACGCCAATCTGATCGACACCAGGACCCTCGAACCCTTGAACGCGCCCGTGTGGCTGTGGCGTGCGGAGGCGTCTTGGCTCACCAATTTGCCGCTTCCCCAGGGCGTTCGCAGCCGCATCACCCGCGGACGTTTCACCGAAGAGTTTGTCGATGGCCGTCACTTTGAGCTCATGCACCCGCCGTACGTAAAAACTTTGGCTGCGCGCTTGGCATCCGTGCTGGCGATTTCAGAAACCGAAGCGGAAACGGAAGAAGCCCGCGCGGACGATCTCCGCGCCGTCGAACTCTCCGCTGCTAAATGACCTTGGAGGCTATTTTCCGGTGATACAGCTGACCGGTGTTTCTAAAAGCTACGGCCTGGGCAAAGTCGTCCAAGCTGTAAGTGGCATGAATCTCCAGATCGGGCCCGCGGAGCGCGTCGCCGTCATGGGGCCTTCCGGGTCGGGCAAGTCCACCCTCTTGAATCTGATTTGCGGTCTCGATGGTCCGACCGCCGGTTCCGTCAAGGTCGATGGCATGGAGCTTTCCGCGCTTTCCGACGATGCCCGCACCCGCCTGCGCCGCGAAAAGATTGGCATGATCTTTCAGACCTTCAATCTTTTGCCCACTCTCACCGCCCTGGAAAATGTGGCCTTCCCGCTTCGTCTGCAAGGCCTCGCCAAAAAAGATGCCGAACCTCGCGCCGCGTCGATGCTCGTGCGCGTTGGCTTGAAAGACCGTTCCAGCCACCGTCCCGATGAACTCTCCGGCGGAGAGCGTCAGCGCGTGGCCATTGCGCGCGCCCTGATTTTTCGCCCGCTCTTGCTTCTCGGCGACGAGCCCACCGGAAATCTCGACTCCGTCTCGGGCGAAGAAATCCTTCGGCTTCTCGACGGCCTCCAACACGAATACGCCAGCACTCTTCTAATGGTGACCCATAACTCGCAGGCGGCGGGTTACTGCAACCGAATTATTACTCTGCATGATGGCCGCATCGTTAAAGATGAGCGCTTCGACCGCGCCCCGGCGACCGGACGATGATGATTCCAGCGCTTTGGCAGATTTCGTCGCGGCAGTGGCGCGCCCATCGTCTTCGCGTACTCATGACGACTCTCGGCATCGCACTTGGCGTTGCCGTCTTCTTCGCGGTCCGCACCGCCAACACGGCACTCCTCGACTCCCTCTCGCTCACCGTCGAGCGATTGGCCGGTAAGTCCACCCTTGAAGTAACTTCCGGCGAAACTGGTTTCCCCGAGGAAGTTATCGACACCGTGCGGGCAACTCCCGGCGTTGAGCTGGCCGAGCCGGTCATCGAGGTCATTGTTCATTCGGCCTTTGCCGACGAAGGCAATCTGCTTATCTTAGGAGTAGATACAACCGGCGATCAACAGTTACGCCAATACGAGTTCGACCGCTCCCAAACCGAAATCGCCGATCCGCTCACTTACCTTGCCCAGCCGAACTCGCTTCTGCTTTCTCGGGCTTTTGCCGAGCGCCACGGTTTGCGCATCGGCGACCGCCTGCCGATTTTCACCGCCCACGGTCGAAAGGATTTCATCGTTCAGGGACTTTTCCAGCCCGTTGGCGTCGGCGCGGTTTTCGGCGGCAATGTCGCGGTCATGGATGTGTACTCGGCCCAGGTCGTCTTCGATCGCGGTCGCAGTTTCGATCGCATCGATCTGATGAATTCGCGCTCCGTCCCGGTCGATGAGTTGCAACGGCGACTGTGCGCGCGCTTGCCTGCCGGTCTTGAAACCGTTCGCCCGCAAATGCGCGGTCAGGCGCTCGAAAATGCCGTGACCGCTATGCGCCTGGGAATGTTGATTACCAGCTTTATCGCCCTGCTCGTGGGCGTTTACATCATCTTCAACTCCTTCACCATCGCTGTGAACCAGCGATGGAAAGAGATCGGCATTCTCCGCTCTCTCGGCGTCGAGCGCCGGAATGTATACGCCATGTTTCTCGGCGAGGCGTTGCTTATGGGAGTGATCGGCTCGATTTCTGGGATTGCCGGAGGCTTCTATTTAGCGGCTGCGGCCAGTAAAGTGATGGGTTCCATTGCCGCATCCGTTTACGGCGTGATCTCGACCGCCGTGGCGCCGCGGCTCCATCCCGTCACGGTACTTACTTCGTTTGCCTTGGGTGTTGCCGCTTCCCTGATCGGCGCGTGGTTCCCGGCCCGGGCCGCGTCTTGCCTCGATCCTATCCTCGCGCTCCATAACATCGAGTCGCGCCAGCCGGAATCGTCTCTTGGATGGAAGCGCATCGCACCCGGCTCCGCGCTTGTCCTGGTTGCCTCGCTGCTGGTTCATTTTTCCCCTTCTCGCGTAGGCATGACGCTTCAGTTGTCCTATGCCGCTGTCATTCTGCTCGGCCTAACCCTGCTCCTGCCCATGCTGGTGCAAGGGTCCGCACGCCTCATTCATCCCGTCATGGACTGGGCCGGAGGTGCGGAAGGCGGGCTCGCCGTCGATGCCATGGTCCGCTCGCCGCGGCGCAGCTCGGCCACCGTCGGCGCGCTTATGGTCGGCCTCATGTTCGTCTTCTCCACCGGTGCTTACATCCAGAGTTATAAGCACATGATTGGACGCTGGACCCACCGGATGCTTAATTCCGATCTGGTGGTCGCCACTTCAACCTTGTTGCGTTCCACGTCCTATCATTTCAGCGAAGATATGGGGAACCGCATCTCCGCCTTGCCGGAAGTCAAGAGCGTCGAAAATGTTCGCTTCACCTTCATTCCTTTTCAGGGTGACTCCGCCGCCGTGATTGCCATTGAGATGGATGGCTTTCTCGCCCGCGCTTCCGACGCCATCGAAGGCGGCAGCTCCAGGCATGTGCGTGAGCTCTTGCCGCGAGGGGAAGGCGTGTTGGTCTCCAACAATTTTTCCGCCCGTTGGCGATGCCGCGTCGGTGGCCGTGTGCGCCTCAACGCTCCAACCGGAGTTCTGGATCTTCCCATCCTCGGCATCGTCGAAGACTACCGCTCCGATAAAGGTTCGATCTTCATGGATCGGGCGCTCTACAAGAAATTCTGGAAAGACGACGCGGTTGATTTTGTCGACGTCAACCTGAAGCCCGGAGAAGACGCAACTCTGGTCAAACGCAAGATCGAACGCCTTACCTCCGGCTCGGAACATGCTCTGGTTTACACCAACGCCGAATTGCGGATTTGGATCGGGAGCCTGGTCGACCAGTTCTTCCTGTTGAACTATATGCAGTTAGTCGTCGCCGTAGTCGTCGCGGTCGTGGGGATCGTGAATACCCTGATCGTTTCCGTGATGGAACGGAGCCGCGAATTCGCGATTGTCCGGGCGGTCGGTGGCTACTGTTCTCAGATTCGCAAAATGGTGTTACTGGAAGCGGTCGCCATTTCTATAGTGGGAGTTATGGTAGGTGCTTTGGCCGCGGTCTTCAATATACAATTCATGTCGCGCACCGTGTCCACGGTTGTGGCCGGTTACGAGGTCCCGTTCTATTTCCCGTGGCTGTTGGTTCTGGCGGCCCTCCCAGCCGTGGCGGCGGTGTCGTTACTCGCCGCTTGGCTCCCCGCCCTCCGCGCGATGCGTATGTCGGTGATCGAGGCGATTGGCTATGAGTAGCAGTTCTGTTTGTCGCGTGAAGTTACTAAGTCCAGTCGCGTCCGCCTGCGTCTGCGCCGTGCTGCTTTGCCTTGCCTGCACCCCCGTTTTCGCCGCCTCTCCCGACGCCCGCCAAATCATGGAAGATGTGTACCGGCAAGATACCAGCCACGATACTTTCATGCGGGCCGGCTTTGAAGTCTTTGACAAAGAAGGACGCCATACAAAGAAGACATTCACCTACCGTCGCATCGGTTCTCCCGGAGATAGTAAGACGCTCGTTGTGTTTAACGCTCCAAAGGAAATTCGCGGCGTTGCTCTTTTGTCGATCAATCGGACCGGTGTAAGTGATCGCCAATATATGTATATACCCGCCACGCAGCGCGTTCGCGCCGTTGTTCCCCAGGAGCGTTCCGCCCATTTTATCGGCACCGACTTTACCTTCGAAGATATTGCGGAACGGGTGCTCGACGATTTCACTTACCGCCTGCTGGGCGAAGCCGAGACCATCGAAGGTCATAAGACCTGGAAGATTGAAGCTACTCCCGTCGATTCGTCCCGCTCTCAATATAAGTTTATCTATTACTGGGTGGCGCAAGATGCACCCGTCATCCTCCATTCCGAGTTATACGATGCGCAAGGCCGCGAGGTGCGCGTCCTCCACGCCAGCCAACTCAAGCGCGTGTCGGGCATCTGTGGCCCGCGCCATATGGAAATGACTTCCGTGCCGAATGGAACCAGGACCGTCCTAGTGATCGACGAGGTAAAATTCAACGCGCCCCTAGATGAAACCCTCTTCACGCCGCAGGCTCTTGGACAATTGCACGATTCCGGTCCCGTTCGATAAGTCAGACGATGGAGCGACGGGCGTGCTCGTGAGCCTTCTCTGAGCGAAGCCGAAGGGTCGAAGCGGAGCGCAGCTTGGCAGCTACCCGTGGTTCCAATAATGTTGGATTCTCGATGATGGTGCGCACGAGAAATTCTCGCCACAGGAACACAGAGTTTCACATTGATTGCGGATGATCCCGACGCTCCCGTTGGAACCTGGACCCACTGGGTTCTCTTCAATCTGCCTGCCCACACCACCGCCTTACCTGAAGGCGTGACCAAGGTCGATGAGCCGCCCAGTGGGGGCCGCCAGGGTCGCAACGATTTCCGCAAAACCGGCTACGGCGGCCCCTGCCCGCCTCCCGCCAGACCCCATCGCTACTTCTTCAAACTTTATGCTCTGGACAAAATGCTCAACTTGAAGCCGGGCGCCGACGGCGGCACGCGGGACCGAACGCGCCAATATCATCTTTCGAGGCGCGGCCTCGCTCCCGCGTGCTCCCGCTGTGCGACTCGATGGAGACGATTCTGACTAGGCCAGACGGAGGTTGGAGTGTCTTTCCCCGCTGCGACGAAGAAGCCATAAAGCACGCTCATACCGACTCCTGAAACAAGCCGCACAACTCGGGTTTCAACTCATCCCCTTACAGAACGGGTGATGTTCCTTGGGAGTCGGCATAGCGGAAGGGATCTGCGCGAATGGTCACGTATATGCGTGATTACTGGCGGATGACGGGCAAACAAGAAGCAACCGATTATTTCCTGCTTGCCGACATAGCTCAGCGCGAGAAATGGCTTGCTGTAGGCGCGTAGCTCAGTTGGTTAGAGCGCTACCTTGACACTTCTTCCCTATTCATCGACAGAGCGGGGGTCGTCCCATTCCCTTTGCGTGTCGAGCGACACGCTTCCGGGCTGGGACAGCGCATCTTTCATACGCTTGGAATGGAGACTCCGGAATTTGTTCGTGAGGCACAGGTTGACGTAGCTCTGGAACCGAGCTTGGTTCGCTCCGTAGTGCTTGTGCGGATCGAAAGTTTGCACGATGTCCTTCTTGCCAGCCTCCCGGTGCTTGGACGTGGGCGGCAAGTGTAGCAGGTGGATCAGCAGGTCTTGCGTCCAGTCTTCCATGTCTCTTGTGTTCATTGATGGCCTTGGCAATGCGCTCGTAAACACGTTTTCGCTTTACACGATCCCAGTCACAAAAGGGCTTTTTTGTTTTGTCGTGGGATGCAGCGAACTCGACCATATGAAAGGTCTCACATCCTTCGCTCCATCGGATTTCATCGAAGGCTTCGACAAAGGCGTCCCATCCGCGCTTCGTAGATATATAGCAGGCGGCGATGGCGAGTGGCGAGTCCCGATCCGTACCACTGTCGTCCCAATAAACCTCATACATGACGAGCGACCAGTCCCTCTTGATTCTCTTTAAGACGGAGGTGTGGCGAGAGTACGCGCAAGATTCCTCCATCGCAAGAGTGCGGCAGCAGGTCGATTTGCTCGGCGGTAATCCGCTCTGCATCTGCGATGAGCACGTGATTTATCGTCCGTGGAAAGCGTTGACCAAACCTACCAAGTGGGGCGAATACGCCGAGAAATTGGCGGCGCTGGGAGTCCGAGGAGGCGGTCCGCGCCTTTGCCGGAGACGACATCAGCGTGGCGAAATACTACGACTTCGACAAGGATTTCCTGCTAGAGCTAGAGCCGTGCTCCACGCATTACGAGATGTACGAAAGCTAAACCGGAGCCGATCTTGATTTAGGGCGCAACACCGTTTGCGTGAGAAGTTGAAAGCTGCATGAAGTCGGTCGCACCAATGATCCCGAGGACTATACGCGCGAAAAGCGGGAAACGTCGCCGAGTGGGGTCATGGACGATGGTTGGTGCGGAGAGTAAATACAGCACGTGGCGAGTCTCAAGCTCACATCCACCAGCGGCTACTACATTCTTGACCCACTCGCTATCGCGTCCGTAGGTGAGCGCAATCAGGAATCCCTTCGGCGCTCGAAAAACATTCACTGGCGTCCGGTGGAGCGTGCCTGACTTTCGACCTACGTGTGTAAGGATGCCGAAGCCCGGCAGTCGGGCGGCAAATCGGCTCGTGATTCGGTTCGTAACGGCTAGGTTGAAGGCTGCTACCCAGCGTTTGCGGAACCGAATTAGGAGGACTGGAGTCAGCAGGATTGCTAGAAGCGAGATGACCGACGCGGTGATGACCATGGTTGCTGTAGAGGCTACTGCAACTTAGCGTACTCCGCTTTCGCTTCTTTCAAAATGGGGATGTCGGGGTCGGCGTCTTTCCAGAGGGTGCCGCGCTTCTGTGGCATTGCCATAGGCGGCTTCCCGCTGAGCGGCAATCGCCTGCCATATTGCCCCAGTTTCCTTGCTGTCCGACCGTATGGCAGAGTCCACAGCCCGCTTGGTCAGTTCCCGTGCCTTGGCAAGATGACCGCCGTCAAGCCTCGGTATCGGAGGCGAGTGCCAGTCCTGCGTTCTCTTCGGGCTTGCCTGTATACCATTCTTGCTGTTCCGCCATCGCCCCGGAGTCCGCCCCGAGGAAGGCGAGAGCGTAGAGAGCATTGTGCAGTATGAAATCATCCATTTTTCGCGCCTGCGCCTCTTTGATCGTCTGCCGCGCCTCGTCGAAGCGTTGCAAGGCAACGGCATAGTTGGCGGGATTCGTGTACCCACTTACAGCATCAGGCGCGAGACCCACGGCTTGCATACCTGCCTCCGTGGCTTTCTCATACTGTCCCTGTAAGGCGAACACCACACCCAACCTGTTATATGCGGCCGATTCCCGTGGGTAGCTCGCAATCCACTCCTGATATGTCTGGGCTGCTTTATCCAGTTGTCCGGTTACGGTGTCATAGTAGTTGGCGGTGATCTCCAGTTTCTCCCGTTCGCTGGCATGTTCCCGCAACTGGAATGCCTTGGTGTAGTACTCGCTGGCTCGCCCTAGTTCGTTGAGACTGAAGTAGTCGTCGCCTACTGCCCCATAGCCCATGGCAAAATTCGGATCAAGCTCGATGGCACGTTGATGGTACGGCAGGGCTACGGAGGAGCCGTTCTCATTAGAGGCCTTTCGTCCAAGGCTGTATGCTTTCAGAGCTTCGAGCGAAGACGTAGTGGCCTGTTCGAGTGGAACATCAAACTTCTGCACCGTAGCTAGCGATTCGCCGAGTTCGCCCCGCAGCTTGGATGCCGCTCCGCCCAGCGCGTCCAGCACCTTCTCCTTCGCCGCCGCCATCACCTGCTCCTGCGCCAGCGCATCTCCGCTCTGGTAATTCACCGCCTTCAACCCCAGTACATATTCGCTGCCCAGACTGCCAATCGACCCCGCAATGTAAGCCTTGTTGCCCGCCCGCTGGCAAAGCTCGCGGGCCAGTTCGGGCGTGAGTTTCGTGCCAGTCGGACGGGACATCTGCTGCAAGGTCGCCGCGACCTTGTTCTCGGAAAGCACATTCAGAAACGGCGACTGGTTGAGAGCAACGCTGAGCGCCGTCTTCAGCGTGTCGTCAAAGATTGCATCGCCCGTGCTGTTGGCAAAATCGGCGAGAACGATGGAGTCCTTCTCGGTCAGGCGCTGCGTGGCTTGGCGCGAGCGCAAGTAGAACGCTCCCGCGATTACCGCCGCCACAATGACCACCACGGCGGGAACCAGAACTTTCCAGAGTTTCCGATCCGCGACAGGAACTTCGGCTACCTTCACGGCGCTCGATGACGCAGATGGAGCAGCCGCAGCAGACGCAGGCGAGGAACCGGATGCTGGCGATGGCGGTTGCCCAGCTCTCGACCCGCTCTCGGTCGCCGCCGCCACCGTGCCCGAACTCGCCGCTATGGCTCGTCCCGTCTCTGTATCGCGCTTCAGCCGTTGCAATGGTGGCCCATTTCTAGTTAGAGGTAGAGGGGCGGTTCTCGACCCGATTCTTGGTAGAGTCGGGTTGGAAACATTCTCATGGAAAGGCACACTTGTCCAAATTAGGTTTTGAGCGGCGGGGGTAGAACTCTGCTACGGTTTGCGTTGCGAGACGTGAATCGTAGGGAGGGCCACC